>NZ_JNZR01000002.1:0-422059 GCF_000717585.1 Micromonospora globosa
CGTTGCGGCGGTGAACGGTCCGTCGACGGTGGTGGTGTCGGGTCCGCCGCGGCCGGTTGCCGACCTGGTGGAGGCGTGTCAGGCCGACGGGGTGCGGGCGCGGTTGATTCCGGTGGATTATGCGTCGCATTCGGCGGCGGTGCAGGACGTCGCGGAGCAGTTGCGCGCCGACCTGGCCGACGTGACGCCGCAGCCGGGCCACACCCGCCTCGTGTCGACGCTCACCGGGGACTGGGTGGACCCGGCGTCGATGACGGCGGACGTCACACCACGTTCGTGGAGATCTCTCCGCACCCGGTGCTGGCGATGCCGGTCACGGCGATCCTGGACGACGCCGGCGTGAGCGGGCACACGCTGGGCAGTCTGCGCCGCGGTGACGACGACGCGACGCGGCTGCTGACGAACCTCGCCACCGCGCACACGATCGGTCTGCCCGTCGACCTGACGGCCGTACTCGCCGAGACCGACACCGTCGCACTGCCCACGTACGCCTTCGACCACCAGCGGTACTGGGTCGAGCCGCCGGTGCACCGGGCGCAGGACGTCGCCTCCGCCGGCCTCCAGGACGCCGGGCACCCGCTGCTCAGCGCCGCGCTGACCTTCCCCGACAGCGAGCGGATGGTCTTCACCGGGCGGCTGTCGGTGCGTACCCACCCGTGGCTCGGCGAGCACCGGGTGATGGACAACATCCTGCTGCCCGGCACCGCCTTCGTCGAACTGGCCACGTACGCCGGTGAGCAGGCCGGCTGCCCGACGGTGGAGGAGCTGACCCTGCTCGCCCCGCTCGTCCTGCCCGAACTCGGCGCGCTCCAGGTGCAGCTGACGGTCGGCGACCGGGACGACGACGGGCGGCGTACCGTCCAGCTCTACTCCCGGCCCTACCGGGACGGCTCGGACGAGATCCTCGCCGACGTCGCCTGGACCTGCCACGCCACCGGTCTGCTCGGCCCGCAGCCGGCCGACGCCGCGCCCGCCTTCGACCTAGGGGTCTGGCCGCCGCCCGGCGCGACACGCGTCGAGTCCGACGACTTCTACTCCGGTATCGAGGCGACCGTCTTCGGCTACGGACCGGCGTTCCGTGGCCTGCGCGCCGCGTGGACCCGCGACGACGAGGTCTTCGCCGAGGTCGAGCTGCCCGCCGACCACCACGCCACGGCCGGCCGCTTCGGCGTGCACCCGGCACTGCTGGACGGCGCGCTGCAGGCCATGTCGATCGGCGGCTTCCTCGGCCGGATGGGCGACGGCGCCGACGCCAGCGTGCCCCGTCTGCCGTTCGCCTGGACCGGGGTCTCCCTGCTCGCCGCCGGGGCCACCGCCCTGCGCGTACGCGTCGCCGCGGCCGGCGAGGTCGGCGTCTCCTTCCAGGTGGCCGACGCCACCGGCGCCCCGGTGCTGCACGTCGACTCGCTGATCATGCGCCGCGTCTCCGGGGACTCCCTCGGCGCGGCCCGCTCCGGCCGGCACGAGTCGCTGTTCCAGGTGGACTGGCCGGTGCTGCCGGTGCCAACCGGCCCAGTGCCGGCGGCCACCCGCTGGGTGGCGCTCGGCGACGACCTGGCGCTCAGCGCCGCCTGCGAGGCGGCCGGTGCCCGGGTGCGTACCGACGTCGGGCTCGACTCGCTGGGCGACCTGCTCGCCGGGGGTGAGCCGACGCCCGAGGCGGTGATCGTCCCGGTCGGCGACGCCGGGGACCCGACGGACCCGGAGCTCGCCGCACAGGCGCGGGCCACCACGCACCGTACGCTCGCCGCGTTGCGGACCTGGCTCGCCGACGACCGGTTCGCCGACTCGCGGCTGGTGCTCGTCACCCGGAACGCAGTCGCGGCAGGGGAGCAGGAGCCGGTGAACCTGCGCCAGGCCCCCGTCTGGGGCCTGCTGCGCACCGCCCAGCTCGAACACCCGGGCCGGTGCCAGCTCGTCGACCTCGACGACGCCCCGGACAGCGCCGCCGCGGTGGCCGCCGCCATCGCCTCCGGCGAGCCGCAGCTCGCCGTGCGCGACGGGCAGGTCCGCACGCCACGGCTCGGCCGGGTTCCGGCCGCCGTCGAGCCGCTGCCCGGCGGGATCGACCCGGCCGGCACCGTGCTGATCACCGGCGGCACCGGCGTGCTGGGCCGCATCCTGGCCCGCCACCTCGCCACCAGCCACGGCGTACGGCACCTGCTGCTGGCCGGGCGGCGCGGCGCGGCGGCCGAGGGGATCGGCGACCTGGTCACCGAACTCGCCGGCACCGGTACGGAGGTGGCCGTCGTGGCCTGCGACGCCGCCGACCCCGAGGCCCTGTCGGCGCTGCTGGCCGGGGTGCCCGCGGCGCACCCGCTCACCGCCGTGGTGCACGCCGCCGGCGTCCTCGACGACGGCGTGCTGGAGTCGATGACCCCCGACCGGGTGGACGCGGTCGCCGTGCCGAAGATCGACGCCGCCTGGCACCTGCACCGCCTCACGGCCGACGCGAACCTCGCGGCCTTCGTCCTGTTCTCCTCGGCGGCGGCCACGCTGGGCAGCGCCGGCCAGTCCAACTACGCGGCGTCGAACGCCTTCCTCGACGCCCTCGCGGCGCACCGCCGGGCACGTGGGCTCGCCGGCAACTCGCTCGCCTGGGGCCTGTGGGAGCAGGCCAGCGGCATGACGGGTCACCTCGGCGACGACGACGTGCGACGGATGGCCGAGCAGGGCGCCACCGGCCTGGCCACCGAGCAGGCGCTGAATCTCTTCGACGCCGCGTGGCGGCTCGACGCGGCGGCCGTCCTGCCGATGCGCCTGGACGTCGGGACGCTGCGCGGGCAGGCGGAGGGCGGCACCCTCGCGCCCATCCTCCGGGCCATGGTCCGGGTGCCGCTGCGGCGCTCCGTGGACGCCACCGGTGCCCGCTCCGGCGGGGTCCAACTCGGCCAGCGGCTCGCCGGACTGGCCGCTCCGGAGCGGCTCAAGGTGGTGCTCGACGTGGTACGGGCGAACATCGCCGCCGTCCTCGGCCACGCCGGCCCTGACGCGGTCGACCCGAACCGGCTCTTCACCGACCTGGGATTCGACTCACTCACCGCCGTCGACCTGCGCAACCGGCTCAACAACCTGTCCGGCCTGCGGCTGCCGGCGACGCTCGTCTTCGACTACCCGACGCCGACGGCGCTCGCCGAGAAGCTGACAAGCGAGATCGCCGCCGACGCGGCGCCCTCCACCCAACCGCTCTTCCAGGGCATCGACACGGTGGAGAGCCTGCTCACCGCCATCCCGCTCGACCCGGCGGCCCGCGCCCGGTTCACCGCCCGGATGCAGGACCTGCTCGCCAAGGCGTCCGACCTTGCGGCCGGGCCCTCCGTCGAACCGGACCGGCCAGACCTCGACTCGGCCAGCGACGACGAGATCTTCGACTTCATCAGCAAAGAGTTTGGAATCTCCTGAGATGACCAACCTTCGGATCGAGGCAGGGGCCACCCGATGAGCGACGACAAGCTGCGGTACTTCCTCAAGCGGGTGACCGCAGACCTGCACGACACCAAGCGCAAGCTGCAGACCGTCGAGGCCCGGGATCAGGAGCCGCTGGCCATCGTCTCCATGAGCTGCCGCTTCCCCGGTGGCGTCCGGTCGCCGGAGGACCTGTGGGAGCTCGTCGCCGACGGCCGGGACGCGCTCACCGAGTTCCCCGACGACCGGGGGTGGGACCTGGAGGCGCTCTACGACCCCGATCCCAACAAGCCGGGTAAGAGCTACACCCGCATCGGCGGGTTCCTCGACGGTGCCGGCGACTTCGACCCGTCCCTCTTCGGCATCTCGCCGCGTGAGGCCCTCGCCATGGACCCGCAGCAGCGGTTGTTGCTGGAGACGTCCTGGGAGGCCGTCGAGCGGGCCGGCATCGACCCGCTGTCGCTGCGCGGCAGCTCCACCGGTGTCT
This sequence comes from Micromonospora globosa, assembly GCF_000717585.1. NCBI lineage: Bacteria > Bacillati > Actinomycetota > Actinomycetes > Micromonosporales > Micromonosporaceae > Micromonospora > Micromonospora globosa. The sequence continues at coordinate 3,893 of NZ_JNZR01000002.1, forward strand.
TCGTCGGGCTGAGCACCTCGAACTACGGCATGGGTCTGCCGCACGTGCCCGAGGGCGTCGACATGTACATCGGCACCGGCAACACCACAAGCGTCGCGTCCGGCCGGATCTCGTTCACCCTCGGCCTCAACGGCCCGGCCGTCACCGTGGACACCGCCTGCTCCTCCTCGCTGGTGGCCCTGCACCTCGCCGTGAACGCGCTGCGCCGCGGCGAGTGCGACCTGGCCATCGCCGGTGGCGTCACCGTCATGGTCACCCCCGGCGTGTTCGTCGTCTTCTCCCGGCAGCGCGGCATGTCCGTCGACGGCCGGTGCAGGGCCTTCGCGGCCGGCGCGGACGGCACCGGCTGGGGCGAGGGCGGCGGCGTGCTCGTCGTGGAGCGGCTGGCCGACGCCGAACGCAACGGCCACCCGGTCCTCGCCGTGATCCGGGGCAGCGCCCTCAACCAGGACGGCGCCTCCAACGGGCTCACCGCCCCCAACGGCCCCTCCCAGCAGCGGGTCATCCGCCAGGCCCTCGCCAACGCCCGGCTCTCCACCGCCGACGTCGACATGGTCGAGGCGCACGGCACCGGCACTACCCTCGGCGACCCGATCGAGGCGCAGGCGCTCATCGCCACGTACGGGCAGGACCGCCCGGCGGACCGGCCGCTGTGGCTGGGCTCGGTGAAGTCGAACATCGGCCACACCCAGAGCGCCGCCGGCGTCGCAGGTCTGGTCAAGATGGTGATGGCGCTGCGCAACGGCGTCATGCCGGAGACCCTGCACATCGACGAGCCGTCCCCGCACGTGGACTGGACGTCCGGGGCGGTCTCCCTGCTCACCGAGTCCAAGCCGTGGCCGGAGCTGGACCGCCCCCGCCGCGGCGGCGTCTCCTCCTTCGGGGTCAGCGGCACCAACGCCCACGTCATCCTCGAGGAGTACCGCCCGCGCGTCGCCGAGGCGGCGACCGTCGACGGCGAGCAGGCGGACGGGACCGGCGCCGTCGAGCCCGCGCGCCGGCCGGACCTGGTCGCCTCGGACGTGACCCTCTGGCCGGTGTCGGCCCGGTCGAGGACCGCCCTGGGCGGGCAGGCGGCCCGGCTCGCGGACTTCCTGCGCAGACGCGGCGAGATCGATCCGGCGGCGGTCGGCTGGTCGCTGGCCACCACCCGCTCGACGTTCGACCACCGTGCCGCCGTCGTCGGGTCGACCGCCGACGAGCTGCTGGCCGGGCTGGACGCCCTCGCCGCCGGCCAGCCGGCAGGGAACCTCGTCAGCGGTACGGTCACCAGCGCCGGCGCAGGTCCCGTCTTCGTGTTCCCGGGTCAGGGGGCGCAGTCGGCGCGGATGGCGGCCGGGCTCGTCGGTCGTACGCCGGTGTTCGACGCGAAGCTGGCCGAGTGCCAGCGGGCCCTGGCGCCGTACCTCGACGTGGACCTCGTCGGGGTGTTGACCGGTGACGACGAGTCGTGGCTGGAGCGGGTCGAGGTCGTGCAGCCCGTGCTGTGGGCCGTCGGCATCGCCCTGGCGGCCGTGTGGCGCGCGGCGGGCGTCGTCCCGGACGCGGTGATCGGTCACTCGCAGGGCGAGATCGGCGCGGCCTGTGTCGCCGGGATCCTGAGCCTGGAGGACGCTGCGAGGGCAGTGGCGTTGCGGTCGCGGGCGCTGACGGTGCTGCGGGGGACCGGGACGATGGCGTCGATCGACCTGTCGGCCGACGCGGTTGCCGAGCGCCTGGGGGAGTTCCCGGGTGTCGGTGTCGCGGCCGTCAACGGGCCGTCCACCGTCGTGGTGTCCGGCCCGCCGCAGCCCGTGGCCGACCTCGTGCAGGCGTGCCAGGCGCAGGGCGTCCGCGCCCGGCTGATCCCCGTGGACTACGCGTCGCACTCCGAGGCCGTGCAGCAGGTGGCCGAGCAGCTTCGCGCGGACCTGGCCGGCGTCACCCCGCGGGCCGGCCACACCCGGCTGGTCTCCACCCTCACGGGCGAGTGGGCTGACCCGCTCACCATGACCGCTGACTACTGGTACGACAATCTGCGGCAGACTGTGCTCTTCGACGCGGCCGTGCGGACGGCTGTGGCTGCCGGGTACACCACGTTCGTCGAGCGCGGCCACCGTCGACCTGCCCACCTACGCCTTCGACCACCACCGGTACTGGCTCGACGGCAGCGGCGGGCCCGACCTGGAGAGCCTGCTGTCGGGCATGAGCGGCGACCCGGGCGACGCGGGCTTCTGGGCCGCAGTCGAGAGCGGGGACGTCACGGCCCTCGCCGAGACCATCGCCACCGAGGAGACCCCGGCACACGAGGTCCTCGACGCGCTGCTGCCGGCCCTGCCGATGCTCGCCTCCTGGCGCCGGCAGCGGCGCCGGCAGGCCGACATCGACAGCTGGCGCTACCAGGACACCTGGAAGCCGCTGACCGGCGTCGCCAACCGGGGCATGGACGGCACCTGGGTCGTGGTCCTGCCGACCGGCGACATCATCGAGCCATGGCAGGACACCTGCGTCGAGGCGTTCGCGGCGGCCGGCGCGACCCTCGTCCCGGTGGCCGTGTCCACGCCCGACGTCGACCGCGACCAGTTCGGGAAGCTGCTGCGGGAGGCGCTGGCCGCCGCACCGGGCGGCGACGCCACCGCCGAGGTCGCCGGCGTGGTCTCGCTGCTCGCCTTCGACGAACTGGCCCACCCGCTGCACCCCTCCGTGCCCGGCGGCTTCGCCGCCACCGTCGCGCTCTTCCAGGCCCTCGGCGACATCGGCCTGCGCGCGCCGATGTGGAGCGTCACCTCCGGCGCCGCGTCCGTCGGTATGGCCGACCTGCTGCGCTCCCCGGTGCAGTCGCTGGTCTGGGGCTTCGGCCGGGTCGCCGCGCTGGAGCACCCGCAGCGCTGGGGCGGGCTCGTGGACCTGCCCGAGGCCGTCGAGGACCGCTGCGCCGACCTGCTCGTCGCGGCCCTCACCACCGCCGGGGACGAGGACCAGATCGCGGTACGGCCGACTGGCCTGCTCGCCCGCCGGCTCACCCGCGTCCCGCTCGGCGACAGCCAGCCCGCCAACCCGTGGCAGCCGTACGGCACGGCGCTCGTCACCGGCGGCACCGGCGCGCTCGGTGGGCACGCCGCCCGCTGGCTGGCCCGCAGCGGTGTGGAGAACATCGTCGTCGTCAGCCGCCGGGGCATGGCCGCACCCGGTGCGCAGCAGCTCGTCGACGACCTCACCGCGCTGGGCGCCCAGGCCGTCGTGGCCGAGTGCGACGCCTCCGACCGCGAAGCCCTGGCCGAGCTGATCGACCAGATCCCCGCCGAGTACCCGCTCACCGTGGTCGTGCACGCCTCCGCCGTCCTCGACGACGCCATGATCAACGACATCCGGCCCGAGCAGATCGAACGGGTGCTGCAGGCCAAGGTCGACGTCGCGTACAACCTGCACGAGCTGACCCTCGACCACGAGCTGTCCGCGTTCGTCATGTTCTCGTCCTTCGCCGGCAGCGTGGCCAGCTCCGGCGTCGGCAACTACGCCCCGAGCAACGCGTTCCTCGACGCGCTCGCCCAGCACCGTCGCGGCCTCGGCCTCACCGCCACCTCCATCGCCTGGGGGGCGTGGGCTGGCGGCGGTATGGCCGACGGGCCGCTCGGCGATCTGCTGCACCGCCACGGTGTACCCGAGATGACCCCGGAGGCGGCGATCACCGCGCTGCACCAGGCCGTGGACCACGGCGAGGCGTTCCTCACCATCGCCGACATCGCCTGGGAACGGTTCTCCGTCGCGTTCACCGCCACCCGGCCCGGTCCGCTGATCAGCGACCTGCCGGACGTCCGGCGGCTCGCCGCCGCCGAGGCGGTGGCCAGTGTGGAGGTCGGCGACGGCCCGGAGTCGTTGCGGGACCGGCTCGCCGGGCTGCCCGCCACCGAGCGGTTCGCCGTGCTGCTCGGCCTGGTCCGTAGCCAGGTCGCCGCCGTGCTCAACTACCCGTCCGCCGAGTCGGTGGACGAGCATCGGGCGTTCCGGGAGCTGGGCTTCGACTCCGTCACCGCCGTCGAGCTGCGTAACCGGCTCGGCTCGGCCACCGCCGTGGCGCTCCCGGTCACCCTGGTCTTCGACTACCCGACCCCGACGACCCTGGCGGAGTACCTCTACGCCGAGGTCGCCCATGACGACGTGGTCACCCCGAACGCGCTCCTCGACGATCTGGACCGGATCGCCGAGGGCCTCGACGTGGTCGCGCGGGACGAGGCGGCCCGGGTGCGGGCCACCGTACGCCTGCAGGCGATGCTCTCCCGGCTCGGCCAGGACAGCGGCGGCGCCGACATCGGCCGGCATCTCGACGACGCCACCGACGACGAACTGTTCGCGATGGTGGACAAGGACCTCGGCATCTCCTGACCCCAGCTCCAGCTCTCTCCCGTCTCTTTCGAGGAAGCGGCACTCCGATGGCCAATGAAGACAAGCTCCGCGATTACCTCAAGCGGGTCATGGCTGATCTCCACGACACCCGCCGCCGACTCAGCGAGGCCCAGTCCCAGGAACTGGAGCCGGTGGCGATCGTGGCGATGAGCTGCCGGTTGCCGGGCGGGGTGCGCAACCCCGACGACCTGTGGGAGCTGTTGCGGGAGGGCCGGGACGCCGTCGCGCCCTTCCCCGACGACCGGGGCTGGGATCTGGAGCGCCTCTACCACCCCGACCCCGACCACCCGGGCACCTCGTACGCCCGGGAGGGCGGGTTCGTCGACGGGGCCGGCGACTTCGACTCCGCCTTCTTCGGCATCTCGCCCCGCGAGGCGCTGACCATGGACCCCCAGCAGCGGCTGCTGCTGGAGACCTCCTGGGAGGCGGTAGAGGCCGCCGGCATCGATCCCGCCTCGCTGCGCGGCAGCCGGACCGGGGTGTTCGTCGGCACCAACGGGCAGGACTACGGCACCCTGCTGATGATGTCGCCCGACGGCGACGAGGGGCACTCGATGACCGGGGGCGCGGCGGCCGTCGCGTCGGGCCGGGTGTCGTACGCCCTCGGGCTCGAAGGACCGGCCGTCTCCATCGACACGGCCTGCTCGTCGTCTCTGGTGGCGCTGCACCTCGCCGTGCAGGCGCTGCGGGCGAGGGAGTGCGACCTGGCGCTGGCCGGCGGGGTGACGGTGATGGCCACTCCGGGCCTCTACATCGGATCCAGCCGGCAGCGCGCACTCTCCACCGACGGGCGGTGCCGGTCGTTCGCCGCCGCCGCCGACGGCGCCGGGTTCTCCGAGGGGGTCGGCTGGCTGCTGGTCGAGCGGCTGTCGGACGCCCGCCGCAACGGCCACCGCGTCCTGGCGGTGGTACGCGGCACGGCCGTCAACCAGGACGGCGCGTCGAACGGGCTGACCGCGCCCAACGGGCCGGCGCAGCAGCGGGTCATCAGCCAGGCCCTCACCTCCGCCCGGCTCTCCACCGCCGACGTCGACGTCGTGGAGGCGCACGGCACCGGCACCAAGCTGGGCGACCCGATCGAGGCGCAGGCGCTCATCGCCACGTACGGGCAGGACCGTGGCGAGGCCCCGCCACTGCTGCTCGGCTCGGTGAAGTCGAACATCGGCCATGCCCAGGCCGCCGCGGGCGTGGCCGGCGTGATCAAGCTGGTGCTCGCCATCCGGCACGGCCTCGTGCCGGCGACGCTGCACGTCGACGCGCCGTCTCCGCACGTCGACTGGGCGGCCGGCGCGGTGGAACTGGCCACGGAGGCACGCCCGTGGCCCGAGACGGGCCGGGTACGCCGGGGCGCCGTCTCCTCGTTCGGCATCTCCGGCACCAACGCCCACGTGATCATCGAGCAGCCGACCGAGCCGGTCGAGTCGGGTGTTGTCGAGTCCGTGTCCGGGTCCGGTCTGGTCGCTTCGGATGTGGTTGTCTGGCCGGTGTCGGCGCGGTCGAGGGCTGCGTTGGCTGGGCAGGTTGTCCGGCTCGCGGGGCATGTGCGTGAGCGGGGTGAGGTCGATCCGGTGGCGGTGGGGTGGTCGTTGGCGACCACCCGGTCGGCGTTCGATCATCGGGTGGTCGTCGTCGGGTCGTCTGCTGAGGGGCTGCTCGCTGGGCTGGACGCTTTCGCTGCCGGTGAGCCGGCGGGGAATGTGGTCGCGGGGGCGGCGTCGGGTCCGGGTGCGGGTCCGGTTTTCGTGTTTCCGGGTCAGGGTGCGCAGTCGGTGCGGATGGCGGCGGGCCTGGTGGGTCGTGTGCCGGTGTTCGACGAGTGTTTGGCCGAGTGCCGGCGGGCTTTGGCGCCGTATCTCGATGTGGATCTCGTGTCGGTGCTCACGGGTGAGGACGAGTCGTGGCTGGAGCGGGTCGAGGTCGTGCAGCCGGTGCTGTGGGCCGTCGGTGTCGCTCTGGCGGCCGTGTGGCGCGCGGCGGGTGTGGTGCCGGAGGTGGTGATCGGCCATTCGCAGGGTGAGATCGGTGCAGCGTGTGTGGCGGGCATTCTGAGTCTGGAGGATGCGGCGAGGACGGTGGCGCTGCGTTCGCGTGCTCTGGCCGTGCTGCGTGGTACGGGGACCATGGCGTCGGTGGACCTGCCGGTCGACGCGGTGGCCGAGCGGCTGCCCGCGTTTGCGGGTGTCGGGGTCGCGGCGGTCAACGGTCCGTCCACCGTCGTGGTGTCCGGTCCGCCGGAGCGTGTCGCCGGCCTTGTGCAGGCGTGCCGGGCCGAGGGTGTTCGTGCCCGGTTGATCCCGGTGGACTACGCGTCGCATTCACCCGCGGTGCAGGAGGTCGCCGAGCAGCTTCGCGCGGATCTGGCCGGTGTCAGTCCGCGGGCCGGTCATACCCGGCTCGTGTCCACTCTCACCGGGGACTGGGTCGACCCGGCGGTGATGACCGCTGACTACTGGTACGACAATCTGCGGCAGACTGTGCTCTTCGACGCGGCCGTGCGGACGGCTGTGGCTGCCGGGTACACCACGTTCGTCGAGCACCGGTACTGGCCCGCGCCGCCGCTCTTCCTCGCCGCGGCCGACGCCGCCCCGGACATCGACCGCTGGCGCTACCGGGTCACCTGGCGAGCCCTGCCCGACCTGCCGCTGACCTGGCTCGCCGGCACCTGGCTCGTGCCGGTGCCCGCGGCGCTGGAAGACGACCCGCTGGTCACCGACGTGCTGTCGGCCCTCGGCAACTTCGGCGCGGACGTCGTCCCGGTGGAGCTGGACGCCACCGGCGATCCGGCGGCGCTGGCCGAGCGCCTCAGCGCCGCGCTCCCCGGCCCCGGCGGCCCCGTCGCCGTGCTCTCGCTGCTGGGCCTGGACGAGCGGGCGCACCCGGAGCACCCGGCCACCTCGCTGGCCGTCTCGGGCACCGCCCTGCTGGTGCAGGCGCTCGGGCTGCTCGGCGTCGAGGCGCCGCTGTGGTGCGCCACCCGGGGAGCCGTCGTGGCCTGCGCAGACGACCCGGCGCCACGCCCCGCCGCCGCCTCCGTCTGGGGGCTCGGCCGCGCCGTCGCCCTGGAACACCCCGCCCGCTGGGGCGGCCTGCTCGACCTGCCCGACGTGCTCGACGCGCAGGCCGGCGCGCTGCTCTGCGCGGCGCTCGGCGCCAGCGGTGGCGAAGACGCCTTCGGCGACGACGGCGCGGAGCAGTCCGGCCGGGGCGAGGACCAGCTCGCCGTCCGCGCCTCCGGCGTCTTCGTCCGCCGCCTCACCCGGATCACCGAACCCGAGCCGGCCGCCTCCGGCGACGCGGACGACACCTGGCGGATGCGCGGCACCGTGTTGATCACCGGTGGCACCGGCGGACTGGGCGGGCATCTGGCCCGCTGGGCCGGCCGCTCCGGCGCCGCGCACGTCCTGCTGGCCAGCCGGCGCGGCCCGGACGCCCCGGGCGCCGCCGAGCTGGAGGCGGAGCTGACCGACCTCGGCGTACGGGTCACAGTGGCCCGCTGCGACGTCGCCGACCGGGCACAGGTGGCCGACCTGCTCGCCGCCGTCCCCGCCGACGCCCCGCTGAGCGCCGTGCTGCACACCGCCGCCGTCCTCGACGACGGCATCGTCGACACCGTCACCGCGCAGCGCCTGCACACCGTCGCCGCGTCGAAGTGCGTCGCCGCGCTGCACCTGGACGAGCTGACCCGCGACCTCGACCTGGACGCCTTCGTGCTCTTCTCCTCGGTGGCCGGCACCACCGGCAACGCCGGGCAGGGCGCGTACGGGGCGGCCAACGCCTTCCTCGACGCCCTCGCCGAGCGGCGCCGGGCCGAGGGACTGCCCGCCCTCTCGGTGGCCTGGGGTGCCTGGCGCGGGGCCGGCCTGCCCGCCGAGAACGAACGCGCCCAGGAGCGGCTGCGCCGGGGCGGCATGATCGGCATGGACCCGGAACTGGCCGTCGAGGCCCTCGCCCGGGCGCTGCGCCGCGACGAGCCCACCACAGTCGTCGCCGACATCGACTGGGCCCGTTTCGCCCCCGCGTTCACCCTGGTGCGGCCCAGCCCGCTGATCGGCGACCTCGCCGAGGCCCAGGAGGCGACGCAGCCGGCCGGGCAGGAGGCCGCCGAGGAGGAGACGGACGTACCATCGGCCCTCGCCCGGCGGCTCGCCGCGCTCGCGCCGGGGGAGCGCGCCGCGACACTGCTGGAGCTGGTGCGGCAGTGCGCGGCGACGGCCCTCGGCTACGGGGCCGCCGACGACATCCCGGCCACCCAGCCCTTCCGCGACCTCGGCCTGGATTCGCTGACGGCAGTCGACATGCGCAACTTCTTGGCCGCCGCCACCGACCTGCGGCTGCCCGCGACGCTCGCCTTCGACTATCCGAACCCGACGGTGCTCGCCGCGCACCTCGGCGAACTGCTCACCGGGATCGTGCCCGACGTGTCCACCCCCGCCCCGGCCACCGCGGCCGAGGACGACGACCCGATCGCCATCGTGGCGATGAGCTGCCGCCTGCCGGGTGGGGCGGACACCCCGGAGCAGCTGTGGCAGCTCCTCGCCTCCGGCGGCGACGCCATCGGGGAGTTCCCCACCGACCGGGGCTGGGACCTGGACCGGCTCTTCGACTCCGACCCGGACAAGGAGGGCACCAGCTACGCCCGGGAGGGTGGCTTCGTCACCGGCGCCACCGACTTCGACGCCGGCTTCTTCGGCATCAGCCCCCGCGAGGCCCTCGCCATGGACCCGCAGCAGCGACTGCTGCTGGAGGCGTCCTGGGAGGCGATCGAGCGGGCCGGGATCGACCCGCACACGCTGCGCGGCAGCGCCACCGGCGTCTTCGTCGGCACCAACTACCAGGACTACCGCAACCTGATGTTCAGCGCCGAGGGCGCCGAGGGGCACCTGATGACCGGCAATGCCGGCAGCGTCCTCTCGGGCCGGGTGTCGTACACCCTCGGGCTGGAGGGGCCAGCCGTCTCGGTGGACACCGCCTGCTCGTCGTCGCTGGTCGCGCTGCACTGGGCCTGCCAGGCGCTGCGCCGCTCGGAGTGCTCCCTCGCCCTGGTCGGCGGCGTCACCGTCATGTCCACCCCCGGGGTGTTCGTCGGCTTCAGCCGGCAGCGGGGCCTCGCCCCGGACAGCCGGGTCAAGGCGTTCGCCTCCGCCGCCGACGGCACCGGCTGGGGCGAGGGCCTCGGCCTGCTGCTCGTCGAGCGGCTCTCCGACGCCCGCCGCAACGGTCACCCGGTGCTCGCGGTCATCCGGGGCAGCGCCGTCAACCAGGACGGCGCTTCCAACGGCCTCACCGCCCCGAACGGCCCGTCGCAGCAGCGGGTGATCCGGCAGGCGCTCGCCAACGCCGGCCTCGCCCCGGCCGACGTGGACGCCGTCGAGGCGCACGGCACCGGCACGAAGCTCGGCGACCCGATCGAGGCGCAGGCCCTGCTCGCCACGTACGGCCGGGAGCGGCCCGCCGAGCAGCCGCTCTGGCTCGGCTCGATCAAGTCGAACATCGGTCACACCCAGGCCGCCGCCGGTGTCGCCGGGATCATCAAGATGGTGCTGGCGCTGCGGCACGGCTACCTGCCGCAGACCCTGCACGTCGACGAGCCGACCGACCAGGTGGACTGGAGCGTCGGCGCGGTCGAACTGCTCGGCGAGGGCCGCCCCTGGCCGGTCACCGACCACCCGCGCCGCGCCGCCGTCTCCTCGTTCGGCATCAGCGGCACCAACGCGCACACCATCCTGGAGCAGGCCCCGGAGCCGGTCGAAGCCGAGCAGCCGACGGGTGACCCGGCGCGGCTGCCGGTGGTGCCGGTGCTGCTGTCGGGCCGTTCGGCGTCCGCGCTGGCCGCCCAGGCGCAGCGCTGGTCCGAGCAGCTCACCGGGCTGGAGGCGCCACGTACGGTCGACGTCGGCTGGTCGTCGGCCGTCGCCCGGGCCGCCCTGGAGCACCGGGCCGTCGTGCTGGCCACCGACCGGATCGCGCTGGATGCCGGGCTGCGCGCCCTCGGCACCGGCAAGGACGCGCCGCTGGTGGTCACCGGCGTGGCGGTGCCCCGGCCGAAGGTGGCGTACCTGTTCTCGGGGCAGGGCGCCCAGCGGGCCGGGATGGGTCGCGAGCTGGCCGAGGCGTTCCCCGTCTTCGCCGCCGCCCTGGACGAGGCCTGCGCCGCCCTCGAAGCGCACCTGCCCCGCCCGCTCAAGCCACTGCTCTTCGCCGAGCCCGGCACGCCCGAGGCCGAGGCGCTGGACCGCACCGAATTCACCCAGCCGGCGTTGTTCGCCGTGGAGGTGGCGCTGTTCCGGCTGTTCGAGGCGTGGGGGGTCCGTCCCGACGCCGTCGCCGGGCACTCGATCGGCGAGATCGCCGCCGCCCACGCCGCAGGCGTGCTCTCCCTGGCCGACGCCGCCGAGCTGGTCGCCGCCCGGGGCCGGCTGATGCAGGCGCTGCCGGCCGGCGGGGCGATGCTCGCCGTCGCCGCCACCGAGGCCGAGGTGACCGCCACGCTCGGCGAGCGGGCCGACCGGGTCTCCGTCGCCGCCGTCAACGGCCCCTCCGCCGTCGTGGTGTCCGGGGCCGGCGACGCCGTCGAGGAACTGGCCTCCGAGTGGGCCGGCCGGGGCGTCCGGGTCCGGCGCCTGACGGTCAGCCACGCGTTCCACAGTCCGCTGATGAATCCGGTGCTCGACGACCTCGCCGCCGTCGCCGGACGGCTGCGGTACGCGGCTCCGAGCATCCCGATGGTCTCCACCGTCACCGGCGCGCCGGTCGACGCGGCGGAGATCGGCACGCCCGACTACTGGGTGCGCCACGCCCGCGAGGCGGTACGCTTCGCCGACGCCGTCGTGGCACTGCGCGAGCGCAACGTCACCGGCTACGTCGAGATCGGCCCGGACGGCGTGCTCACCGCCCTCGCCCAGGCCGTCCTGGCCGAGGCCCCGGCCGGCGGCCGGGCCCCACTGGTGGTGCCCGCCCTGCGCCGGGACCGCGCCGAGCCGACCACCCTGCTGCGCGCGCTCGCCGCGCTGCACACCCATGGCGTCTCCCCGGACTGGTCCGTCCTCTACGCCGGCACCGGCGCCCAGCGGGTCGAGCTGCCCACCTACGCGTTCGACCGGCAGCGCTACTGGCCGGAGCCGCCGCCCTGGGCCGCCCTCGTGGCCGCCGACGAGGCCACCGAGGTTGAGCGCCGCTTCTGGGCCGCGGTCGAGGCCGAGGACCTCGAGTCGCTGGCCCGCGACCTCGACGTTCATCGCGACCAGCCGTTCGGCACCGTGCTGCCCGCCCTGTCGGCGTGGCGCCGGCGCGGCCGGGAGCAGGCCCTGGTCGACGGCACCCGTTACCGGGTGGTCTGGGAGCCCATCGCGGAGACCCCGCAGGAGCAGGACCCCGGCCGGTGGCTGGTGCTGCTGCCCGCCGACCGGGCGGACGACCCCGACCTGCACTCCTGCACCTGGGCCCTGGGCGCCGAGGTGAGCATCGTGCCCGTGGACACCGCCGCCGACTCCGAGGAGCTGTGCGGCGGGTTCGCCGACGTGCTCACCGAGGCGCTCGGCGCGGGCGACGGGCCACTGTCGATCCTGTCCTTCCTCGGCCTGGACGACGCCCCGCACGCCGAGCACCCGGCGCTGCCGCGCGGCCTCGCCGCGACCGTGCACCTGCTCCAGCAGCTCGTCGACCTCGACGCCTCGGTCCGGCTCTGGTGCGTCACCCAGGGCGCCGTCGGCCTCGGCGACGGCGACGCCCCGGCCAACGCGCGGCAGGCGATGCTGTGGGGCCTGGGCAGGGTGGCCGCGCTGGAGCAGCCCGCCCGCTGGGCCGGGCTGGTCGACCTGCCCACCGACCTGGAGCCGTGGACGGCGATGCGCCTCGGCGGCATCCTCACCGGCGGCGGCGTGGAGGACCAGCTCGCAGTCCGCGAGTCCGGGGTGCTGGTGCGGCGGCTCGTACCGGCCACCACCGACGGGGAGCTCACGCCGTGGCAGCCCCGGGGCACGGTGCTGATCACCGGAGGCGCCGGCGCGCTCGGTGGGCACGTGGCCCGCTGGGTGGCCGCCGAGGGCGCGCAACGGGTGGTGCTGACCAGCCGGCGGGGGACCGACACCCCGGGCGCCGCCGAGCTGCTCTCCGAGCTGGCCGGGCTCGGCGTGGACTGCCGGGTGGTCCGCTGCGACGCCGCCGACCGCGCCGCCGTGGCCGACCTCCTGGCCGATCTCCGGCGGGAGGGGCCGCCGCTGCGCGCGGTGGTGCACGCCGCGGGGGTCAGCGAGGTGGTGCCGCTGGCCGACACCACCCTGGAGGACCTGGCGTACGTCATCGCCCCGAAGGTCAGCGGCGCCGAACACCTCGACGAGCTGCTCGGCGACGCCGAACTGGACGTGTTCGTGCTCTTCTCGTCCATCTCGGCGGTGTGGGGCAGCGGCGGACAGGGCGCGTACGCGGCCGGTAACGCCTACCTGGACGCGCTCGCCGAGCGGCGACGCGGCCGGGGCCTGGCGGCCACCTCCATCGCCTGGGGACCGTGGACCGAGTCGGGCATGTACACCGAGGGTGCGGCGGAGCAGCTGCGTCGCCGTGGCCTGCAGGTGATGCCACCCGGTGTGGCGATGGCCGGGCTGCGGCACGCCCTGGCGGCCGGCGACAGCTGCGTCACAGTCGCCGATGTCGACTGGGCCACCTTCCAGCCGCTGTTCACCTCGCTGCGGCCCAGTCCGCTGCTGGCCGACCTGCCGGCCGTACGCGGACTGGCCGCCACCCCCGCCGAGGCGCCGGACGCGGTCGCGCCCGGCTCCCGGGATCTGCTCGCCGGGCTGCGGGCGCTGCCCGACGACGAGCGGCGGGCCGCACTGCTGGAGATGGTGCGGGTCGACGCGGCGAAGGTGCTCGGCCACCCCTCGGCCGACGCGATCGAGACCGACCGGGGCTTCCTGGACCTCGGCTTCGACTCGCTCACGGCCGTGGAACTGCGCAACCTGCTCACCGCGGCGACCGGGCACGACCTGCCCACCACCGTCGTCTTCGACTACCCCACCCCGGACGGCCTGGCCGGCCACCTGTACGAGCAGCTCTTCGCGGGCGGCGAGGGGGACGACGGCGACGGCGGCGACGAGGAGTCGGTGCGCCGGGCCCTCGCCGCGATCCCGCTCGACGAGCTGCGGCAGGCGGGCCTGCTCGACCAGCTGCTCCAGCTGGCCCGTACGAGTGCCGGCACGCCGGCCGTGGCGCCCGCCGTCCCGGTCACGTCGCCCGCACCCGAGACCCAGATCCGCGAACTCGACGTCGCCGGCCTGGTCCGGATGGCCCTGGAAGGCTCCGACTCGTGACCCGGCCGGCCCTGAGGAGCGCCCGATGACTGTTTCCCTGGACGAGGTCGTCGGCGCGCTGCGTGCGTCCCTGCTCGACAACCAGAAGCTCAAGCAGCAGAACCAGCAGCTCACCGCCGCGCTCAGCGAACCGGTGGCGATCATCGGCATGAGCTGCCGGTTCCCTGGCGGTGTCAGGTCACCCGAGCAGCTCTGGGACCTGGTGGCCGCCGGCAGCGACGCGATGTCGGCGTTCCCGGACGACCGGGGCTGGAACCTGGGCGCGCTCTACGACCCGGACCCCGACCCCGACAGCCGGGGCACGTCGTACGTGCGCGAGGGCGGGTTCCTCTACTCCGCCGGGGACTTCGACCCGGCGTTCTTCGGCATCAGCCCCCGCGAGGCACTCGCCATGGACCCGCAGCAGCGGCTGCTGCTGGAGACCGCCTGGGAGGCGTTCGAGCGGGCCGGCATCGACCCCACCCGGCTGCGCGGCGCGCCGACCGGCGTCTACGCGGCCACCAGCAGTCAGGGTGACTACGCGGCTCTGCTCACCGGGGTCACCGGCGGCGTCGAGGGCTACCTCGGCACCGGCAGCGCCGCAGCCGTGGCGAGCGGCCGGATCTCGTACGCCCTCGGGCTGGAGGGGCCGGCGGTCACCGTTGACACCGCGTGCAGCTCGTCGCTGGTCGCGCTGCACCTCGCCTGCCAGGCGCTGCGGCTGGGCGAATGCACGATGGCGCTGGTCGGCGGGGTGTCGGTGATGGCCACCCCGACCGTCTTCGTGGAGTTCTCCCGGCAGCGGGGCCTGTCCACCGACGGCCGGTGCAAGTCGTTCGCCGCCGCCGCCGACGGCACCGGCTGGTCCGAGGGGGCCGGCATGCTGCTCGTCGAGCGGCTCTCCGACGCCCGCCGCAACGGCCATCCGGTCCTCGCCGTGCTGCGCGGCAGTGCCGTCAACCAGGACGGCGCGAGCAGCGGGCTGACCGCCCCGAACGGCCCGTCGCAGCGCCGGGTGATCCGGCAGGCTCTCGCGAACGCGGGGCTGAGTGCCGACCAGGTGGACGTGGTCGAGGCGCATGGCACGGGTACCACTTTGGGTGATCCGATCGAGGCGCAGGCCCTGATCGCCACGTATGGGCAGGGTCGGTCCGCGGACCGGCCGCTCTGGCTCGGCTCGATCAAGTCGAACATCGGGCACACGCAGGCGGCGGCGGGTGTGGCCGGGGTGATGAAGATGGTGCTGGCGATGCGGCACGGGGTGCTGCCGCCCACGTTGCACGTGGACGAGCCCACCCCGCATGTCGACTGGTCGGCCGGGGCGGTGTCCCTGCTGACCGGCACGCAGCCCTGGCCGGAGACCGGGCAGCCACGCCGGGCCGGGGTCTCCGCGTTCGGGATCAGCGGCACCAACGCACACGTCGTCATCGAGCAGGCCGTCGCGACGGACACCGACGACGTCCGGCCGGCCGGTACGCCCGCCCCGCCGGCACCGTGGATCGTCTCGGCCCGCTCCGCGCCGGCCCTGGCCGGGCAGGCGCGGCGGCTGCTGGCGCATCTGGCCGATCACCCCGACCTGACCGCCGCCGACGTGGCGTACTCGCTGGTCACCACCCGGGCGGCCCTGCCGTACCGGGCAGCGGTGATCGGCGGGGACCGCGACGCGCTGCGGGCCGGCCTGCACGCGGTCGCCGAGGAGCGCGACACCCCCGGCGTGGTGCGAGGCGTGGCCCGCAGGGCCGGCAAGGTCGCGTTCCTCTTCACCGGGCAGGGTGCCCAGCGCCCCGGCATGGGCGCCGAGCTGTGCCGCCGGTTCCCGGTCTTCGCCGCCGCCTTCGACGAGGTGGCCGGGGAGCTGAACCGGCACTTGAGCCGGCCGCTGCGGGAGGTGGTCTTCGCCGGGGCCGACTCGCCCGACGCGGATCTGCTGGACCGTACCGAGTTCACCCAGCCGGCGCTGTTCGCCTACGAGGTCGCCGCATACCGGCTGGTCACCGCCTGGGGGCTACGCCCGCAGTTCCTGCTCGGCCACTCGGTCGGCGAGCTGGCCGCGGCGCACGTCGCCGGGGTGCTGTCGCTGGCCGACGCGGCGACCCTGGTGGCCGCCCGGGCCCGGCTCATGCAGCAGTTGCCGCCCGGCGGGGCGATGCTGGCGGTACAGGCGTCCGAGGCGGAGGTGGTCCCGCTGCTCGACGAGCGGGTGTCCCTGGCCGCCGTGAACGGCCCCCGGTCGGTGGTGCTCTCCGGCGACGAGGAGGCCGTGCTCGCGGCGGGGCGGCGGCTGTCTGCCGAGGACCGGCGGTCCCGTCGGCTGCGGGTCAGCCACGCCTTCCACTCCGCCCGGATGGACGCCATGCTGGCCGACTTCCGGATCGTCGCGGAGAAGGTCGCCTGGCACCCGCCGAACCTTCCGATCGTCTCCGACCGCACCGGCGAGCCGCTCACCGCCGCCCAGGCCACGGACCCGGGCTACTGGGTCGACCACGTCCGGGACACCGTCCGCTTCCACGCCGGCGTCGCCACCCTCGCCGCCGGCGGCGTCGGAACCTTCGTGGAACTCGGCCCCGACGGCGCCCTGACCGTGCTGGCCCGGGAGTGCCTGCCCGACATGGAACCGGCGGCCTTCGTGCCGCTCGCCCGCCGGGACCAGCCGGAGACGACCACGCTGCTCGCCGCGCTGGCCGCGGTCGACCTGCGCGGTGCCGGAGTCGACTGGGCGGCTCCCTTCGACGGCAGCGACGCCGCGCGCGTCGAACTGCCCACCTACGCCTTCCACCGCGAGCGCTTCTGGCCGGACCCGCCCACCGTGGATCTCGTCCCGCCCGCCGCGACCGGCGAAGACGAGGAGTTCTGGGCGGCCGTGGCGCAGGGACGACCCGCCGAGCTGGCCGCCGCGCTCGGCCTGCCCGCCGACCGGCAGGACGCGCTCGCCGACTTGCTGCCCGCCCTCGCCTCCTACCGGGACCGGCGGCGTCGCGGATCGGAACTGGACGGGCTGCGCTACCGCGCCGACTGGGAACGCGTCGACCTGTCAGCCCCTACCACGCCGGCCGGTCGATGCCTGCTGGTGGCCGGGGCAGGCACCGACGCCACCGCGGTGCTCACCGTGCTGCGCGCCGAGGGCCTGGACCCGACGCTGGTCACCGTGGGCGACGACCTGGACGCCGTGGCCCGGGCCTTGCTCGCCGACGGCACCTGGTCGGTCGTGGTCTCGCTGCTGGCGGCGGAGGAACGGGCGGCCGGCACGGGGACCGGCGCGCTCGCCGGGACAGCCGCGCTCGTGCGGGCCCTCGCCGCTGCGGGGAACGGTACGCCGATGTGGACCGTGACCCGGGGCGCGGTGGCCGTCGACGCGCACGACGCCGCTCCCGGCGTGGCCGGGGCGTACGTCTGGGGGCTGGGCCGGGTGCTGGCGCTGGAGCAGCCGCGCTTGTGGGGCGGGCTGGTCGACCTGCCGGCGGAGCCGGACGACGTCGCGCTCGCCGCGCTCGCCCGGGTCGTCGCGTCCGGCGGCGACGAGGACCAGGTGGCGGTACGCGCCGGCGGGGTGTACGCCCGGCGGCTCCACCGGGCCCCGGCCGGCGCCACCGATACGGACTGGCGGCCCCGCGGCGCGGTCCTGGTGCACGGTTCCGCGCAGGTGCGTACCCCACACCTGCTGCGCTGGCTCGCCGAGCGGGGCGCGTCGCACCTCGTCCTCGTGGGGCCGGTGGCGGACGCCGACCCGCTCGGCCCGGACGTCACCGTCACCGCCGTCGACGACCTGGACGGGCTGCCCGAGGCGCTTGACCGGCTGGCCGCCACCGGCAGCGAGATCCGTACCGTCCTGCACGTCGCCGACTCCGACGGGGCCGGCGACCCGGTGGCGGTGCTGGATCCGCACGACCTGGCCGACGCCGTGGCCGCCCGTACCACCGCGGTGGAACTGCTCGGGCGGGCCTGCGCCGGCCTACCGATCGACGAGTTCGTCGTCTTCACCTCGACGGCCGCCGTCTGGGGCAGCGGGGGAGCGGCGGTCGCCGCCGCCGTGGGCGCCGGGCTGGAGGCGCTGGCCGCCGGCTGGCGTGCCGCTGGCCGCCCGGCCACCGTCGTCGCGTGGGTGCCCTGGGCGGACGAGGTCACCGATGCGGCGCAGCTGCGCCGCCGGGGGGTCCGGCCGCTGCCCGCCGACGTGGCCCTGTCCGCGCTGGGGCAGGCCCTGGTCCGCGGCGACGACCAACTGGCCGTCGCCGACCTCGACTGGCCCGCGTTCGTGCCGGCCTTCACCGCCGTACGGCCCAGCGCGCTGCTGCGCGGCGTGCCCGAGGCGACGGCCGGTGCCGAGCCGGAGGCCGGCGATGCCGCGGCGACCGATCCCGCTCGCGCGCTGCGCGAGCGGCTGGCCGGCGTCCCGGCCGGCGACCGGCACCGGATCCTGCTGGACCTGGTCCGGGCGCGGGTGGCTACCGTCCTCGGGCACGCCTCACCCAACGCGGTCGAGGCCGACCGGGACTTCCTGGAACTCGGCTTCGACTCGCTGACCGCACTGGAGCTGCGCGACGCGCTGCGCCAGGAGACCGGGGCGGATCTGTCGACGACCCTGCTCTTCGACCACCCCACGCCTACGGCGCTGGCCGTTCACCTGATCGGCCAGCTCCTCGGCGCGGAGGCGGCCGGGGACGGCGCGGACGACGCCGGGGGATCTGCCGGGAATGGTGCCGGCGGCGGACTGCTCGGCGGGTTGTTCAACCAGCCGAAGGCGCGCGAGGACCCGGCCGGGTATGCCGAACTGCTGGTCAAGCTCGCCCAGTTCCGCCCCAGCTTCCGCGAGCCGGCGCAGCTCACCCGCCCGGCCGGCATCCTCCGGCTGGCCGAGGGCGGTGCCCGGGCGCAGTTGGTGTGCTGCTGCACGATGTCGTTGCTGTCCGGCGCGCACGAGTACGCCCGGCTGGCCGCCGGCTTCCGGGGCGTACGTGACGTGTGGGCCCTGCCCAACCCCGGGTTCGGCGCGGGCGAGGAGCTTCCCGCCGACCTCGACGCGCTGCTGCGGGTGCACGCCGACACGGTTCTGCGTACCGTCGGCGCCGGCCCGTTCGTGCTGGCCGGTCACTCCGGTGGTGCGATGGTGGCCAACCTGCTCGCCGGGGAGCTGGAACGCCAGGGCCGCCCGCCGGACGCGGTAGTGCTCATGGACACCTACCCGGCTGACAGCGAGGTGCTCGGCGGGTGGGTGCCGCAGCTTCTCGACGGGATGATCGACCGGGACACCGCGTACACGCCGATGGACGACTGGCGCACGACGGCGTGGGCGGGCTACCTGCCGCTGTTCCTGGACTGGCAGCCGACCGAGACGGCGGCGGCGACCCTGCTGGTGCGGGCCACCGAGCCGCTGGGGGAGTGGGACGGCGAACCGGACGGCTGGCGGTCGCGCTGGCCCTACCCGCACGAGGCCGTCGACGCGGCCGGCGACCACTTCAGCATGGTCGCCGACCGGGGTCCGGAACTCGCCGGCACGGTCCAGCGCTGGCTGGTCGCGCGGGGCCTGTGACCGGTTCCGCCCCTGGCGTGCCCCTAGCGCCCCCTATCGGCGCACATACATCTATCGGACCGACGTTCCAGGACGGAGCATGACGACGTGGACGAGGCAGTGGTGGTCACGGAGCTGGTCAAGCGGTACCAGCCCAACATGCCACCGGCGGTGGACGGGCTGAGTTTCTCCGTCGCCGCCGGTGAGGTCTTCGGCCTGCTCGGGCCGAACGGTGCGGGCAAGACGACGACGATCGGGGTGCTGACCACACGGGTGCGGGCCACCTCGGGCCGGGCCCAGGTGTGCGGCGCCGACGTGATCGGCTCGCCCGCCGTCGCCCGGCAGTTGCTGGCGGTCGTACCGCAGCGGGTGAACCTGGACCGGGCGCTGACCGTCCGGCAGAACCTGCTGTTCCACGCGGCCTACCACCGGGTGCCCCGGGCGCAGCGCATCCGGCGGGCGGACGAGTTGCTGGACCAGATGGGGCTCAAGGACTTCGCGAACCACCGCACCGACTTCCTGTCCGGCGGCCTCGCCCAGCGCACGATGATCGCCCGCGCGCTGATGCACTCGCCCCGGGTGCTCTTCCTCGACGAGCCGTCCGCGGGCCTCGACCCGCAGTCCCGGCTCTTCGTGCACGACCGGGTCGCCGAGCTGAAGCGGTCCGGGGTGACCGTGGTGGTCACCACGCACGACATGGACGAGGCGGAGAAGCTCTGCGACCGGGTCGGCATCGTCGACCACGGCAAGCTGCTCACCCTGGACACCCCGTCCGCGCTGACCCGTACGCTGCCGGGCAGCAGCACCCTGACCCTCGTGGTGACCCCCGGCGCCCCCGCCGAGCAGGTGCGGGCCGCGCTCGACGCGATCCCGGACGTGGAGCAGGTGGAACACTTCAAGGTGACCGCCCCGGCGCCCGTCGCCGCGCCGGCGTTCCCGGGCATGCCGGCGATGCCGATGCCCGCGCCGGCCCCCGACGCCCCCGCCGACCCGGATGCCCCGCTCTCCTTCCGGGTCTACACCAGCGGCCAGCCGGCCAACGCCATCCCGATGGCGATGAAGATCCTCGCCGACCTGGGCTGCGAGGTCCGTGACCTGAACATCGGCCAGCCCAGCCTGGAAGATGTCTTCATCCACCTGACCGGAAGGGAACTTCGGTGAGCGTCGCCGCCCCCGCCCCCCCGTCCGCGCCGTCGCCGGCCTCGTCGCCGCCGCCGGTGCGCGCGCTGGACCAGTTCGCCACGTTTCGGGCGGTGCTCTCGCGGGACCTGTTCGTCACCGGCCGGGAGCTGGTCGGCTTCCTGCTCCAGGTCTTCATCCAGCCGCTGTTCATGCTGCTGATCTTCGGCAAGGTGCTCAGCGACCTGGGCTACGCCAGCGACGACTTCTCCAACGTGCTGCTGCCCGGCGTCATCGCGCTGAACGCCTTCCTGATCGGCCTGGAGAACACCGCGCTGCCGATGATGATGGACTTCTCCTTCACCCGGGAGATCGAGGACCGCCTCCTGTCGCCCATGGCGATTCCGCTGGTGGCCCTGGAGAAGATCGTCTTCGGCGGCATCCGCGGCCTGATCGCCGGCGTGGTGCTGATCCCGGTCGGCATGCTCATGCTCGGTGTCACCTGGCCCTGGGCGGTGGTGCTCAAGGTGGTCGGGGTGTTGGCGATCGGCGCGCTGGTCGGCGCGGCGGTCGGTCTCGCCTTCGGCACCCTGGTGCCCACGCAGCACATCCAGATCATGTTCACAGTGGTGATGACCCCGATCATGTTCACCGGTGCCACCCAGTTCCCGCTGCTCGGCCTGGACTCGCTGCGCTGGTATCAGGTGATCTGTTCGCTGAACCCGCTGACCTACATCAGCGAGGCGACCCGGTCGCTCGTCGGCCCGCCGGGGGTCGAGTCGCTGCCGCTCTGGCTGTGCATGTGTGTCCTCACCGGGGTCTTCGTGGCGTTCTCGGCGATCGGCATGCGTGGCTTCATGCGCCGCGCCATGGACTGACCGGCCCGGGATGCGTCCGCCGAGGGCCCGAACCGCTTCTGCGGTTCGGGCCCTCGCTGCGTCGTCGCCGGTCGCGGTGGCTGTCGCAGGGGGCGGTTCCACCGCGCCCCTGCGACAGCCGTCAGGACGTGGCGCTCTGTGTCTCGTCGGCCAGTGTCTCGGCGTACATGACGAGCCGGGACGGGAGGTCGGTCCGGCGCTTCACGTCGAGCTTGCGGTAGACCCGGGTCAGGTGCTGCTCGACAGTGCTCACCGTGATGAAGAGCCGGCTGGAGATCTGGCGGTTGGTGTGGCCCTGTGCGGCCAGCGCGGCGACGCGCCGCTCGGCGTCACTCAGCCCGTCGTCCGGTTCCTGGAGCTCGGCGGCGGCCGGGTACGCCGGCAGTCCGCTGCCCGGCTCCCGGCGGATCAGCCGCTGAGCCAGCACCGACGCCCCGCAGTCCTGCGCGAGCTGGTAGGCGCGGCGGACGAGCAGCCGGGCGCGGGCGGAGTCTCCGGCGCGCTGGAGTGTCTGACCGGTGTCGCCGAGGGCGCGGACGAGCTCCAACCGGTCGCCGCTGGACTGGAGCAGGTTGACCGCCTCGGAGAGCAGCTTGCGCCGGTGGTCCTGGGCGGCGGTGGTGGCGAGCAGGCGCAGCGTACGGCCCCGGGTCCGGTCGTCGACCCCGTGCGGCACCCGCAACTGCTCCTGCAGGAGCTGCATCGCCTGCGTCTTGTTGCCGACGCTGAGCTGCACCCGGGCCAGCTCCAGCCGCCACGGCACCAGTCCGGCCGCGTCGATCCCCCACGTACGCATCAGCTCGCCGCAGCGCCGCAGGTCGGTGGTGGCGGCGTGCGGCCGGCGTACGGCCAGGTGGTGCCGGCCGCGTGCGGCCAGGTAGTGCAGGCCCAACGGGGTGCGGAACATGCCGGGCGGGGTCGGGTGGGCCAGCCACCGGTCGGCCTCGGCGAACCGGCCCGACTCCGTCGCGGACGCGATCAGGGTGGACAGCGGTCCGGCGATCGCCACACCCCAGGCGGGGGCGGGCATGTCTTCCAGGGCCGCACGGGCGTGGTGCTCGGCACCGGGCAGATCGCCGACGCGCAGGGCCGCCTCCGCCCGGATCGCCCGGATCACGGCCCGCCAGCCCGGCGCGTGCTGAGCCACCGGCCGGTCGAGCAGCACGTCGCCCCAGACCGCGGCCCGGTCCGACCGGCCGGCCCAGAGCAGCGCCAGCAGGGGCGCGGTCAGCAGGCCGAGGGCGCCGTCGTCCGTGTGGTGGCGCTGCAGGATCTGCTCGGCGGTCGTCACCGTGTCGTTGTCGGCGGTCGGCGTCAGCGCGGCGCCGAGCACCGTGACCGCCTGCAGGAGCGGGCTGACGGTGGTCGGGGCGCCGGCCGCGCGGCTCCAGGTGGCCGGGGTCTGCCGCACGTTCGCCAGGTGGTCCGGGTGGGAGAGGGAGATCAGAAGCTGCATGATCCGCAGGCGGCCGGGCGGGGCGGCCGGGCCCTGCTCCTCGTCCGCCGAGAAGCCGCTGACGGCCTCGGCAGCCTCATCGATGCGGCCCTGCCAGAGCAGGTACGGCACGGCGGAGAGGCTCGCATCGGTGGACCAGCCGGCGGCCCGCGCCGTCTGCACCAGCTCCGTCAGCTGCCCGTTCACCGTCAACGGGTTGATCTGCCAGCGGGCATTCACCAGCATCTCGGTGGTGGCGGTGCGTTGCTGCTCGTCCACCGGCGCGCGGGCGAGCAGCCGCAGGCAGGCTGTCGCCACGTCGGGCCGGCCCGACGAGAGCGCGTGACCGGCGGCGTCCTGGAGCACCGGCACCCTCCAGCCGGTCACCGCCGCACCGGCGGCAACGAGGTGCTCGGCGACCACGCTCGCCTCGGCGCCGCGGTCGTGCAGCACCTCGGCGGCCCGCTGGTGCAGGCTGCGCCGCTCGTCGGCCGACATGTCAGCCAGGATCGAGCGCAGGATGCGCGAGTGGCGTAGCTGGTCGCACTCCATCAGGCCCGAGGTACGCAACACCCGTACCGCCGGGACCGTGGTCGCGGGCATCACGTCGAGGAGGTGGCCGAGCAGTTCGGTCGACGCGGGCCGGTCGAGCACGGCGAGCGCCTGGGCCACCCGGCGTACCCCGGGCTCGTGGCGGTAGAGGCACCCGAGCACGGCCTGGTCGAACGCGTCACCGACGGACGGAACGTCGTGGTCGCTGCCCTCGCCACCGGCCCGTTCGTCGAGCAGCGCCCGGGTGAGCAGCGGATTGCCTCCGGTCATCCGGACGTAGTGTTCCGCGGTCGCGCGGGTGTCGGCGTCGTCGACGGCGCCCTCGACCAGCCGGGCGACGGCGTCGACGGTCAGCGGTGGCAGGCCGATCCGGGAGAAGTGCGGCTGGCTGAGCAGCTCGGCGCGGAACAGCGGGTGCGGCGGGCGCAGCGTCGACGCCTCCGCGAACACGACCATGATCCGGGCGTGGCGCAGCCGCCGGGTCACGTAGAGAAGGCAGTGCAGCGAGGCCGGGTCCGCGTGGTGCACGTCGTCGACGAGGAGGACCAGGGGCCCGTTGGCAGTCAGGTCGATCAGGGTGGTGAAGAGGCCGTGCAGCAGGGGTGCCCAGGCCCGGTCTCCGTCGGACGCCTCGCCGCCGACTTCGGGCAACGGCACCGCGGAGGTGGCGTCGCGCAGCAGCTTCTCGACGTGGGCGGCGGTCTCCGGGGCGAGTCGTGCACTGTGGAACAGCTGCCCGACGACTCCCAGGTGGAGACCGCGCTCCGCCCGCGAGCCGGTCGCGCTCATCACCTGCCCGCGGGAGCCGGCCGTCCACTCGCCGAACGACTCCAGCAGGCTGGTCTTGCCGCTGCCCACGGCACCGGTGACCAGCGCGACGTGTCCGCGCTGCTGCTCCTCGCACGCGTGGAACACGCGCCGCAGACGGGTGATCTGTTCCTCTTGCTGAACCAACACCTGCGCGTAAGCCCTCCTTGTACGCGGCGCGGGCCTGGAAACGCCGGTGCGGCCCGACACCGCCACCCCTGCCGGAGACAGCCGCCCCTCCGCCCGCGTCTCGACGGGTAGGGGTGGAGCGCGCCGGGCGGCCACGCCGGGTGGACCTGAAATCCTTCGTCGGACCGGTCTTCTTGCCGTACGGTCCGCGTGTCGAGGCGAGTCTGGCACCGGCATGATGGTGCGACAACGGGCGTGAGACCCCATCGTTTCGCACCCAAACCTGCGGCCCCAGAAGGCATTTAGGGGTTGCGCGACTCGGGGTGAGGGGTGTTGGAGCCGATCGGCCCGGGGGAGGCGACACGCCGGTGAGCGGCCGGTGTCGGGGCGTACGGCTTGATGGTGCCACACCGCGACTCCCGGCGCACGCCTGGTGGTACCCACAGTGGTGGTGAGCAGACTCTTCGCGACGGCCGGCGAGGGCGACGGTCGCGTGACACCCGGTGGCTGTTCCGTGCGTAAGCCCGATCGGGATCAGCGCGGCCGAGGGCCGGACGGACGGCCGCCCGGGGGGTCCGTGCCCCGCGTCAGCGGATCCAGCACCGTCGTACCGGGGCGGTCGAACCGCAGCCGTCCGGCGAGTTCGCTGCGCGAGTTGACGTCCAGCTTCCGGTAGATGCGCGTCATTCGCTGTTCGATCGCGCTGACCGTCAGGAAGAGCTTCTCGGCGATCTCACGATTGGTGTGACCCTGGGCGGCCAGGGTGGCCATCCTGGATTCGGTGTCCGTCAGGCCCTGGACCACGACCGCCGCACCCGCCCGGCCGCCGGTGGCACCGTCTCTGGTGGACAGGGCGCTGGGCCACAACGTCGGGATGCCGCACTCCTCTGCGAGAGCCCGGGCCGACCGGGTCGCGGCGCGGGCCTGCCGCCGGTCGCCGGCCTGCTCGTAGGCGTGACCGAGGTCGGCAAGGTTGTGCGCCAGTTCCATCCGGTCGCCGCACTGCCGCAGCAGCCGTACGGCGCTGCGCAGGTGCGGGATCCGTTCCTGTCCCTCCTCGGTCGCGGCCAGAACCCGCAGGGCCGCGGCCCGGTACCGGACATGGACGGGCCGCAGCCGGGCCAACTCGTCGCGCACCAGCTTGCGCGCCTGCTGACGGCGGCCCATCCGGAGCAGTGCCCGAGCCGACTCGGTGCGCCACGGCACCAGGCCCGAGAAGTCCAGCCGCCACCGCTGCATCAGCTGCCCGCAGAGCTGGAAGTCGGCCAGCGCGGCCTCGGGGCTTCCCGCGGCGAGGGCGTGCGTCCCGCGGGCGTGCAGGTAGTGCAGCCCGAGCGGGGTCTCGAAGATCGCCGGCGGCACCGGCACCTGAAGGCAGGCGGCCGCCGTGTCGAGCTGGTCCATGAAGGTCAGGGCCCGTATCCGGACGGCGAGAGGTATCCCGATCACCACCCCCCAGCCTTTCGGCGAGAGCTGCCCCAGTGCCTCGTCGGCCAGCTTGCCGGCGCGGGGGAGGTCGCCGAGCCGGCCGGCGACGGCGGCCCGCAGGGCGGTGAGCGTAGCCGAGGGGGTGGGGTGGTGTGGGGTGGCGAGGTGGCGGTCCAGCCGGTCGCACCAGTCGTCGGCCAGGTCGAGCCGGTCGGCGTAGATCATGGCGATGAGGGCGCAGATGACCCTCCACATGTGCGGTTCGTCGTCCGGCCCGGTGGTCGACAGTGTCCGCTCGGCCGCCTCGACCACGCCCGCGTCACCCCGGGCCAGCACGCCGGACAGCAGGATGACTCCGCTGAGCCCGTGCTTGACCCGGGCCAGCGTGAGCGGATCCCGCGCGGCCACGGCGGGCGCGGGCCGGTCGACCATGACCCCGGGATAGAGCGTCGAGATCCAGCCGGTGATGACGAGCAGCTCGGCCGCGGACTGCGGATCGGCGGGATCCGACCGCTCGCTCAGGTGCCTGACCAGGTCGACGGCCTTGTCGATCTCACCGTGCCAGAGGAGGTACTGGATGGGGCCGGCGGCCTGTTGGCTGCCGAGGTGCCCGGCCCGGATGGCGGTGGCGACGCTGACCAGGTGGGGGATCGTGGCCTGCGGGTCGAGTCGCCACTCGGCGCGCGCCAGCGCGGAGCGGATCCGCGCCCGCAGACACTCGCCGACGCCACTGCGGTGCGCCCGGCGCAGGTACCGTAGGGCGGTCTCCACCTCGCCGTCGAGCAGCGCCTGCTCGCCGGCGTCCAGCAGGGTCTGCGCCATCCAGGGTTCGGCCAGCTCGCCGATGTCCACCAGGTGCGGCGCGATCCGGGCCGGGGGCGCGCCGTCGTCGTGCAGCAGGCGGGCTGCTCCCAGATGCAGCCGTACGCGTTCCTCGGCGGTCATCCCGTCGATCACGGCCTGGGTCACCGCCGGATGGCGCAACCCCTGTTCGTCGATCAGCCCCGCGCTGGTCGACTTGTCGACAGCGCCCAGCGCGGGGTGCAACCGGGCGTCGACGAGATGCGGCAGCAGGCTGCCGTGCAGCGGCTCGCCGGTCACGGCGAGCACCCGGGCGGCGTTGAGCACCAGGCGGTCGCAGCGGTACAGGCAGCTCAGCACGGCCTCCCGGAACGACTCGCCGACCGCCGGGGCGTCGGCGGACCGTGGCGCGGCTGCCTGGTCATCGGCGAGCGCATGCACCAGGAGCGGATTCCCGCCGCTGATCCGGTGGCTCTCCTCGGCGATGCTGCGGGCGAGCGGGATGTCGAGCCGCTGGGCGAGCAGCTGGAACGTCCCCTCGGCGGTGAGCAGCGGCAGGCGGATGCGGTGCAGCTTCGCCGGTTGCAGCATCTCGGCGTGCACGTCCGCCTGCCACGGCCGGGTGCGTGGCGCCTCCGTCAGGACCATCAGCACGGGCAGGCCGGAGAGCCGCCGGGCCACGTAATCGAGACAGCGCAGCGACGGCACGTCCGCGTGGTGGATGTCGTCCACCACGATGACCAGCGGCCCCCGCGAGGTCAGTTCGAGCAGGGCGCGCCCGATGGCGGCGGTGAGCCGGGCGTTCTCCGCGTCCGCCGGATCGGCGTCGCTCCATGCGAGGGCGCCCGCGTCCAGCAGCCGGGCGAGGCGGGCCCGGATGTCGGGGGCGTCCGCGGCGCACGACGGCACCGCGCGGACGAGCTGCCGGACGACCTCCAGCGGTACGCTGCGCTCCGCGCGGGAGGCGCTCGCGCCGATGACCCGTGCTCCGGCGTCGCAGGCGCGCCGGGCGAAGGTCTGTGAGAGCGCGGTCTTGCCGGAGCCGACCGGGCCGGTCAGCACGGTCACCGGCCGGTCGGTCGGCGAGGTGCCGCCGCGGAGCAGGTCTGCGAGTCGGCGCTCCAGCAGGCCGAGCTGGCTTGAACGCTCGGTCAGCTCCATCACCGCCCCCTCCGGGGGAGGGCCGCGTGCCCGGTGCGGCCCGACAGCTCGACCAAATTGGAGACCGGCAATTCTTGACCCATTCCATTATCGGCAAGTATCGACGGGTGTCGAGCTTTGCCGGTGCGCCATCGACCGACTTGACCGGTTGGCTGCTGCGAGCCGTGTTCCCGTGTGCGTCGGCGATAATTCCCCAGCTCTCGCGGGGTCGACACTTCCTATCGACCTCCTTGATGGTGGGAGTATGGCAGTTGGGCAATTGGGCGGCAAGCCGAGTTGTGTAAAGGATGAGCAAACATGGGTTACTTGTCTCGGGTGACCCGGACCGGGGGTGGCGACGGAAAGTCGCCGGCTGGTCCCGTACCGTGACAGAGCGCTCCCATGAGCCGATGGTTCCGCTTATTCGGCCCGCCTGATGATTGGCGAATGGGCTTTTCCGTGCTAATCCGGCGTCCGGGCGTTGCCGGTCGCTCTCGCCGAGGTGTTCGAAGCCGCCCGCGGTTGCGGCGTGCGGAGACGTCGAGCTGGGCGTCATCGTCGTTGAACTCGGCGTTCGTGACCCCGCCCGTGCCGATCCCGGCGCGGGCGGGCCTGGTGCCGGAAGCTGGTGTGGAGGTGTCGTCCGCCCCCGGGGTGGGGCTGCGGGGCCTGGTCGGGCCTCCGGCAATTGCCGGAGGCGCTCGATTGTTGCGATGTAAGGCATTGATGCCGGAACTGCGATCGATGCCTGTCCGATCCTGCCGGCGGTCGAGGCTTGGTGTGCGTCGGCGGGCCACGATTCGGACGTTTGGGAGATTCTGCGATTATGTATGAAAAGGAATTATGCGTCCGAGTGTCCTGTTGGTTGCGGAGGTCTGCGGTCCCATTCGGCCTGAAGGCTGATCTCATGCGGGACGCGTCAATGCGATAAAGTCGTGACGGCGAGTTGCCGGGCATTGAGAAAGACGTTTTCCGATCGGTTTTCGCTCGCTGAAGACAAATGCGGTCTCTGTATTGTTCGCCGAGCCGGAGTGAGCGCTCGGGCCGGCCGTTGTGTCCGGACGGCCGGGATCCGGTCCTAGCTGGCCAGTAGGCCCGGACAGGGGGATTCGGACTCGGCGGCTAGGGGTTGTGCCCGACGATAGCCCGGCCCTAATTTCGGGGCACCCGGTCTCCACCGTCTGGATAGCCGGACATGGGGCCGTGCAGGCCCGAGACCTGAAGGGTTCTGTGGCCGTCGTGATGTCCCAGCTGCCGCCGCGACTCGTTGCCGCCCCGCGCAGGGGATAGCGGAGATGACACTGCTGCCGGTGCTGCGTGGATTCGGTGCGGATCGGGCCGACGCGGTCACGGTGGCCGGAAAAGCCCTCTCCAGCGAGGCCCTGCTGGGCTGCGTCACCGCCGTCGCTGATCGGATCAGGGGCGCGACCGCGGTCGCGGTCGACGGCACACCGACGCTGGAAGCGGTGGTCGGAATGCTCGGCGCCCTCCTCGCCGGGGCGCCGCTCGTACCGCTGCCTCCCGGCGCCGACGAACGCGAACGCCGCCGCATCCTGCGGCAGTCCGGAGCGACGGTGATCCTCGGCCGTGCCCCGTCCGGGGCCGACGGCCTGTCCACGATCCCGGTCGACCTGCGAGAACACGCCTCGACGCGGCACCCCGAGCCCGCCCCGGGCAGCGACGCCGTCATCCTCTACACCGGTGGCGCATCAGGGCCGCCACGAGGGGTGCGCATCTCGCGCCGCGCCATCGCCGCCGACCTCGACCTTCTGGCCCGTGCGTGGCACTGGAGCGAGGAGGACGTGGTCGTCCAGGGCACCCCGCTGTTCCGGGCGTACGGTCTGGTCGTCGGCCTGCTCGGCGCACTGCGGGCCGGAAGCCGTTTCGTCCACCTCGATGACGCCGGCACCGCCGGGCCGGTCGGCTCCATGCACCTGGCGTCGCCCGACCAGTGGGCGAGGATAGCGCTGGACGGCCACCGGGCCCGGCCGCTGTCCGCGGCGCGGATCCTCGTTTCCGCGGACGGTCCGCTGGCCCGCGCCGTGGCCGAGCGGCTCCGACTGCTCACCTCGCACCGGCCGGTGCAGGCCTACGGCACCACCGAGACGCTCGTCGCGCTGACCGGGCGGGCCGGCGACCGTTCGGTTCCGGGCGCTGTCGGCACCCCCCTGCCCGGCGTCGAGACGCGCGTGCTGGACCGCGAGGACCGGCCGGTGCCGGCCGACGGCCAGTCGGCGGGCGAGCTGAGCGTCTGCGGGCCGACGCTGTTCAGCGGGTACGTCGGCGGGCGGAGCCTCGCCGCCGGTCGCTGGCACGCCACCGGGGACCTGGCCAGCGTGGCCCCCGACGGCACGTACCGGATCATCGGGCGGTGCGGGCTCGACGTGGTGCACAGCCGGGGCCGGCGAATGCCCACCGGGCAGATCGAGGAGGCGTTGCTGAGTCACCCCGGCGTGCGCGACGCCGCCGTCGTCGGCACGCCGCACCACGCGCTCGGCGAGCAGGTCACCGCCTACGTCGTCGCCGAGGGGGTGACCGCGCAGGTGCTCATCGACCACGTCGGCCGGTACCTCTCGGCGGGCCAGCGCCCCCGGCGGGTGCACTTCGTCGACGAGCTGCCGCGCAGCGCCTTCGGGCGGATCAGGAAGTCCCTGCTGATCGCCCGCGGCTGAGCCGGCCGGACAGCGGGCGGCGGTGACCCGCCCCCGCCACGGTCAGCCCTCCACCCAGCCGTGCCGCCGGGCCAGCTCCAGCATCCTCGCACGTACCGCCACGATCTGCGCTCCGGTCAGGTCCGACACGGAGGTCACCAGCGCCTCGGTGGTCTCCGCGGAGAAGGCCCGCTCGGAGAGGACGTCGCACAGGCCCTCGTCGTCCTCCGCGCCGCCCGTGGCCTGCCCGCTGTCCCTGCTGCGCCCGCCGCCGACCGTGACGCCGGCCCGGGCGGACAGCCCGGCACCGGCCGCCGGGACGCGATCCGCACCCGGGGCGACGCCGGACACCCGCACCAGCACGGCCTTGGGCCCGCGCTCGGTCTCCACCGCGTCGTACTCGACCGGGACGCCGGGCGTCAGTGCCCACTTGTCGCCGTCGAGCATGTTCGCGTGCACGAACACGTCGTCGCTGCCGTCGTCCGGGGCGATGAACCCGTAGCCCCGCACCTCGTCGAACCGCACCACTTTGCCAGTAAGCATCGCCATTCCCGCGTCCATCCGCCCCAAATCCAGGTGCCCCGCCCGCAGGACCGGGACGGCGCCCAGAGTGGCACCTGTCCCGTGCAGGCCGGCACCCGTACCCGACCCCTATGGTGCACCTATCGCCGAGGCCCGCCGCGGCGAGGGGTGCCGCAGCGCCTACCATCGGCCAACGTGATCGAGCAGATCCTGCCCCCCACCGTGGCGGTGTCCGAGTCCTTCACCGATCCCGCCGGCGTGACCCTGTTCCCCGAGGAGGAGGCGCTGGTGGCACGGTCGGTGGAGAAACGCCGCCGGGAGTTCACCACAGTGCGGCACTGCGCCCGGTTGGCCCTCGGCGAGCTGGGCCTCGCCCCGGCGCCGATCGTCTCCGGCGCACGCGGTGCCCCGCTCTGGCCGGACGGCGTGGTCGGCAGTATGACGCACTGCGATGGCTACCGGGCGGCGGTCGTCGGCCGTACGGCGGCGTTCGCCAGCCTCGGGGTGGACGCCGAGCCGCACGCCCCGCTGCCCGACGGGGTGCTTGGAGCGATCGCCCTGCCGGCCGAACGGTCGCGCACCGTCACGCTGGGCGCGGTCCGCCCCGCCGTCTGCTGGGACCGCCTGTTGTTCAGCGCCAAGGAGGCGGTGTACAAGGCGTGGTTCCCGCTCACCGGCCAGTGGCTGGACTTCTCCGAGGCGGACATCGTGTTCGACCCGGCCGGCACGTTCGAGGCCCGGCTGCTGGTGCCCGGTCCGGTGTTCGGCGGGGCCGAGGTGCGGGCGTTCGCGGGCAGGTTCCTGGTCGAGCAAGGGCTGGTGGTCACCGCGGTCAGCATCCCGGCGGTCGCGTCCTAACCGTCTGCGCTGAGCCGCGTCTTCTGCACCTTGCCCAGGGCGTTGCGGGGCAGGGCGTCGACAAGGCGCACCTCGCGTGGTCGCTTGTGCGCCGAAAGGTGCCGGGCCACGAAGTCGATCAGCTCGGCCTCGCCCACCCCGTCGCCCACCACGTACGCGGTGACCTGCTGACCGAGGTCGGGGTGCGGGGTGCCCACCACGGCTGCCTCACGGACCCCCGGGTGCGTCAGCAGGGCGTCCTCCACCTCGCCGGCGCCGATCCGGTAGCCACCGCTCTTGATCAGGTCGGTCGACGCCCGGCCGACGATCCGGTGCCAGCCGTCCGGGTCGACGGTGGCGACGTCCCCGGTGCGGAACCAACCGTCCGGGGTACGGCTCGCCGCGTCGGCGTCCGGACGGTTGAGGTAGCCGTCGAACAGCGTGGGGCCGGTGACCTGAAGCTCGCCCATCGTCGCCCCGTCGGCCGGGAGCGGGGTGCCGTCGTCGCCGACCAGCCGCGTACGGACCCCGGGCAGCGCCAGCCCGACGGTGCCGGGCCGGCGTGGGCCGTCCGTCCGGGCGCTCACAGTGATCAGGGTCTCGGTCATCCCGTACCGCTCGACGACCCGGTGACCGGTGAGGGTGGCGAGGTCGGCGAAGACCGCCGCCGGCAGCGCCGCGCTGCCCGAGACCAGCAGCCGCGCCGGACGCAGCGCCCGGGCCGCGTCCGGGTCGGCGGCGATTCGGGACCACACCGTCGGCACCCCGAAGTACATGGTGCCGTTGGCGGCGGCGTACCGGTCGGGGCGGGGGCGGCCCACGTGGTGCAGCCGGCCGCCCAGCCGCAGTGGTCCGAGCACGCCGAGCACCAGCCCGTGCACGTGGAACAGCGGCAGGCCGTGCACCAGCAGGTCGTCCGGCGTCCATGCCCAGGCGTCGGCCAGCCCGTCGAGGCAGGCGGCGATCGCGCGGCGGGAGATCACGGCGCCCTTCGGGGCGCCGGTGGTGCCGCTGGTGTAGAGGAT
Source organism: Micromonospora globosa (assembly GCF_000717585.1). NCBI lineage: Bacteria > Bacillati > Actinomycetota > Actinomycetes > Micromonosporales > Micromonosporaceae > Micromonospora > Micromonospora globosa. Next base: position 36,390 of record NZ_JNZR01000002.1, read on the forward strand.
CACCGCGGTGCAGGCCGGATCCGGCTCGGGGTGGACGGTGTCCGACCGGCGGGTCAGGTCGACGGGTACGACGGGCCGGCCGGCGTCACCGACGGTGCGTTCCGCGCCGGCCGGGGCCAGCAGCGCCGTCGCGCCCGAGTCGCGCAGGATGTGATCGCGCTCCATCGGCCCGGCGTCCGGCGGGATCGGCACGACCGCCGCCCCGGCCGTCAGCGCGCCCACCACGCCGACCACGGTCTCCAGGGTGGCGGTGGCCTCGATCGCCACCCGGTCGACGCCGCGCAGCTCGTCGGCCACCGCCGTGGCAAGGCGGCGAAGCTCCACCCAGGACACCGCCCGGCCGTCGACCCGGATCGCGTCCGGGTGCTCGTCGGTGCCCTTCGTCAGCCAGCCCAGCAGCGGCATGGTGCGATCCTCTCAGCGGCCCGGTCCGAGCCCTGCCGGGGGCCGCGACGCCGGTAGGGTCGTGGGGTACCGCCGGATCCGGGTGGGCGAGTGCGCCGCGCCGGTGGGCCGGGAGAACGGTCCTGACCGTAGTCGGGGGTCTCCGCGGCCTGCCACCCCTACCGGCCGTGGCGGTCGTGCGGGCGGGGAGGTGACATCGGTGGTCGCGAGGGCGACGGCGGCACCCGACGGTGTCCGGGCGGTGGTGCTCGACCTCGACGGGGTGCTGGTCGACAGCCTCGCCGTGGCCAGAGAGGCGTTCGCCCTCGCCTACGCCGAGGTGGTCGGCGACGGCATGGCCCCGGTCGAGGAGTACTGCCGCCACCCGGGCCGGTACCTGCCGGAGGTGCTGGAGCTGATGGGTCTGCCAGCGGCGCTCGCCGAGCCGTTCGTGCGGGAGAGCAACCGCCTTGCACACCGGGTCAGCCCGGTCGTCGGCGCGGCGGAGCTGCTGCGCACCCTGCGTCGGCGGGGGATCGGGCTCGCCGTGGCCACCGGCCGCAGCGGCGTACGCGCCCGGGACCTGCTCGGCCGGCTCGACCTGTTGCCGCTCGTCGACCACGTGGTGGGCTCGGACGAGGTGCCCCGCCCGAAGCCCGCGCCCGACATCGTACGGCGGGCGCTGCACCTGCTCGGGGCCCGGCCCGCGGAGGCGCTGATGGTCGGCGACGCGCCCAGCGACCTGGCCAGCGCGCGGGCGGCCGGGGTGACGGCGGTGGCCGCGCTGTGGGGCGAGTCCGACGAGGAGACGCTGCGCACGGCCGGCCCGGACGTCGTTCTGACCCGGCTCGACGAGTTGCTGCCGCTGTGCCCGGCACGGCGGTGACGAGCCACACCGGATCCGTGGGCGAGAAGCCGCCCGGAGCCGCCGCCCGCCCGGACGGACGCACGGACACTTGGCGTGACCGGGCGACACCCCTGTCGCCGGGCGGCACCCCTGTGGAGGATCGTTCCCCGACATCGACACCCCCGATTCGTCACCCGATCAGTTGATCGGCGCATCGGTTGCGCGGATGATGTCGGGCGTCGGTCGGCCCGGGTCCGGCCCGTTCCCGCGAACCGACGCCGCGATCAGCCGAGGGGTCCGCCCTTTCCGACGGCAAACCGCACATGAAGGAGGACCACCCCAGATGCCGGTCATCGAGGTCGATCATCTGCAGAAGCGGTACGGCGAGAAGGTCGCGGTCGACGACGTTTCCTTCACCGTCGAGCAGGGCGAGATCTTCGGCGTCCTCGGCCCGAACGGCGCCGGCAAGACGACCACGGTGGAGTGCGTGCAGGGGTTGCGCCGTCCCGACGGCGGGACCGTCCGGGTGTTCGGGCTGGACCCGGTGCGCGACCGCACCGAGGTGCGCCAGCGCGTCGGCGCCCAGCTCCAGGAGAGCCAGCTGCCGGACAAGGTGCGGGTGCGGGAGGCGCTGGACCTGTACCGGTCCTTCTACCGCAACCGGGCCGACATCGACGAGCTGCTGACCGACCTCGGCCTGGCCGAGCAGCGCAACACCTATTTCCAGAAGCTCTCCGGCGGGCAGAAGCAGCGACTGTCGGTGGCCCTGGCGCTGGTGGGCAGGCCGGAGATCGCCATCCTCGACGAGCTGACCACGGGCCTCGACCCGCAGGGCCGCCGGGACACCTGGGATCTCGTCGAGCGGATTCGCGACCGCGGCGTCACCGTCGTGCTGGTCACCCACTTCATGGAGGAGGCGCAACGACTCTGTGACCGGATCGCGATCATCGACAAGGGGCGGGTGGTGGCCATCGACAGCCCCGCTGGTCTGCTCGCCCGCGTCGGCAGCGAGCACCGGGTGCACTTCCGCCCGGCGGAGCCGGTCGAGGACGCCCTGCTGCTCGCCTCGCCCGACGTGACCGGGGTCAGCCGCTACGGCGCGGAGGTGACGGTGACCGGCACGAAGGACGTGCTCCAGTCGGTCCTGTCGGTGCTCAACGGGCGCGGAACAACCTACACGGACCTGCGGGTCGAGCAGCCCAGCCTCGACGACGCCTTCGTCGCCCTGACCGGCCGTGGCGGCCGGACCGCCGCGCAGTCCCCGACCGACGGGAGGTCGTCGTGAGCGCCCTGTCCAAGCTGATCGCCGTCGAGACGAAGCTGTTCCTCCGGGAGCCCGTGTCGTTGTTCTTCGTCTTCGCCCTGCCGATCGGCCTGATGCTCGTCTTCGGCCTGCCGCAGCGTGCCGGTACGGCCGCCGACACCGGGCAGCACGCCGAGCAGACGTTCCTGCCGTCGCTCGCGCTGGCTCTCACCATCGGCATGCTCGCGCTCTTCACCCTGCCGATGGCGCTGGGCATCTACCGGGAACGCCGGATCCTGCGCCGTCTGGCGACGACCCCGGTGCAGCCCGCGCTGCTGCTGGTCGCCCAGGTCGTGGTCAACCTCGTGATGGGCGTGCTCGGTGCGGTGGTCACCGCGATCGCCGTGCGGTTCCTGCTGGACCAGCCGGCGCCGGCCAACCTGCCCGGGTTCGTGCTGGCCTTCCTCCTCGGGGTCGCGTGTCTGTTCGCCGTCGGCCTGCTGATCGCGGCGCTGGCGCCGTCGGCCAGGGCGGCACAGTCGATCGGCCCCGCGCTGTTCTTCCCGCTGCTCTTCCTGGCCGGTGCCTGGTTGCCCCGCGACCGGATGCCGAGTGCCCTGGCCGTCGTCGCCGACTACTCGCCGCTCGGCGCGACGGTCGACACCATCGGCGCGGCGTGGGCGGGCGCCGACCCCGAACTGCCGCAGCTGATCGCCCTGGCCGTCACGGCCGCCGTCGCCTCCCTGGGGGCGACGCGGTTCTTCCGCTGGGAGTGAGCCCCGCCGCCCGACAGGGCTGCTCTGGGTATCGTCGCTGCCCAGGGCGCATCTAGGGGTGCGCTAAGGGTGCCGGCGAAATGTGATCTGCACTACGTTCGGTTCACCCGGCATCGGGTGTCGTTGGACCTGTGTGGACCGAGCCGCCGTCGCCCCCTGTGGCGGCTCGTAAGGTGTGCGGAATGCGACGGAGGTCGTGCCATGAAGGACGTTTCGCAAGCTGATCCGGTCGCCCGGGACGCCGCCGGCGTCATCGATGTCGTCCTGGAGGGCGGCCCGGCCGGCCTGCCGGCCGACCTGCGCAGCCGTCGGGTTTCCACGGCCGAGAAGAAGATCAAGATCCTGTACTACGGCGGGTACGAGCACTTCGAGCGGGGCAACGCCGCCGCGGCGGTCGAGCCGGTGGTCTTCCGCTGGACCGGTCGGACCCGGATCGCCGAGTAGCGAAGGGACAGCAGTCTCATGCGGGCACAGGATCAGCGTACGGGACCGCACCTGACGGTCAGCGACACAAGCGAGGCGATCGCCTTCTACACGGACGTCTTCGACGCCGTGGCCATCCAACGGGAGTGCCTGCTCGACGGGCATGTCGTGCACGCGGAACTGGCCGTCGGCGGCCATCACCTGACCGTGAGCGAGTGGTGGGAGGCGGGCGACCCGTCGGTGGCCGCAGACCGTGACGAGGTGTTGACCATCGAGCGGACGGACCCCGAGTCGGTGCTGCGGCGGGCGGTGGCCGCGGGCGCCCACCTCGAGCCGCCGGCTGCCCCGTCGCACCAGGTCATGTTGCGCGACCCTGCCGGCCTCTGCTGGAGCGTCGTCGGCCCGCAGCGGACGGCGTAGGGCGAGCCTTCGCGCGCCCCGGCGGACCCGGGACAGCCGGGCTTCCGCCGGCCGGCCCGATGTGCAGGATCGCGGTCGGCGCGTCGGCCAGGTCTCCGCCGGCCGGCAGCCGGGCCGCCGGGAGAGCGGCCGCCTCCGCCTCCGCGCCCGGTGCGCTCCTGCGCCGCACCATCACCAGTGCGAGCGCGCCCAGGCCCGCGGCGACCAGCAGGCCGCCCAGCAGGAACATCGACGTACTGCCGCCCTCGTCGCCGGTGGCCGTGAGTGTGGGCGGCGCGGCCGCGGGGGTGTCGTCGTCAGCCGCCTCGGCGAGAGGGCTCGCCTCCGCGGTGGGCGACGGCGACGTCGTGGTCGGCGCCGGCACCGCGGAGAGGGTCAACCGTACGGTCGCGACGTCACCGGCCCGGCCCCGTACGGTCGCGCGGGCGGTGCGGTAGCCGTCCATGGTCGCGCGGACCGTGATGGATCCCTCGGCGATCGTCCTGCCGGCCCTGGACGTGATCGAGAACCGGCCGCTGCGGTCGCTGGTCGTCCGGTACTCGTGGCCGGCACTGTCCCGGATGGTCAGATCCGCCCCGCCGATGGCCTTTTCGTCGGCGTCGCTGACCCGGCCGGAGACCCCCCTCACCCCCGCCGCCGGCTCGGCCTCGCCGGAGGGCGAGGCGCCCGGCCCGTGGACGTAGACCATCTTGTACGCGTAGCTGTTCTGCCCGGCGAGCCGCACGCCGACCGAGATGTTGAGGCCGGTGGTCTCGCCCGGGCGAGCGTCAGGGGCCACGAGTGTCGCGTCGAAGGTCCGGCTCTGACCGGGCCGGAGATTCGGCTCCGCCCGGCAGCCGGTGGCGCACCGCAGGCCGCCGCCCACCACCACGATCGCCGTCTCGGCGCGGCGTCCGTCGTTGGTGACGCGGAACTGCACACGTACCGTCTCGCGGGGTTTCACGTTCTCCGCCGACACGCTCAGGATGCTCACCGTCTCCGGCGCGGCCGTCGCCGGTGCCGCCGCCACCGCGAGCGTCCCTCCGGCCAGCGCTACCAGTGCGGCCACCCGGGCCAGCCGGACACGTGAGCGCGTCGTCACTCCCCATCACCTCTTCCCCCGAGCAGACGACGCCGGTCGATGGCGCCGCGGGCCACTATGCCCGGTCCGGCGCAGGCCGCGCGACCCGCCTCCGGCGGCCGGCCGGCAGCCCGCACGGGCCGGGACCGTCCGGCCGGGACGGACAGCAAGCGGGAAGAGGTTCCGGAACCGGTCCGCTCCTACCGTCGAAGCCGTCCGACCGCTACGGCCACGCCGTCAGCGCCGATCCCCGGAGGCCCGATGTCCGACCGTCCTCGGCGGCTCCAGCCGGTGAACCCCACGTCGCTCGTCACGGCGTGGAACACCAGTTGGCACCGCGCCGCGATCAACGTGTTCACGTTCGTCGTGCTGGCCCACTGGGCCGAGCACCTCGTGCAGGCCGCGCAGATCTGGATCCTGGGCTGGAGCCGGCCCGACGCCCGTGGTCTGCTGGGCATGCCCTTCCCGTGGCTGATCGAGTCGGAGTGGCTGCACTACGGATACGCCCTGGTGATGCTCGCCGGATTCTGGCTGCTGCGGGACGGCTTCGTCGGCCGCGCCCGGCTGTGGTGGGGCATCGCCCTCGGCGTGCAGGTGTGGCACCACCTGGAGCACCTGCTGCTGCTCGTCCAGTCGCTCACCGGTCAGTACCTGCTGGGTCGCCCGGTGCCGACCAGCCTCGCCCAGGTCGTGTTCCCGCGCGTCGAGCTGCACCTGTTCTACAACGCCGTGGTCTTCGCGCCGATGGTGATCGCGATCGGCTTGCACCTGCGTCCGACGTGGCACGAGCGGGCACTGATGCGGTGCAGCTGTCGTCGTCCCGCTCCCGCGGGGGCCTGACGTGCCCGTCCCCGCCGCCCGGCCGGCCCGCACGGGCTGGGCGGCCGGTGCGGCGGTGGCGGCGCTCGCGCTCGGCGTACCGCTGTTGAGCGTCCTGTCCGCCGCGGCACCGGTCCGGATGGTCTCCGCGGCGCCCGCGGACCGGGCGGTCGTCGGCCGGCCGCCGTCCTCGGTCACGCTCACCTTCGACCGCCCGCCGGCCGGCTCCGGGACGCACCTCTCGGTCGCCGCGCCCGGGATCGCGCCGCAGGTCGGCCGCCCGGTCGTTCGTGGACGCCAGGTCAGCATCGCCGTGCCGCCGGCCGGCGAGGGGACGTACCTGGTGGCCTATCACGCGGAGTTCGGCGCCGGCCGTGAGCTGGCCGGCACGATCCGGTTCGACGTACGTGGGGACGCGCCGCCGGCAGTCGTCGGCGACCGGCCCGATCCGCGTGTCCAGGTCGAGCCGGCGGGGGGCGGGCACTCGCACGGCGCGTCGGCCGAGCCGTGGGTGCTCGTGCTGCTCGGGGCCGACCTGCTGGTGCTGCTGGTCGTCGGACTGCGGCTGCTCCACCGGCGCCGGCGGGACGACCCCTCGCCCGGCAGGTGAACGGCGCGCCGGGGTTGCACTGACTGATAGTCATACTCCACTATGACTGTTAGTCATAGAGGGCGTCGGGCGGCGACGGATTCCGTGCGCCGCCGTCCCGTCGGCTGATCGCCGCTCGCCCGCGGTGCATCCCGGCCGGCGCTGCCAGCCGGGTGGGGCGCGAACCGCCGGGGAGGATCCGATGGTCGCCGCAGACACGACGAAGCCAGAGGTGCCGGTGCTGCCCGGCCGGTTGCCCATAGCCGGGCACGCACCGCTGCTGATGAGCCAGGGACTCCGGCTGATGGAGCGCGCCCGGGACACCGCGCCGGTGGTCCGGATCTACCTCGGCCGCAAACCGGTCTACGTGGTCAACGACGCCGACCTGCTGCGCCGCGTGCTGGTCACCGACGCCCCGGCCTTCGCCGGCAAGGGCCCTCTGGTCGAGAAGGCGAAGCTCGTGCTCGGCAACGGCATCTCGTGCTCGACCGGCGACTTCAACCACCGCCAGCGCCGCCTCATGCAGCCCGCGTTCCACAAGGAACGCGTCGCGGGTTACGTCGACGTCATGCGCGCCATCGCCGGCGAGCGGATCGCCGGCTGGCGCGACGGCGACCGGATCGTGATGGAACAGGAGATGCGCGAGATCGCCCTCACCGTCGCGGCGAAGGCGCTGTTCGCCTCCGACATCGGGCGCGAGGCGGTCGAGGAGTTCCGCACGTCGATCCCGATCGCGGTGAGCGGCGTGGCCGTCCGCACCATGATGCCGGCCCTCGCGGCCCTTCCCACCCCGGGCAACCGCCGCTTCGACCGGGCGCTGCACCGGCTGCACCAGATCATCGACCGGATGATCCAGGCGTACCGGCGCGACGGTGTCGACCACGGGGACGTGCTGTCGATGCTGCTCGCGGCCCGTGACGAGGACACCGGCGAGCCGATGCCGGACCTGCAGGTCCACGCCGAGGTGATGACCATCGCCACCGCCGCGACCGAGACCACGAACGGTGCCCTGGTGTGGGCGGCGTACGAGCTGGGGCAGCGGGAGGACGTCGAGCGCCGGCTGCACGAGGAGCTGACCGACGTGCTCAGCGACCGGCCGGTCACCGCGGCCGACCTGCCGAGGCTCGAGTACACCCGGCGCTTCCTCAGCGAGGTGCTGCGGCTGTACGCGATGTGGGTGCTGACCCGCCAGACGACCCGGGCCGTCGAACTCGGCGGGCACGCCCTGCCGGCCGGCGCGACCATCATGTTCAGCCCGCAGGCGATCCACCGCGACCCCCGGATCTACCGCGATCCGCTCCGGTTCGACCCGGACCGGTGGCTGCCGGAACGTGCGGCAGAGGTGCCCCGCAACGCGTTCCTGCCGTTCGGTTCCGGCCGCTACATCTGCATCGGCGAGCAGTTCGCCATGACCGAGATGCTCGTCGTGTTCGCCACGCTCGTCCGCCGGCTGCGCCTGCGGCCCGTGCCCGGTCACGTCGTGAAGCCGTCGGTCGCCAAGGGCGGCCTGCCCAACAGCCTGCCCATGGTCGTCGAGTCACGCCGCACGTGAGACGTCGTGCACTAACCCAGGAGGAGACATGGCCGTTGCGGCCGATGAACCCCGTTCACCCGTACGCCGGCGCTGGTGGGCGCTGACACTGCTCTGCTTCGTGCAGTTCATGCTGGTCGTGGACGACACGGTGGTGAACGTCGCGCTGCCGTCCATCCGCGAGGACCTCGGTTACTCGGCCACGGGCCTGGCCTGGGTGGTCAACGGCTACCTGCTGGCCTTCGGCGGCCTGATCCTGCTCGGTGGACGTGCCGGGGACCTGGTCGGGCACCGTCGGGTGTTCCTCGCCGGTGTGGCCGTCTTCGCCGTGGCGTCGCTCGCCTGCGGCGTCGCGCAGGAGCCCTGGCAGTTGGTGGCGGCACGGTTCCTCCAGGGCGTCGGCGGCGCGCTGGCCTCGCCGACCGCGCTCGCCCTGATCACCCTGATCTTCGCGGAGGGCGCGGAGCGGGCCAAGGCCATCGGCCTCTGGGGCGGCATCGCCGCCCTCGGCGGCATCGTCGGCTACGTGCTGTCCGGTCTGCTCACCGACCTGGTCTCCTGGCGGCTGGTCTTCCTGATCAACCTGCCGGTGGCGGTCGTCGTGCTCGCGCTGGTGCCGGCACTGGTTCCGCCCGCCGCGACGGCCGCTCGCCAACGGGTCGACATCCCGGGCGCGGTCACCGCCACGGTCGGCCTAGCCGCCCTGGTGTTCGCGCTGCTGGAGGCGCCCGGCGCCGGCTGGGGCAGCCCTCGCGCGCTCGTTCCGCTGGCGGTGGCCGTGGTGCTGCTCGCGGCGTTCGTGCTCCAGGAACGCAGGGTCGCGTACCCGCTCGTGCCGTTGCGGTTCTTCGCCAACCGCACGCGCAGCGCGGCGAACGGCACCATGATGCTCTTCACCACCGGCCTGTTCGCGATGTTCTTCCTGCTCACCCTGCACGTCCAGGAGCGCCTGGGCTGGTCGCCGCTGCAGACCGGCCTGGCGTACGTACCAATGGCCGTGTGCCTGCTGATCGGCATCTCGCTCTCGCAGCGCCTGGTCGGGCGCCTCGGCCCCCGGCGGGTGCTGCTCGTGGGACCGCTGCTCACCGCGGCCGGACTGCTCTACCTGTCCTGGATCGACGGGACCGAACGCTACCTGCCGGACATCCTGCCCGGCATGGTGCTCGTCGCGCTGGGCGCCGGGCTCGCCGTGCCGGTCCTCGCCACCGCCGCGATGTCCGCCACCACCGCCGAGGACGCCGGCCTCGGCTCGGGGATGCTGACCGTCGCCCAGCAGATCGGCGGTGCCGTCGGCCTGGCGCTGCTGGTCAGTCTCGCGGGGCTGAGGTCGCGGCAGATGGTCTCCGACGGCGCCGGCGAGGACGCCGCCGCCATCGGCGGCACGGTGCTCGCCTTCCAGGTCGCGGCCGTGATCCTCGTCGCCGCCGCGCTGCTCACCCTCGTCATCCGGCCGCCGCGACCCGCCGCGTCGCCGGACCGGACCGACAGCCCGGACCACACGTCGATCGGAGTGCCGTCATGAACCGTCTCAAGGGAAGAGTAGCGCTGGTCACCGGCTCCACCTCCGGCATCGGCCGGGCCATCGCCGCGGGATACGCGGCCGAGGGCGCCACTGTGGTCGTGCACGGCCGGGACAAGGAACGCGCCGACGCCGTGGTCGAGCGGATCTCGGCCGCCGGAGGGCGGGCCGAGGCGGTCCTCGCGGACCTGTCCCGGCCCGGTGAGGCCGGCCGGCTGGTGCGGGCGGTGCTGGACAGCCACGGCGGGGTCGACGTCGTCGTGAACAATGCCGGCGTGATGAGCATGGGCACCGCCGGCCAGGTGACCGAGGAGAACGTCGACGAGGTCCTGGCGATCAACTTCAAGGCGCCGCTGTTCGTCACCCGGGCCGCTCTGCCGTCCCTCGTGGAGCGCGGCGGGTCGGTCGTCAACGTGACCACCGCGGGCGCCCACCGGGGCTCTCCGGGCGGTGCGGTGTACGCCGCCGCGAAGGCGGCGCTGCACATGCTGACGGTGAGCTGGGCCGCCGAGTTCGCCCCGCAGGGCGTACGAGTCAACGAGCTGATCCCCGGAGCGACCCGGACGCCGATGATGGAGCCGCTCCTGCAGGCCCCCGAGGTCCAGGCCATGCTGGCCCAGCGGATCCCGATCGGCCGGGTGGCGGAGCCGGAGGACCTGGTCGGCGCGGCCGTCTTCCTCGCCTCGGCCGAGGCGAGCTACGTGACCGGCGCGGTGCTCGCCGTGGACGGCGGCTTCCTCGCCGGCTGAGCGGCCGGGCGCGTCCGCGGCTGCGTGGCGGATCCGCAAGCCGGGAGAAGACCCCGGCACCCGACGGTGGCTATCAATGGCGAAGGGGCGCGACCAGGTGTCGCGCCCCTTCGCGTCAGCCTCATGAAGGGACTGCCATGCGTCACGGCGTCACACAGCACCGCGGCCTCCACGTTCCCCCGGGGAACACCGCACAGCACGGCCGGTTCGGCCGGATGTTTCCCAACCTGCCGCCCCGTCGCCCGACCGGCCTGCCGCTGGCCGAGGAGTACGGGCTTCCGGGAGGCCGGCTGGACGCGGGGGAGATCACCCCGGACAAGCTCGGCCCGGTCGACACCGGCTTCGTCTACCTCGCCCAGTTCATCGACCACAACATCACCTTCGACCCCACCACCGTCCTGAACCAGCAGGTCGACCCGGAGGCCATCCAGGCGTTCCGGCCGCCGCGGCTCGACCTCGACGCGCTCTACGGCGCCGGGCCGACAGTCGACCCCTACCTCTACGACCAGGCGTCGCACGGCACCAAACTGGTACTCGGGCCGGGCGGTACCGACTTCGCGCGAACCGCCGAGGGGGTGCCGCTGATCGGGGATCCGCGCAACGACGAGAACATGCTGATCGCCCACATCCACCTCGCGTTCATCAAGTTCCACAACCGCGTGGTGGACGGGCTGGCCGACGGCAGCCTCACCGACGCGGTCGGCGACCGGGTCCGGTCACGACCGGCGGCCCCGGGTGACGCGCCGGCCGGCCGGCTCGACGATCTGCTCTCCCTCGACAACTACTACAACGAACTCACCTACAAGGCACAGCAGCTGGTCCGCTGGCACTTCCAGTGGATCGTGGTGCACGAGTACCTGCCGCTCTTCGTCGGGCAGCACATCGTCGACGACATCTTCGAGAACGGCCTGCGCTTCTACGACCCCCGTCCGGTGCCGTACATCCCGGTGGAGTTCGCGGTCGCCGCGTTCCGGGTGATGCACTCGACGATCCTGCCCCGCTACCAGATCAACGAGAAGTTCAGCGCGCCGCTGTTCCCGGCCGATCGGAACGCGCCCCCGAGCCCGCGGGCGGACCTGCGGGGCGGGCGGATCCTGCCCGAGCACTCGATCGACTGGTCGCTGTTCTTCCGGACCGACCCGAACCGGGTACCCCAGCGGGCCAAGGCGTTCGGCGCCTCGCTCACGTCGGCGCTGCTCAACCTGCCGGTGAGCGCGGTGCCGGGAGCGAAGGAGGGCGCGCTCGCGAAGTCGCTCGGCTCGCTGGCCGTGCGGAACATGCTGCGCAGCGAGGCGCAGCAGCTGCCGTCGGGCCAGGACGTCGCACGCGCCATGGGGGAGGTGCCGCTCTCCGACGAGCTGCTGGACTTCGACGGTCCCGCCTACCTCTGGTACTACATCCTGAAGGAGGCGGAGGTGCTCACCGGCGGGCACCGGCTCGGCCCGGTCGGCGGGCGGCTGGTGGCGGAGGTGTTGCTGGGGATCCTGAAGGGAGACCCGATGTCGTACTGCTCCGCCTACCCCGCCTGGCGACCCACTCTGGCCGGTCAGAACGGTGTCTTCGGCATGGTGGAACTGCTCCGGTTCGCCGGTCTGGTGCCGGCTGGGCGCGGCTCCGGAGATTGACGGCCCGCCCACCCGTGTCCGGCTGGCGTGGATCGTGCGTCTCGTGCACTATGACTGACAGTCATAGTGCACGAGACGTGAGCGCCCGGCCCCGCCGGGTGCGGGGCGGATCAGACGGAGGTTCCCTGTGGAACGTGTGACGGGCATCGGTGGTCTCTTCTTCCGGGTCAAGGACCCGACGGCGATGACGAAGTGGTACGTCGACCACCTCGGCCTCACGCCACCGCCCACTCCGGACGAGGACCGGGACTGGTGGCAGGAGCAGGGCCCCACCGTCTTCGCGCCGTACGGCGCCGACGTCGAGGAGGAGACCGGGCAGGCGGTACGGCTCAACTTCCGCGTCCGGGACATGGCGGCGATGCTCGCGCAGCTGCGGGCCGCCGGCGTGGAGGTCAGCCCCGAGCCCGAGGACTATCCGGAAGGCCGGTTCGGCTGGGCGATCGACCCCGAAGGCAACCGGATCGAGCTGTGGGAGCCGGCCCCCGACCGGCTCAAGCCGCCGACGGGCTGACCGTCCGGGGACGCGACGACGGGGTGGGGCCGCCGAGGGCCCCACCCCTGTTTTCGACCTCGGATCAGGCCGCCCGCCTCACGGCGAGGGCGGTGAGGTCCGGTACAGCCGGTTCGGAGTGTCGTCGAGGAAGTCGCGCGGGTCCAGCCGGAAGCCCGTGAAGCGGTAGGGCACGATCCGGTGTTCCTCGCCCGCCGTCCGCGGCTCGACGTGCTGCCGCAGCGCGTACCACAGGCTGAGGTCGTTCTCCTCGCCCACCGAGGCGCCCGTCTCAGCCGCGTACCTCGAGGTCAGAACGCTGTCGTCGGTGCCGACCTCGTAGCCGTCGTCCAGGTTGCCCCGGTAGGGCGCGACCCAGAGGTCGGCGCTGCTGGTGCGGCCGTCCGGGCCGATGTTCGACCCCGGCAGCAGCTCGTAGGAACGGAGCAGGCCGTTGGGCTTGGGCGCCTCGCTCGCCACTCGCAGCCGGGAGCCGGGCTCCAGGGTGTGGGCGCCACGCGCCACGTTCTGCCACTGGGTCGCGGCGGCCCCGCCCCGGGTGCCGAGCTGGACGGTGTTCCCGCCGATCGTCGCCACGTCCGGGTCGAGCCGGTAGTAGTGGTGATGGGTGTGCGGCAGACCCGCCACCGGGCCGGCGGCCGGCCGCCCGCCGACACCCACCGAGGCGGCGATGACGCCGTCCTCGAAGAGCTCCCAGCGGTGCACGTACTGGTAGTCACCGGCCTGGAACTTCGCCCAGAAGGCGACCTTCGCCGGCTCGATGCCGCTGGGGCCGTACCGCTCGACGTGGACCGCGCCGGTCGGATTGGCGGCCGCGTCGTACTGGCTGTCGTTGGTGGCGATCGCCGTCGGGGGCAGGTCGCTCCCGGCCGCGTTGGGCGCCGTGGGCAGCAGCGGCACCAGGGGCGACCCGCCGCCCCGGGCGCCGAGGCCGTTCTTGGCCACGCCGTGGGTCGGGCCGTGGTCGACCAGGGTGAAGGCCAGCTCGCCCCGGAACAGGACGGGTCGGCCGTCGAAGTGGGCGTGGGCGAGCCGCAGCCCGGTGCCCTGCATCGTGTTGATCGAGTATCCGAAGGTCCAGTTGGCGTGGGTGATGTAACCGCCAGGCATTGGTTGTCTCCTCGTCAGTTGTGGGGAGCCTGGGTCTGCGGCCCCGACGCGGTGCCCCGCGCCTCGTCGGTCGGGACGACCTCGCGGGTGCTCAGGTCGACCGCCGCCTGCCCGACCCGGGCCGGCGCGTCACCGCGGGACCAGAAGTAGAGCTGGAAGAGCCGGTGGCCGAAGCGGGGGTTCTCCTCGATCTGGGCCGCCCGGGCCGGCAGGGCCACCATGTCGACCGGGCCGCGGGCACGCAGCGCCTCGTACCGGTCGTCGGTGACGACCAGCTCGTACGCCTCCTCCCGCTCCTCCGCGGTCAGCGCGGGCTGGATGCCCGGCCGTTCGACGATCGCCTCCACCACGCCGGCCCGCAGGTCCAGCACGGCGATGATGAGGACGCTGCGGTCGTAGTCGTAGATGACCGCCTCGGCGAGGCGGACCGACACCTGGGCGTCGGCGACCTTCTGCTCCTCCTCGCGGAACTCGATGTCGATCAGCCGGTGCCGGTTGCCGCCCAGACGCTCGGCGACCAGGGGGTCGGCGTCGATGGCGGCGGCCACCCGGTCCTTGATCTGGCCGAGCAGGTCGAGGAAGACGGAGGTGGAACCAGGCTGGTCCTGGACCAGTTCGAGAAGTTGGCTGACTTCGTGGGAATGCAGCAGTGCAGGCATTCTGTCCTTCCTCACAGTTGTGCGGCCGTGGGCGGGCGCTTCCCCAGGAAGATCGGCGGGGCCGCTCCTCAGCCGACTTGAAGAATCGTTTACCGATCTCCGTTCGGAGACGTGGCACACCGATCTCCATCCATTGGTAGGTGCGCACCGCCCGTGCGGCTTCTTCCCCCTTGCTGCGCGGCCGTCCGCCGGCCGTCCGCGTCCGGCCCGGAAAGCGCGGCAAGCTGCGAGAAGTTCGATGACCGCGGCGGCCGTACGAATGGAGGAGCGGCACAGCAGAATAGGAGAGCCACGTGAATGACCTGCGCGTGTTCGGCGAACAACTCCGGACGTTGCTCAGTGGGCTGCTGGGATTCGGGGACCCCGGCGCACCGGAGCGCAACAGCCGACTCATCCACCAGATTTTCGAGTGGTACAACCAGGGTGACCTCGACTCCATCGTGGAGAGCGTCACCGACGATTTCGAACTGCACGACGTGCCGGCCGGGCAGATCTACCGCGGGCCGGACGGACTGCGCCGCTGGTTCTCGATCTCCAAGACCGCGCTGCCCGAGGCGCGGCTGTTCATCACCAACCTGATCGCCGACGGCGAGAAGGTGGCCAGTGAGCACGCCGGCGGAGGTCTGCAGACCGGCCCGCTGGAGGTGCCGGGCGGCACTGTCCCGCCGACCAACCGGCTGGTGAAGGCCGAGGTGGCCGAGACCTTCGAGTTCCGGGACGGGCGGATCTTCCGGTGGCGCGTCTACTACGACGGTGCGGCGCTCGCCGCGCAGCTGCTGGGCCCCGAGGCGGGCGGGTCCTCCGCGCCCGCCGGGGGCCCGGCCACTGCGCCGCCGACGTCGGGCACCGCCGGCTCGTCCGCCGGCGCGGCGGCCTCCCGGCCGGCACCGGGTGGCGCATCCGCCCGGGACTGACGCCGGACCCGCCGGGGCCCGTCCGGACGGACGGGCCCCGGTCGCGCGCCCAGGGTCTCAGTGGTCCTGCGGTCCCGGCGGTGCAGGGGGCCCGGCCGGCGTCGCCGGCGGCCGGAGACGTTCGAGTTCGGCCAGCACCGCTTCGACCGCCGCGGTCTCCGCGGCGTAGTAGGCCTGGCCCCACACGGCCACCAGATGCGGGTACCGGAAGTCGGGCAGCAGCCCACGCCCGACCTCGCCCAGGTCGGCACGCTGCTCCCGGAGCCAGGACAGGTAGCCGTGCAGCGCGCGGTGCAGTTCCTCCGGGTCCGCCTGGTGACCGAAGAACAGGCGCAGCATCACGCTGTGCTTGATCACCGGCGGATCCACCTCGTCCCGGCTCAGCCATGCCCGCAGGGCCGCCACCCCGGTGTCGGTGATCCGGTAGTGGCGCTTGGTCTGCGAGCCGCGCTGCGTCTCCTGCCGCTCGCTGATGTAGCCCTGGGCCAGCAGCCGGCGCAGCTCGCTGTAGACCTGGCTCTGCGCCGGGCTCCAGTAGAAGAAGCGCATGTTCATGGACCACTTGCGCAGGTCGTAACCGGTCAGTTCGCGCCCGAAGGAGAGCAGACCGAGAACCGCGTACGCGGTGGCCGGCAGGCCGGGCGCCCCGGGCCGATGGGGATCTGCCACGATGTCCTCCTTGCGGTGGGCGGCTGCGGCTTCCACTATGACTATTAGTCCTAGTGCGGCGCTCGGCGGGATGCGAAGTTGCCGGAGGATCTTCCCACCTCGTGTCGGACCGCTCGGTGGAGGGAGCTGCCATGGCACCGGCACGTCTGATGGTGTCCACGACCGTCAACGCCCGCCGGTCGGCCGTCTACGCCGCGCTGACCGATCACGAGGCGCTGGCCGGCTGGTTCGCCGAGCGGGTGGAGACGCAGCCCGACGCGGGCTGCTTCCGTACCGATGGAAGCTTCACCCCGAGATGGGCCAGCGGCGCCCTGCGGACGATCGATGCGCAACCGGGCCGGCGGCTGGCGCTCTGCTGGGAGGCCGGCGCCGGTTCGCCGGTGGAGATCGAGCTGGTGTCGGTGCCGACCGGGCGCACCGGCGTCCGGTTCGTCCAGTGGTCGCCTCCGGGCGGCGGCCCCGACGACCCCTCCGCCCTGGACTTCTGGTGCCTGGCCGCCGGCAACCTCGCCAACCACCTGGAGGGCCGCCCGGTCGTCCGGCACGACTTCGCGCGGCCCCGGCGCGGCACGGCCCGGGCAGAGGCGACACTGGCCGTCCCCGCCCGGCGGGTGTACGCGGCGCTGACGGTGCCGGCGGAGCTGGAGCGGTGGATCGCCGCCACCGCGGTGGTCTCGCCCAGGGTCGGCGGCCGGTACGACTTCGGCTGGGGGGACGACCTCGGTCCCCGGTCCATCGTCGACCTGGAGCCCTCCCGGTCGCTGGCGTACACCTGGCGGGAACGTGGGCACCGGGACAGCGTCGTGAGGTGGACGCTGCGTCCCTGCGGGCGCGGCACCACCGTGCGGGTGCAGCACGACCTGGGCGGCCGCCCGGCCGATCGACACCAGATCGGCTGGGAGAACTTCCTCATCGACCTGCAACGGATGCTCGCGTCCGGCCAGGACTGGCAGCGCAGCGTGTGGCAGGACGAGCCGGTCGGCTGACGCGGCGCCCGCCCGCACGGCGACGGGTCACACCCGGCCGGGTACCGGGGACGTCCGGGTCGCGCTCACCGCCCAGAACCGGGACCGGCCCTCGCGCAGGTCGGCCTGCGCGGTGAGGATCAGTGCGAGGAACTGGTCGGCGGCGGCGGGCGGGAGGTGACGCAGCACCTCGTGGCGGCGCCGGATCAGGGTCAGTTGCGCCGTGCGCAGCGCGTCCACCGCTTCGTCCGTGATGTCGACCGACCGCGGTCCGGCGAAGCCGGCCTGCCGCAGCCGGACCTCCAACCCGTTCGGGGCGGCGCCGCGGGGCCGGCCGGGACGATGGTGGACCAGCTCGCCGAGCAGGATCCGTCCCCCGGGGCGCGCCGCGAGGGCGGCCTGACGAAGCACTGCCGCCAGGTCGTCCCCGGTTCGGGCCGGTTGCAGCACCAGCACCCGGTCGAAGGGCGGGCCGGAGGTGCCCTCCGACGTGGATCCGGCGATCCGTACGCGCGCGGCGACGTCGGGCGGCAACGCCCGGGCGCGGCGCCGGGCGTGACCGCGCCGGACCGGGTCCGGCTCCACAGCGGTCACCGCACAGCCCGCCCCCAGGGCGAGGTACCGGGACGTCTCCCCGCCGTCGGAGCCGAGGTGCAGGACCCGGTCCGAGGCGTGCAGCGGCAGCTCCTCGACCGCCCGGTCGAGCAGTGCCGGACCGGCGTACGAGCCGAACTCCCAGCCCTGATGGGCCGGCCCGAACCAGATCAGCCGCCACAGGCCGTCGGTGGCCCAGTCGCCGGGCCAGGCCGGCGCGCAGGCGGCCGGGGTGGCGGTGGCCGGTGCGGCCGGGTCGGGCGTGCCGGTCACGAGAGCCCCTCTCCGTCCGACGGCGCGCCCCAGCTGCCGGTGAAGACGATGTCCGCCAGCGGCAGCCGGGAGCGGGGCACGGGAGTCCGGGAGGGGTCGGCGGTGGCCCGCCCCACGGCGAGTACGACGAACGGCTCGAACTCCGCAGGCACCTCGAACGCCGCCACCAGGGCACGACGGCGGAAGCCGCCGAGCTGCACGGTGTGCCAGCCGGTGGCCCGTGCCTGCACGCTGAGCCGGGCGACCGCGAGGCCCAGCTCGTACTCGGTGCCGATCAGCGGAGCGCCGTCGACGCCGCGGACCTGACGCAGGGCCAGGACCAGCGCCCCGGCGTCGCCGGCGATCGTGCGGTTCGCCGGGGTGAGCGCGCCGTGCATCTCCTGGAAGGTGCGGTCGCCGTTGCGCCCGACGACGAAGCGCCAGGGCTGCCGGTTCCAGCTGGAGGCGGTCCACCGGGCGGCCTCCAGCAGTCCCGCCAACCGGGTCCAGGGCAGCGCCGAACCGTCGAAGATCTGCGTGCTGGCCGGGGGCGTGAGTAACGGGTGCACCACGCCGTTCGTGGCCGAAAGTCCATTCACGCGTGGAGATCCCTCCCTGGTCGGCCGGCCGGACGCCCGGCGGTTCCGCACCATTCAAGGCCGCCGGACGACGGCGTTCCACTCGCATCTTGCTCAAGCGTCGTCCGTCGATGCGAGCAAGATCCGAGAAGTTCGGGCTCGCGTCGCCCCGGTACGAATTGATCGCTGCGCCGGGATGCCGCCGCAAGCCAGTGACGTGTGATTCAGGGAGGTTTGGCGTGCGATTCAGTTCAGCGGCCCGTCGCCGATCCGATGGTTCGGTCCGTCGTGACCGGCCGGTGTCGTGAAGCGGGCGGCCCGGGGCGCAGGAATCGCCGGAGCGGGAACGGACGGATTCCGCCTCCGGCTTCTCGCCGCCGATCCGAACGGTTCCGGGGACGGGGCGATATCGCCCGACGGAACCAGATTCGTCGCCTCCTCCAAGCGAAACGGATCGGTCAATCTGTGGTTCTTCGATCTGCGTACGGGGAAATGGCAGCAGGGCACCTGGGGTACCGGTGACGACATCGAGGCGCAGTGGTCGCCGGACAACGAGCAGCTGGCCTTCACCTCCTCCCGCGGTGGTCACAAGGCGATCTGGCTGTACCGGCTCAGCGACGGCCAGACCCGCCAGCTGACCTCGGCCGGACACGAGGAGGAGTACCCCTCCTGGTCGCCGGACGGCCGGACCGTCGCCTACGTCGGCGGGCCCTGGGGCAGGCGGCACTTCCTGGTGGTGTCCGCCGACGGCGGCGCGCCTCGCCGGGTGACCACCGAGCCCGGCCGCGCCGGCGCCTGCTCCTGGGCGCCGGACGGACGCTGGCTGGTCTGCCACTCGTACGACACCGGCGCGGGAGCGGTGTGGTTGCTGGACAGCCGGACCGGGGAGGCGATCCCGGTCACCGACGGCTCCTCGTGGGACTACAAGCCGACCATCTGCCCGACCCGGCCGGCGGTCGCCTTCTCCCGCAGCGACGAGGGGCGGTCCGTCATCTGGGTGCAGCGGCTCGCCGACGGGGTGGGCCGGCCGCTCGTCGTCACCGGCGCGGACGACCGGTGGCCCACCTGGACCCGGGACGGGAACCACCTCTTCTTCCACCGGCTGGTCGACGAGGGCGCGGGCATCGCGGTGTGGGACCGGCGGACGAAGGCGGTACGGGAACTCGTGCCGGCCGAGGAGAAGCCCCGGTACGCGTCCTTCGCGCCGGACGGCCGCCGGATCGTGTACGGCACCGAGGCGGACGGCCGCTCGGCGCTGCGCATCCTGGACCTGGCGACCGGGGTGTCCCAGCCGGTGCCGGCCGGCGAGGCCGCCTTCCCCTCCTGGTCCCCGGACGGCAGGACGATCGCCTGCGCGCTCCGGCCCGATCCCACCTCGCGATGGGAGATCGCGACGGTCGACGTGGCGGGCGGGCAGCCGCGCGTCTGGACGGCCGACCGTGACGACCTGCGGGGACTGCACGCGCCCGTCTCCTT
Source organism: Micromonospora globosa (assembly GCF_000717585.1). Lineage (NCBI taxonomy): Bacteria > Bacillati > Actinomycetota > Actinomycetes > Micromonosporales > Micromonosporaceae > Micromonospora > Micromonospora globosa. The sequence continues at coordinate 56,103 of NZ_JNZR01000002.1, forward strand.
CGCGCCGGACGGGCGGCGCCTGGTGTTCCGCAGCGAGACGGAGCCGTTCGAGGCGAACCTGCTCGTCCTCGACCTCGACAGCGGCCGGATCACCAACCTCACCGAGGACAGCTGGTGGGACGAGGCGCCGGCCTTCACCCCCGACGGGCGCGGCGTCGTCTTCATGTCCACCCGGGGAGGGAACTGGACCTGGGGCTTCTACCGCATCGACCTGGACAGCGGCGAACTGCTGACGCTGGCAGGTCCGGACTACGTGGAGCGGAACAACCCGCGGTCCACGGCGGACGGCCGGATCCTGTCGACGATGGTCGCCTCGAAGGTCGAGGAACTGTACGAGCAGCTACCCGACGGCACCGGCCGGGTGGTGACCGAGGCGGGGCCGGGCGTCCGCTACCCCGTGCCGTCCGCCGACGGCGAGCAGGTGCTCTTCACCCGTACCCGCACCACAGTCGAGTACTGGCTCGCGGAGAACGTCTGGGCCGCCGACTCGCCGCTCGCGCCGCTCGGCCGCCCGCTGGTCGCCGCGACCGCGCCGGCGGGGGTGATCGAGCAGCCGCCGCTCGGTCCGGTGCGCAGCCCCGTCGACACCCGCCGCAGATGACGGATGTGACGCCGTCCCATCCGGTCGGGTGGGCGATGACCGCGCGATCAGCCGACGCGTGTGACAGGAGGAGCAGGAGATGACCGGAGCACCGCCGGGGGCGTCGCGGGAGAACGCCGCCCCGGACGAGGACGACAAGAACCGCATCTACGACACCGTGACCGGCCCGCTCTGGCGGACGACCGTCTACGAGCCGGTCCACGGCGGGTGGGAGTTCACCAACATCGCCGGGGCACGCCTGCTCGACGACGTCGCGGCGACCTTCCGGGTCGGCCCGCTGACCCATGTGCTCGAACTCTGCTCCGGCACCGGCGCGGTCGCACGGTACCTCAACCAGCGGACCGGGTGCGCCGTCACCGGCGTGGAGCTGAACGCCGCCCAGCTCGCCTGCGCCCGCCGGGCACGCGCCGAGGCGGGCCCGGGGATGGCCCGGGTGTCGTTCGTGGAGGGCGACGTGACCAGGTGGCAACCGGACCGGCTCTACGACCTGGCGCTGGTCGTCGACTCGCTGTCCCTGCTGTCGGACCCGGTGGCGGCGCTGCGCAACGCCCGCCGGGCGTTGTGCTCGGCCGGGTGGCTGGTCTTCGCGGACACCCTGGCGGGGCCGGAGATGACCGCGGCGACGCAACGCCGCGCCTGGGACCTCGACGGGCTGCGCCCGCTGCCCGGCGGTTCGCGGTCGGACGACCTGTTCACCGCGGCGGGCCTGGTGGACGTGCACCTGGTCGACGCGACCGACACCGCCGTCGCCTGCTTCCAGACCATCGCCGACGCGACCACCGAGCGGGCCGGCGAACTCGCCGCAGTGGTGACGGCGGAGGAACTCGCGGAGTGGCGCATGGCCACCGACTTCTATCTCGACGCCTATCGGAGCGGGCAGCTCACGTACTGGCACGGGCTCGCCCGTCGGCCCCGTCGGGCCACCGCCCGCCAGGCGGCCTGACCCGCCCTCGACAACGAACGGAGCAGACATGATCTTCAAGCGTGAGCCCGTCATCCTCCAGGTGGCACTCTTCGCCCTGTTCAACCTCCTGGCCGCGTTCGGGGTGATCGGGTGGTCCTGCGCCCAGATCGCTGCCGTGAACGCCGCTGTCGCCGCCGCCTTCGGTGTGATCACCCGCCGGCTGGTGACGCCCCTGAGCGACCCCCGGGACGCGCACGGCCGGCGGCTCGCCCCCGCCGGCGGAGGGCCGGACGACGATCGGTCCTACCGGTGACAAGCGGCAGGGGACAGGGGCGTCTGCTCGTGCCGCCCCTGTCGCCGGCGCTCGTCGAACTCGCCGGGCGGCGACACCGGCGCGGGGAGGTGACCAGCCGGCTGCTCCTGCAGACCCGCGCGCTCGCCTTCGTCGAGGGCTACCGGCTGCGGCGTGCCGGACGCCGCGACATCCACGAGGAACTGGCACTGATCGAACCCGTCAACCGCGGGTTCGCGTACGAGGGGGCCGCGCTGGCCGCGGCCCTGGCCGACCTCGCCACGCCGCGCCGGGCCCCGGCACCGGGGAGCCGGGACGGCCGGCAGACCCGGCTGGGGCACCTGCTCGACGGCCCCGGCGCGGGCTTCGTCCACCTCGTCCACGTCGGGGCCGGCTGGGCGGCCGCCGTGCTGCCCTGGCGGACCGTCCACCGCCGGCTGCCGCTCGACCCGCTGCTGCGCTGGCTCGCCCTGGACGGCGCCGGGTTCGCCCGCGGCTTCTTCGGCGGGCCGGGCGCGATCCGCCGGCTGGCCCGCCGGCCGGACCGCGACGATCCCGTCCAGACGGTGCTCCGGCAAGGGCTGGGCCGCAGCCTGTGGTTCGTCGAGTGTGGTGACGTCCCGGCGATCGGCCGGCAGATAGAAGGGTTCCCACCGGGCCTGCGGCCCGAGTTGTGGGCCGGTGTCGGCCTTGCCGTCTGCTACGCGGGCGGCTGCTCGGACCGCCAGTTCGAACACCTCCAGACGCTGGACGGCAAGGAGCGCGCCGCGCTGGCCCAGGGCGCCGCCTTCGCGGCCGAGGCCCGGCGCACCGCCGGTCATGTGCCTGCGCACACGGCGGCGGCCGTGGCCGCGCTCACCGGCGTACCGGCCGACACGGCCGCCAACTGGGCACGGGACTCCCGAGATTCCGCCCTCGCCCTCGGCCCCGAGATCGACTCCTACCGGTGGTGGCAGCGGGAGATCCGCCGCCGGGCAACCGCGGCGGCCGGCTGAGCCTCGGCTCCACCGGTCCCGATCCGCACCCGCCGGCGGCGCCCGCCGCCACGAGCAGGGAGAAACCCCATGTCCTTGTCACCGCGTCGCATGCTGCCCGGAGCACTGGTGATCGTGCTGGTCGCTGTCCTCGGCGTGCTCACCGTCCGGCCGTCGCCGAGCCCTCGCGAGGCCGCCGTGCTGGCCGCCCGCTTCGCTTTCGACGTACGCCCGCTGAACACCGCCCCTGCCGGGGCCAGGAACGTTCGTGACGTCGCGCCCGAGCTGTCGGGCATCCGGTCCTGGATCTCCGCGGTGGGCGCCGCGGTCGCGCTCCTCGACGCCGACGGCAACCGGCGCCAGGACGACGTGTGCCTCGTCGATCCGCGGGACGACTCGGTGCGGGTCTTCCCGGCACCAGGCACCGGGGAGCGTTATCCGCCGGCGTCGCTCGTCGCGCCGCCGGGCCCGATCGACCGCGTCGCGCCGATGGGCTGCGTCCCGGCGGACCTCGACGCGGACGGCGACAGCGATCTCGTCGTCTACTACTGGGGCCGTTCCCCGGTGCAGTTCCTGCGGGTCGCCGAGGGATGGCGCCCGGTGGAACTGGTCCAGCCGCCGCAGGTGTGGAACACCACCGCGCTCGCGGTGGGCGACCTGGACGGTGACGGCGCGGCCGACATCCTGGTCGGCAACTACTTCCCGGACGGTGCCCGGGTGCTCGATCCGGAGGCCGCCGGGGACGGGCGGATGCGGATGCAGGCGGGCATGGCGGACGCCGGCAACGGCGGCACGAACCGGGCCTTCCTCTCCCGCCCCGGTGCCCCCGACACGGCGCCGGCCTGGCTCGACGCGTCCACCGGAGTGCCCGACCGGGTCGCCCGTTCCTGGACGCTCGCCATCGGGATGCAGGACCTGACCGGGGACCTGCGGCCCGAGGTATACCTCGCCAACGACTTCGGCCCGGACCACCTCCTGGTGAACCACTCCCGGCCGGGGCGGCTCGACCTGCGCCCGGTCCGGGGCGAGCGGACCGCGTCGACGCCGAAGTCGAAGGTGCTGGGCCGGGACTCGTTCAAGGGCATGGGCGTGGCCTACACCTACCCGGACGGCGCCGACCTGCCGACCATCGTGGTCAGCAACATCACGACACCCTGGGGGCTGCAGGAGAGCAACTTCGCCTTCACCCCGACCGGTAAGGGCTCCGACCTGCTCGACGGCCGGCTGCCGTACCGGGACCGCAGTGAACCCCTGGGCCTGTCCCGCAGCGGCTGGGGCTGGGACGTCAAGGCCGTCGACTTCGACGGCGACGGCACCGACGAGTTGTTCCAGGCGACCGGATTCATGGCCGGGGACCGGTGGCGCTGGCCCGAACTCCAGGAACTCGCGATGGCCAACGACCAGGTGCTCCAGCACCCGTGGGCCTGGCCACACTTCCGCCCGGGCGACGACGTGTCGGGCCACCAGGCGAACGTGCTCTGGACGCGGGGGCCCGACGGACGGTACGTCGACGTGGCCGCCCGGAGCGGTCTCGGTCACCTCGACGTCAGCCGCGGCATCGCCGTCGGAGACGTGGACGCGGACGGCCGCCCGGACGCGCTGGTGGCGAACCAGTGGCAGGACAGCCGGCTGCTGATGAACCGGTCCCGGTCGGTCGGCCGGGCCACGCTGGTCCTGCTGCGCGCCGGCGCGGACGGACGGCAGCCCACTCCCGCGCTCGGCGCCTCGGTGGTCGTCCGGCCCGGCGAGGGCCGGCCGGCCCTTCGCGCTCAGCTCTACCCCAGCAACGGTCACGCCGGCGCCTCCAGCACGGAACTCTTCTTCGCCGTCGACCGGGAAGCCCCGTTCACGCTGTCCTGGCGTACGGCCGGCGGGGTGCGGACGGCGGAGGTGCGGCTGGCGCCGGGCCGGCACGAACTGGTGATGCACGACGACGGCCGGGTGACAACGCGATGAGGGCCCGGACGAGCCGGCCCGTCGCGACACCGGCCCTCCTCGACCCGCCGCGGACCGCCGCCGCCCGCCCACCCGGCGAACGGAACCAGGACCCGCTGCCGTGCGGGCCGCCGGCCGCGAGGGACACGCCCCGCCACGTCATCAACGCGACGAGCGTCCTGGTGCACCCCGGCCTCGGCCGGGCCGTCCTCTCCGGTTCGGCCCGGCGCGCGGTGGCGGTGGCCTCCGGCTGCACCGACCTGGAGTACGACCTGCACAACGGGCAGCGGGGGCGGCGCGGCCGGGAGACGGTCGCCGCCCTGCTCGCCGCGGTGCCGACGGCCGCGGCGGCCTACGTGGTCAACAGCAACCCGGCTGCGCTGGTGCTCGCCGCGACGGTGCTCGCGCCCGGCCGGGAACTGGTGATCAGCCGGCGGGAGCTGTACGAGATCCGGGACGGCTTCCGCCTGCCCGAACTACTCACCTCGACCGGTGCCCGGCTCTGCCCGGTCGGTACGGCGGACGGTGCGGTGCTGGAGGACTACCGGCAGGCGGTGTGGTCCGGCACCGGGTGCGTGCTCACCCTGGTGCCGGGCCGCTCCGCCACGGACGCCCCGGCGGACCGGCCGGACGTGGCGGCCCTGGCCGGCCTGCACGTCCCGGTAATCGCGGACATCAGCTCCGGCCTCCTGCGTCCCGAGCCCGCGCTGCCCGGTGAGCCGGACGCGGAGACCGCCCTGCGGCAGGGCGCCACGCTGGTCACCGCCGGCGGCGACAAGTTGCTGGGTGGTCCGCAGACCGGGCTGCTGCTCGGCGACCGGGCGGTGATCGAACAGGTGCGGCGACATCCGCTCGCCCGGGCGATGCAGGCGGACAAACTGGCCCTGGCCGCGCTCCGTGCGACGGTCGCCCACGGCGGCACACCGACGCTCGCCGCCGTCCGGGCCGCCCCCGACGACCTGCGGGCCCGGGGCGAGTCGCTCGTCGGCGCCCTGCGGGCCGGGGGAGTCCCCGCCGAGCTGGTCGAGTCCCACGTCACGGTGCTCAGCGGCGCCAGCACCCGGCTGCACAGCTTCGCGGTGGCGGTCGACCAGCGGCTCGCCGGCCGGTTGCGCGTGGGAGACCCGGCCGTGGTGGGCGAGCTGCGGGACGGACACCTGTTGCTCGACCTGCGCCCGGTGCCCGCCGGCAACGACACCGACCTGGTCGTGGCGGTGCTCGCGGCCGCGTCCCGCCCTTGATCAGGTAGGGCAATCCGCGAGAAGTCGCCCCGGCACGCCGACGCATAGAAAGGAGGAACCCACCCCCCGATGACCGGAGGAAGCCCATGACCGGTTCGGCACGTCTCGGCCGTTGCGCCCGGCATCTGCTCGCGGGCGTACGGACGAGTGAGCGGGACCAACAGGACCTGCTCGCCGCCGCCGACCGGCTCAAGACCCGCCTGGTGCGTCTGCTGTACGCCCACCCGGCGGCCCGGACCAGACTGGCCGGCGTACGGCACCACCTGCTCGACGTGGAGGTGGTGCCGGCGCCGGCCCGTTCGTGGTTCCGGACGTCCCGGCGGCACGCCGGCACGGCCCGGATCCGGCTCTACGACTACGACTCGGACCTGCTGCTGGAGTTCTTCCTCGACCTGCCGTCCGGCCGCCTCACGGCGGTCACCGGACGGGCCCGGGCCCGTCCGCCACTGACCCGGTCCGAGCGGGCCGAGGCGCTCGACCTGCTCCGTGCGGCCGGCCGGCTCGGCCCGCTCGCCGAGGCGAGCCGATGGGTCGCGGTGCCGAGGATCTCCCGGGCGGCGATCGGCGCGGGCCACCCGCGCCGTGGCCACCGCCTCTACACGTTCTTCTTCTGGTCGGCGACCGACCGGCCGGTACGACTCGGCCAGGCGTCGGTCGACCTGAGCGCGCGAGAGGTGGTCGGGGTCCGGGAGGCGGAGTCCGTCGGGAGGTGGGAGATCCGGCCGTACGCGTGACAACGCAGCCAGAGAGAGGGATCCACCATGTATGCAACCCTGCCGTGCCCGTCCGGGCGGTCGAGTTCCGATGACCACGGATCGTGGTAGGCACCGATGCCCACCTCACACGTCCGAGACCGCCGCCGCTTCGCACCGGAGCGCGAACCACGGACCGCCCGGGGTGGTGACCACCTCCGCCGGCTGCCCGGTGGCCTGGTGCTGGCCGTCGCCGTCGCCGTGCAGGCCGCCGTGCTCTGGGCCGAACCCGGGCTGGTGATCGCAGAACTCGGGGCGATGCCACAGCGACTGCGGGAGGTGTTCCGTGTGCTCGCCCCGGGCCTCGCCACCCTCCTGCTCGCCGCGCAGGTCATGAATCTGTTCGGCCGACTACGCCGGCATCAGCGGCGGATCGTGGCCGCGGCGGCCGCCTGGTGGGTGTTCGCCGCGGTCGAGTCGATGCTCGCCGACTGGCGGTCCTCCGTCTGGCTCACCGAGCTGGCCCTCGCCTGGCTGGCGATGAACTGCCTGCGGATCGTCGCCCGCGCGGAGGCCACGGGCCTGTCGAGCGTGGCGCGAGGGAGGTGACCGGTGGACTGGCAGTCCGTGGGGACACCGATCGCCGCCGTCTGCACCGCGATCCTGACCTACCTGGGCACCCGGCACATCGCCCGGGTCGAACGCAGCCGCGAGGAGGCACGTCTCGCCGAGGCGGCACGGGACGAGGCCCTCGTCGTCGAGCAGGCCCTGTCCACGGCCCACGAACAGGCCCAGGCCGCGATCATCATGGAGCGAAACGAGCTGCTGGAGCGCTGGCAGCGCACCCTCGACGAGGCCCGTGACGACCGTCAGCGCCTGCTCCAGGAACACCGGTCCGAGCTCGCCCGGGTCCGCCAGGAGACGCGGGACGAGGTGGCCGGCGTCCGGGAGAGCGCCCAGCTGGTCATCGCCGACCTGCGCGGGCAGATCGTGCAGTTGCGGGCCGAGGTGCAGGCCGTCCGGGACCGGCACCGTCCCGGCCCGTCCGCCGGGGACTGACCGGCCGGCCCGCCCGGGCGCCGGTCCCGGCGCACCGCAAGGCGGAAGAAGTTCCCCACCACCCGCGCGATCTACAACAGACGTACCGATCGCCGCACGAGAACGGTCGCACCGGACCGATTGTTTCCCACTGTTCACGGGCGGGCGGTATCCGTCCCGAGAACATCCAGAGAGGAATGGCGCAGAAATGACAGAGGTACAGAACTTCGGCCGCCAGCTCGGCGACTTCCTCGGCGGTGTCTTCGCCGACGCCGCGGGTGGCGGAGCCGGTGTCTTCCGGCCCGACCCGCAGGCCGAGATCGAGGTCCGGCAGCTTCTCAACGACCTCCAGACCGCCTTCGCGGAGAAGAACGCGGATGCCATCGTCGACAGCCTGGCCGAGGAATTCACCACCTACGAACTCACCTCCGCCGAGGGACACGCGGTGACCATCACCGAGAAGGCCGCCATGCGTGAGTACCTCGACACGCTGTTCCCGGCCGACGGCGAGACGCAGAACAAGTCGGTCTCGGTGAGCCAGGTGCTGGCCAGTTCCACCATCGGTCTGACCCGCGAGGACGGCGACGTCGTCATCGCCCGAACCGACGGCACCTTCGAGCACCAGCCGCTGCGCGCCTCGGCCGTGGCCATCCGCACGGCCGAGGGCTGGAAGTGGCTGCACTGGCACATGTCGGCCGCCGCCCCGCGCTTCCGGGTCAACGCCAACGGCGTGCGGATCCCGCTCGATGGCGCCCCGGCGACCGGCACCCCGGTCGCGGACTGACGTGTCCGCCGGCGGCTGTTCGTCCGAAGCCGCAGCAGAAAGGTGTGTGCAGTGAGTACCTCGTCAGGAAGTTCGCGACGGCAGCCGCCGGTGACCGGCGGCCGCATCGCCGGCCCGGATCCGACCGAGCACGTCAACAACGGAGAGGAGAACATCTACCCGGGATACGTCGCCTGCTACAGCAAGGGGCTGCCGCACGACGACACGGGCGAGGTGGACCCGGAGGCGTACCGGCGGCTGCTGCGGGCGGTCAACAGCGCCGACCCGGCGGACTTCGAGTCGATCCCGCTGGACCCGGCCGGTGCCCGCAAGCTGACCAATCCCCAGGGCGGGCTGGCGGCGAACGCCGACGGCATCGACGCCACCTCCTTCACCGCGCCGCCGGCGCCCCGGCTCGACAGCCCGGAGAACTCCGGCGACATGGCCGAGCTCTACTGGATGGCGCTGACCCGGGACGTGCCGTTCGACCAGTTCGACACCGATCCGCTGGTCGCGTCGGCCGCCGCCGACCTGTCCCGGATGTCGGACTTCCGCGGCCCGAAGGAAGGCGGGGTGGTGACCACCCGCACGCTCTTCCGCGGTGACACCCCGCAGGACCGGATCGGGCCGTACATCTCGCAGTTCCTCCTGCGCGACGTGCAGTTCGGCACCCATCACTACTCCCAGCGGCAGGACACCGTGCAGCCGGGGCGGGACTACGTCACCACGTTCCCCACCTGGCTCGCGGTGCAGCGGGGGTTGTCCCGGGGACTGGCCCCCGGCGACCGGAACCGGACCGAGACCCGGTACCTGCGTACGCCCCGCGACCTGAGCCACTACGTCCACTTCGACGCGGATGCCAGCCCGTTCCAGCCCTTCCTGAACGCCGGGCTGATCCTGCTGCGGGAGCGGGCGCCGCTGGACGCGAACCTGCCGTACCACTGGTCCTCGAACCAGGACGGCTTCGCGACCTTCGGCATGCCGCACCTGTTCGACCTGATCACCTCGGTCGCCGCCCGCGCGCTACGGACCGCCTGGTGGCAGAAGTGGTACGTGCACCGCAGGCTGCGGCCGGAGGCGGTCGGCGGGCGGGTCCACGCCCACCTGACCGGTCTGCACCGGTACGACTTCCTCGACCGGGAACTGCTGGAGTCCGAGGCGGTGCAGCGCGTCTTCGACCGCAACCAGAGCCACCTGCTCCCGCAGGCGTACCCGGAGGGGGCACCGACCCACCCCTCGTACACGGCCGGTCACGCCACAGTGGCGGCCGCCACCGCGACTGTGCTGAAGGCGTGGTTCGACGAGACGGCCCCGCTGGCCGACCCGGTCCAGGCGGACGCGACCGGCACCGCGCTGGTGCCGTACGAGGGCGCGGACGCCGGGCAGCTCACCGTCGGCGGCGAGTTGAACAAGCTCGCCGCGAACATCGCCGTCGGCCGCAACATCGCCGGCGTCCACTACCGCAGTGACTACTCGGCGTCCAGCCGGCTCGGTGAGGCGCTGGCCATCGAGATCCTGCGGCGCCAGAAGTCCTGGTTCAACGAGGACCACTCGTTGACCCTGACCCGGTTCGACGGCACGTCCGTCACCATCTGAGCCCCGTCGCGCCGGCCGGTTGCTGTTCCCCTCAGCGCGCCGGCCGGCGCGACGGCCCTCCAACCCGACCATCCACCGACGGAAACGGTGACCGCTGTGACGTCCGCTGCCGCGAGAGACCTCCGCCTGACGGCCCTGCGCCGCTTCGCCCTGTCCATCACGATCCTCACGGTGCTCGGTCACCTCTTCCTCGGGTTCGAGCAGGCCCCGGTGACGCCGGTGCTGACCCTCCTGCTGGGCTACGCCCTCGACCTGACACTGGAGACGCTCGCCGCCCGGGCCGAGGGCCGCGCGCCCGCCTTCGCCGGTGGCTTCCGGCGGCTGGTGGACCATCTCCTGCCCACGCACATCGGCGCGCTGGCCTGCGCCATGCTGTTGTACGGCAACTCCTCACCCTGGCCGTACCTGTTCGCCGTCGCGGCCGCTGTGGGCTCCCGCCACGTCCTGCGGATCCGGATCGACGGCCGTGCCCGGCACGTGCTCAACCCGTCCAACGCGGGCATCGCGCTGACCCTCGTGCTCTTCCCGTGGGTCAGCATCGCGCCGCCCTACCAGTTCACCGCCGGGGTCTCCGGTGCGCTGGACTGGCTGCTGCCGCTCGGTGTCCTGATGGCCGGCACGCTGCTCAACGGCAAGCTCACCGGGAAGATGCCGCTCATCCTCGGCTGGCTGACCGGGTTCGTCGCGCAGGCGCTGCTGCGTGCCCTCCTCTTCGACCACGACTTCGTCGCCGCGCTGCTGCCGATGACCGGCCTGGCCTTCATCCTCTTCACCAACTACATGATCACCGACCCGGGGACGACCCCCCGTGCCCGCGCCAACCAGTGGGCGTTCGGGCTGTGCACCGCGGCGGTCTACGGACTGCTGGTGCTCGCGCACGTGTCGTACGGGCTGTTCCTCGCCCTGGTCATCACCTGCGCCCTGCGCGCGGGTCTGCTCCTGATCGGCCGTCGCCGGCCGGCCCGGGCCCGGCGGGTCCGGCTGCGGGAGGCGGCATGAGGCCGGGCGAACGGCAGATCGCGGTCGTCGGCCTGGCCTGCCGCTACCCGGATGCCGACGACCCGGCACAGCTGTGGCGGTCGGTGCTGGCCCGCCGCCGCGCGTTCCGGGCCATCCCGGCCACGCGCCTGGACCCCGAGCACCGGCTCGGCGCGCCGCACGCGCCGGAGTCCACGTACGTCCGCCGGGCCGGGCTGCTGCGCGACTGGCACTTCGACCGTGAAGCCTTCCGCGTGTCCGGGTCGAGCTGGCGGGCGGCCGACCACACGCACTGGCTGGCACTGGAGACGGCGGCGGCCGCCCTGTCCGACGCCGGCTTCCCCTCGGGCGCCGGCCTGGACGCCGACCGGGTCGGCGTGATCCTCGGCAACTCGCTCACCGGCGAGTTCACCCGGGCCGGCCTGGTACGGCTGCACTGGCCGTTCGTACGCCGCTCGGTCGAGGCGGCGCTGCGGCAGACCGGAGTGGACTCCGCCGTCGCCGCGCAGGTGGTCGACCAGGCCCGGCGCGGCATCGCGGCGGCGTTCCCCGAGCCGGGCGACGAATCGCTGGCCGGGGCCCTGAGCAACACCATCGCCGGCCGGATCTGCAACCACTTCGACTTCCACGGCACCGGCTACACGGTGGACGGCGCCTGCGCGTCGAGTCTGCTGGCCGTCGTCACAGCCGCCAACGCGCTGCTCTCCGGCGAGCTGAACTTCGCCCTCGCCGGAGGCGTCGACCTGTCTCTGGACCCGCTGGAGATGATCGGCTTCGCCCGCCTCGGCGCGCTCGCCGACGGCGAGATGCGGGTGTACGACGAGCGGCCCACCGGGTTCCTGCCCGGGGAGGGGTGCGGGATCGTCGCCCTGATGCGCGCCGACGAGGCGGAACGGCGCGGCCTGCGCGTCTACGCGCGGCTGACCGGATGGGCGACGTCCTCCGACGGGTCCGGGGGCCTGACCCGCCCGGACGCCGGGGGACAGGCGCTGGCGCTGCGGCGCGCGTACCGGATGGCCGGACTGGCGCCGGAGCAGATCGCCCTGATCGAGGGGCACGGCACCGGAACCGCCGTCGGCGACCGGGTCGAGCTGGAGACGCTGGCCGGGATCCGGCGGCACGCGCCCGGGGCGGCGGCGCTCGGTTCGGTGAAGGCGAACATCGGGCACACGAAGGCGGCCGCCGGAGCGGCCGCACTGATCAAGACGGTCCTGGCCGCGTACCACCGGGTCCTTCCGCCGACCACCGGCTGCGAGACGCCGCATCCTCTGCTGCGTGCGCCGGACGCCACCCTGCGGGTGCTCGACGAGCCGGAACCGTGGCCGGGCGGGCGGCTGGCCGCCGGGGTGTCCGCGATGGGCTTCGGTGGGATCAACAGCCACGTGGTGGTGGAGAACGCCGATCCCGCCGCCGTGGGTCGCCGTCGCCTCCCGCCCTCGGTGCGGTCCTGGTCCCGCCGTCCGGTACGACCGGAGATCCTGCTGATCGAGGCGGCCACCACGGCGGAGCTGGCCGAACGGCTCGACCTGCTGGGCAGCTGGGGCGCGACGCTCAGCGACGCCGAGGTCGGCGACGTGGCGGCGACGCTCGCCGCCGGTGCCGGCGGCACGGCCGGGATCCGCTGTGCCCTGGTCGCCGGGGACGCCGACGAGCTGTCGGCGGCGGCCCGCGCGGCGACGGGCCTGCTCGCCACCTGGGACGGGCGCGTCGTGGTGGACGAGGCGGCGGGGGTGGCGTTGGGTGGCGGACCGCCCGCCCGGGTGGGCCTGCTCCTGCCCGGCCAGGGAGCACCGGTGCGGTACGACGCCGGCCCGCTGGCCCGGCTGCTCGGCGACCTGCCCGAGGGGCCGGCGGCCACCGGCGCCACCGGCACCGAGGCCGCGCAGCCGGCTGTCGTGTGGCAGTCGCTGCTCGGGCTCGCCTGGCTGGACCGGCTCGGCTGCGCCCCGGTCGGCGCCGTCGGGCACAGCCTCGGCGAGCTGACCGCCCTCGCCTGGGCCGGTGCGCTGGACCCGGGCCGGCTCGTCGCGCTGGCTGCCGCCCGCGGACGGGTGATGGAGCACAGTGGTGTGCCCGGCACCGGGATGGTGAGCCTCTCCGTCGACGAGACGCGGGCGATCCGGCTGGCGGACGAGCACGGACTCGTGGTCGCGGCGCTCAACGCCCCCGACCGTACGGTGCTCGCCGGGGCCGACGAGAACCTCACCCGGCTGGCGGCGGCGCTGCGCGACAGCGAGGTCGAGGCGATCCGGTTGCCGGTGTCGCACGCCTTCCACAGCCCCGCGATGGAACCCGCGCTGCCGGCGTGGGCCGCCGAGCTGAACACTGTCGAGTTCGCCCCGCCGGCGCGGTCCGTGACGTCCACCGTGACGGGCGCGGACGTGCGGACGGTCGACGACCTGGCGGCACTGCTCACCCGTCAGCTCACCGCCCCGGTGCGCTTCGCCGCCGCCGCCCGCGACCTCGGCCAGCGGTGCGACCTGCTGGTCGAGGCGGGCCCGGGAACCGTGCTGTCGCGGCTGGTCACCCGCTTCCTGCCGGTACCGGCGGTCAGCCTGGACTGCGGCGGTCCGCCGCGCTCGCTCGCCCTCGCCACCGCCGCGGTCGTGGTCGCCGGCGCGGGCGACCTCGCCGCCTGGTACGACGGGCGGCCCTACCGTCCGCTCCGGCCCGGGGCGGCCATGACGTTCCTCAGCAGCCCGTGCGGAGCCGGCATCTCTCGCGCCGGGCTGCCGGGGTCGCGCTCCGCGTCCGCCGACGCGGAGCGCGACTCCCCTCCGGGCCGGGTCGAGCAGCCGTCGAGTGTCGCAGCAGCGGTGGTGAGGACCGCCTCCGCTCGACCGGCGCCGACCCCGCCCGAGGCGGACCCGGCCGGGTCGGTAGACCCGGCCGGGTCCGCTCCCCGTCCCGACGACCCGCTCGGCCGGTTGCGCGCCCACCTCGCCGCCGAGCTGGAACTGCCGGTGGCGGGCATCACCCCGGCCAGCCGGCTGCTCGGCGACCTGCACCTGAACTCGCTGCAGGTGGCCCGCACCGTCGCCGCGGTCGCCGCGGCCCTGGGTCGGCAACCCCCGGCCGCGCCCCTGTCACTGGCCGACGCGACAGTCGCCGAGGCGGCCGAGGTGCTCGCGCAACTGCCCGCCGCCGGCGACGACGATGCGCCGGCGCAGGGCCTCGCGCCGTGGGTGCGGCTGTTCCGGCACGACTGGGTTCCGCTGCGGGGACCGCTGTCCGGGCCGCCGGCCGCCGGCTCCGTGCGGTGGCGGGTCGAGGCGCCGGCCGGACATCCCCTGCACACGGTCTTCCCCGCCGTACCCGACGGGACGGCGACGTCGCACGGTCTCGCCGTCGCGCTCGGCCCGGACGACGGCCCGGAGCAGGTGGCCGCGCTGCTGGCCCGCATCGCCGGGCAGCGGCCGGCCCGGCTGGCGATCGTGCACGACGACCACCCGGCCGCCGCCGCCGTGGGCCGGTCGGTGGCGGCGGAGATCTCCGGCTGCGCCGTGACGGTGCTCGACGTGTCCGCGGACGGGGACGTGGGCCTGCTGGCCGGGCTGGCGGTGCCGGCCGGGTACGCGGAACTGCGGGCCGGGCCCGGTGGCGTCCAGCGGCTGGTGACCTCCGTGCATCGGCCCGCCGAGGAGACCCGGGAGGTGCCGCTGGGGCCCGGCGACGTCTGCGTCGTCACCGGTGGCGCCACCGGAATCACCGCCTTCGCCGCGGCGGCCGTCGCCGAGCGGACCGGATGCCGGCTGGTGGTCCTCGGCCGGCGTCCCGCCGAGGACGCCGAGACCGGGGAGGCGCTGCGCCGGCTACGCACGGTCCTCGGCGACGACCGGTTGCGCTACGAGCGGGTCGACCTGACCGATCCCGACGCGGTACGGGAGGTGCTCGGCGCCGGCCGGCTGGGTCCGGTCCGGGCGGTGGTGCACGGGGCGGGGATCAACCGGCCGGCCCAGCTGACCGACGTCACTGCCGGGGACCTCCGCGAGCACCTGGGCGGGAAGGTGACCGGACTCCGGTCGGTGCTCGACGCGGTCGGACCGGACCTGCGGCTGGTGCTCGCGTTCGGTTCCATCATCGGCCGGCAGGGGCTCGCCGGGCAGGCCGCCTACTGCATCGGTAACGAGTGGCTGCGGCACGACGTGGAACGGTGGGCCGGCGATCACCCGGAGACCCGGGTGCACCTCGTCGAGTGGTCGGTCTGGTCCGGGATCGGCATGGGGGTGCGGCTCGACGTGCTCGACTCGCTGCGCCGCCGGGGGGTGGCCGGGATCGCGCCCGACGACGGCGTCGGGGCGCTGTGGCGGATCCTCACCGATCCGACCGCTCCGGTGACAGTGCTCTGCACTGCTGCCTTCCCCGAGTCCGGCACCCTGAGCCCGGCGCCCGCGCCCGGCACCCCCGAGCCGGGCCGGCTGCGCTTCGCCGAGTCGGTGATCGGCCGGGTCGGGCAGGTCGCCACGGTGACCGAGGCGGAGTTGTCCGTCGGGGCGGACCCGTACCTGCGGGAGCACCGGGTCGGCGACGCGCCGCTGCTGCCCGCCGTGCTCGGACTGGAGGCGATGGTGCAGGTGGCGGCGTTGACCACCGGAAGCCGGGCCGGCTGGGCGGTCCGCGACGCGAGCTTCGCCGCGCCGATCGACGTCCCCGAGCGCCGGACGAGGCGGATCCGGGTGGCGGCACTGGCCGCGGAGATCGGCGGGGACGTGGCGGTGGCGATCCGCGCGGACACCGACGGCTTCGCCACGGACCGGTTCGCCGGGACGGTCACCGACCCGCCGGCACTGCCGGCCGCCGCCACGGCGGACGATGCCGCGCACCGGCCGGAGTCACCCGTGGACAGCGGGCGGGAGGCCACCACCCCGCATCCGTGGTACGGCCCGGTGCTCTTCCACGAGGGACGGATGCGCCGCCTGACGCACGCCGGACCGGTCTCGGCGTTCGCGGTGCGCGCCACCGTCGACGCCGACGACCGGGACCGCTGGTTCGCCTCCTTCCTCGGGCAGGAGCTGCTGCTGGGCAGCCCGGGAGGGCACGACGCGGCGATCCACGCGCTGCTCGCCTGCGCGCCGCACCGCAGGGTGCTGCCGGTGGGCGCGGCGGAGGTGGTCGTCTGGCGGCCGCTGCGGGGGCGGCTCACCGTCGAGGCCCGGGAGGTGCGGCACAGTGCCGACGAGTACGTCTTCGACGTGGACGTCGCGCACGCCGGCGTACCGGTGGCCCGTTGGCGGGGTCTACGGCTGCGGGCGGTCGGCGACAACCGGGAGTTCGCGGTGGCCAGGTCCGGCGGCCGGCTCGGCGCGGAGCTGGTGGGCCCGTGGCTGACCCGCCGGCTGATCGAGGCCGGTGCGGTCGACGCGGTCGAACTCGTGGTGGGGCCCGGCCGGCGCGAGGCGGACGGCGCCCGCCGGCTGCTGGCCCGGCATCTCGCCGTGCCCGAGGCGGACGTGGACCACCAGCCGTCCGGCGCGCTCCACGTGCCGGGCCGGTACGCCTCGGCGAGCTACGCCGACGGGCAGGTGCTCGTCGCGCTGGCCGATCGTCCGGTCGGGGTGGACTGGGAACCGGTGACCGACCGGCCTCCGGCCGGGTTGCTGGACGACGGCGCGCGGGCGAGCGCCGAGGAGCTCGGCCGGCGGACCGGTGACGACCCGGCGGTGGCCGCCACCCGGCTGTGGGCCGCCCGCGAGGCGCTGGTCAAGCTCGGCGCCGACCCGGACCAGGTGCTGGCGCACGGGGAGCCGGAGCCGGACGGCCTGCTCGTCTCGACCGGCCGGGACCTGACCGTGGTGACAGTGCCGGCCTGGGCCGACGGGGCGACGCGGGTGGCCGTGGCGGTGGCGACCCGGCCGGTGGCGTCATGACCGGCTGGTACGTCTACCGGCACGTGGTCACCCTGGACGAGACCAACATGGTGGGCAACGTCTACTTCGCCCACTTCCTGCACTGGCAGGGGCACTGCCGGGAGCGCTTCCTCGCCGACCACGCACCGGCCGTCCTGGACCAGCTCCGTCGAGGTGAGCTGACGCTGGTGACAGTGTCGTGCGCGATGGACTACTACGAGGAGTGCTTCGGCCTGGAGGAGATCGAGGTGCGGATGAGCGCCGACGGCCGGGAGGGCCACCGGCTGAGCATGCACTTCGAGTTCCTCCGGGCGGGGCGGGAGGTGGCCCGGGGCCGGCAGACGGTGGCCTGTCTGCGCCCCACCCCGGCCGGGCCGGTTCCCGTCGATCCGCCGGTCGACCTGCGGGCGGCCCTGGCGGCCTTCACCGCCTGACACAGTCGCGGCGCCCGACCCGGTTAACGGGTCGGGCGCCGCGGTGTCGGCACCCCCTCGTCGGGGACGCGCCGTCCTGCGTCGTCAGCTGCCGGTAGCCAGCAGCTGCGGACGCCTGCGCTGGGCGAGGGCGAGCACCGACGAGGTGAGCTGCAGCGGAGGATCGATGGGGCGAGGTCGCCGCAGCGCGACCTGGAAGGTCCGGAAGGTGCGCCCGCCGCGGACCACGATGGGTGCGCCGCCCGTGCCGACGAACTCCACCTGCCGGCCGTTGTCGCCGAGCACGTCGGACAGCGTCGAGGTCTTGTCGAACCCGAGCGCCACGGCGTGGTAGGCCCCGTCGGCCAGCGGCCGGATGCGGCTGAGACGGTTGGTCTCCAGCACGCCGTAGGTCAGCGGGACGTCGTCGGGCTCTTCCGACCGGTACAGCGCCAGCACCGCGCACCCGCCGCCGCTCGGTCCTCCGGTTACGGCGCCGACCGGGCCCGGGGCGCAGTGGCGGTCGGCGGCCGGATCGGTCAGCTCGCTCAGTCGTACCTGGCCGAAGACGGACATCGCGGACCGGAACCGACGCGGCGACATCCCGGTCAGCCGGGTGAACTGGCTGATGAAGGTGCCGAGACTGGAGTAGCCGACGGCCATGCAGACCTCGGTCACCGACAGGTTCGAATTGACAAGGAGGTTCCGGGCCTGAGCCATCCGTAGCGCGGTCAGGAACCGCGCGGGCGTGGTGGAGGTGACGTGTCGGAAGACCCGGTGGAAGTGGAACGGGCTGAGCAATGCGGCCTGGGCGATGTCGGACAGCCGCTGAGGTTCCGAAAGACATTCAGTCATGTATTCGACGGCTCGGGTGACGGAATCCAGCCGGGCCGCGTCGGTAGGATTGCCGAGGCAGACGCCCAGGGTGCTGCACGTCATGAATTGGGCGCAATCCATACAGTTCCCCCCCTGTCGCCATGCTTGATCGGCGGTGGTCATCGTATGGCCTCCCCTAGGATTTACTTGAGCATCGGACGGTGGTCCGACGGAGTCCGGGCGGGCGTCTCTCCTTGCCGCCGACCAGTCCTCATCCGGGCACAAAGGCCCGAGATTCGTACGCCTCCAGGCACTCGAACTGACGTTCTGCCGGCTGCGCCGCTGAGCGTTCAGTCAACAGCTCGTCACGCTGTGCGTATAGTCGCAATCTTGCTAATGTCCTCACCAATGGCGTGATGTCGACGGCGGAAAGACCTGACTGTGGCAAAGACACTGATTGTCGTCATCGGCCCGCCAAAGAATCCACAGATACGGCTCCGGGGCGGCCGGCATTCGCCGTCCGCCCCGGAGACCAATCAGCTCAGTTCATCCAGTTGGTGCGCGGGCAGAACTGCACGCCCGGGATGTCGGCTACGCCGTCCTGGTCGGAGTCGACGTCCCCGTCGAGCGTGGAGTAGATGTCGAGGGAGTTGACGTTGATCTTGCCGTCGCCGTCCCAGTCGACCAGCTTGCCCTTGAACGTGCCCACGATGAACGCGTTGGCGAGCGGCCCCGTGGGGGTGTCCAGGGTGCCGAGGATGCTGTTGCCCGGGAACAGCACCTCCTCCAGCGAGCTGCCCGCCATGGTGTCGAAGTTGACGTACCCCCAGGTGTGCACGCGGCCCCGGACGTAGCGGATGGCCGACTCGCCCTTGATCTGGATCTGCGGGTCGAGGGTCCACTCACCGCTGCGCTTGGCCGCGACCATCTCGTTGCGGTGGCCCAGGCTGTCGTCGTCCGCGCGGCCGGACAGGAAGACCGGGCGCAGGCCGCGGGACTCGAAGTAGAAGCTGCCCCGACCGGCGTTGGCGTGGTTCGTCAGACCCCGGAACACGAAGTTCTCGGTGTGCGGCGAGCCGTCGTCGTGCAGGCCGGAGAGCGTCTTGCTGATGATCAGCTTCTGGTTGCGGGTGTCCACGTTCGGGCACGCGTGCGCCTGCCCGTAGCTTCGGGCGAGTCCCTGCGGGGACAGGGAGATCTTGCCCCAGTTGCGGCCCGTCTCGTCCAGGGCGACGTAGACGTCGCAGTGGATGTTGAGCAGGATCGTCTCGTCGAAGGTCCGGTCGCCGTCCCAGGTGAACGACCGGTTGTCGAAGGCCGGCACGCCGGTGCGCAGCTCGGAGCTGAACAACCGCGCCCACTCGCCGACGTCCGCGTCGTCGTCGTCGATGTGCCGCTCGATGACCTGCAGGGCCCGCGGGCCGCCGATCTTCTCCAGCGCCCACAGCGCGTTCCACCGCACCTCGCGGTTCTCGTCGCTGGCGATGCTCTCGGCGATCAGGTCGATCGTCCCGGTCAGCCGGCGGTCCATCGCCTGGTACAGCGACTGCTCGCGAACCATCGGGTCCGGGTGGTGCAGCGCCTCGTACGCCACCTGGTCGTCGGTGCGGATGTCGAGCCGGACGGCGTCCCGGTCCAGGATGTCGCCGAACTCGCTGTTCAGCAGCGCCGGGTCACCCTTGAGGTAATGCTCCCACTGCGGCGCGCGGTCCCGGCCCCCGGTGGACAGGCCGATGGATTGGAGCGTCATTTTCGTGATCACCCTTTCATCTCTGGTGATTGCGGTGCCTGTGTTATGCGTGCGGCGGATCCCGATGCGGAGCAGTCATCGGGGGTTCCGCCTCGGATGGCGAATACGGGCACCGGCTGCAGACCGAGTGCGAACCATTCGCGACCTCATTGCCGGTTCAGGATTCGGGCCGCAGGCGAAGAACCATGAAGCCGCCCGGTGGCGGCCGGCTCCGCTGGCCGCTGCTCCACATGCCATGGCCCCGCCTGCGGTGGTGCCCCTCCAGGGTTGGCAGCGCGGCAGCGCGGCGTCAACCGTCCGGCGCAGCGCAGCAAGAACGCGTAACTGCGAATGCCGGAGAACTGCGAAGTCTTGCTCTCCTGCATTCGAGAAACCCGGTCGGGGGTTGTTGCGAACTATTGTTCCCCCCGTCGTCGAGGTCGGGAGAAAGCGGTGCGGGAATCAATGTTCGTACGATTGTCACTCGTGGTCCGGGCGGGAACGGTCGCCGTCCTGCTGGCCGGCTGGACCGGCCGGCTCGGCGCCCGTTTGCTGGTCGACGCGTTGCGCCGGACCGGTCCGGGCGGCGCCGGCCGGGTCGCCCCGCGGGAGCGGGTGGCGGCCACGCTCACCGATGCCGTCGAAGGGCTCGGCCCGGCCTACGTCAAGCTGGGACAGGTGCTCAGCACCCGGTCCGACGTGCTGCCTCCCCGGCTCTGCCGGAGCCTGTCCCGGCTGCACGACCGGGTGTCACCGCCGTTCGACATCGCCGCGGTCGTCCGGACCGTGCCGCCGAGGTTGACCGGCTCCGTCGTCGGGGAGGCGTCCGGGCTGACCCTCACGGCGGCGGGCAGCATCGCCTGCGTCTTCCGCGCACGGCTCAGGGACGGCCGCGAGGTGGCCGTCAAGGTGCGGCGGCCGGGAATCGACCGGACCATGAGGCTCGACCTGGCTCTGGTCGGCGCCGTCGCCCGCGCGGTGGGCCGGCTGCCGGCGCTGCGCCGGGTTCCGCTGGCGGAGATCGTCGACCAGGTCTCGGCGGCCGTGTACGAGCAACTCGACTTCGTCCGCGAGGCCCGGTCGCTGACCCGGTTGCGGGAGAACCTGCACACCCTGCCCGATGTCCGGGTGCCGGCCGTCGTGCCCGAGCTGTCCAGCCGCACGGTTCTGGTGACGGAGTGGATGGACGGGCTGGTACGCGACGCCCAGCCGACCGGCGCTCGCCGGACGGCGGTGCTCAACGGGCTGCGGGCCGCCTACCAGATGCTCTTCCGGGACGGCTTCGTCCACTGTGACCTGCACCCGGGAAACC
Organism: Micromonospora globosa; assembly: GCF_000717585.1. Lineage (NCBI taxonomy): Bacteria > Bacillati > Actinomycetota > Actinomycetes > Micromonosporales > Micromonosporaceae > Micromonospora > Micromonospora globosa. Next base: position 77,233 of record NZ_JNZR01000002.1, read on the forward strand.
TCTACCTGATGGCGGACGGGACGGCGGTGATCGTCGACGCGGGCTTCGTCCGCTGTCTGACCGACTTCGCGCGCCGTACCTTCGCCGAGTTCTTCTACCACCTCGGCCGCAACGACGGGCGACGCTGCGCCGAGGTCCTGCTGTCGACGGCCCGGGCGCCCGGCGGCGGGTACGACCGGGACGGCTTCCGGGAGGACGTGGTGGCGCTGGTGGCCCGCAACAGCTCGGTCGCGGCCGCGGACTTCGACCTGGTGTCCTTCGCGGCCTCGCTCTTCGCCATCCAGCGCTCCCGCGGCCTGTACGCCGACCCGCAGTTCGTCTTCCCGATCCTCGCCCTGCTGGTGCTCGAGGGCTCGGTGCGCGAACTGGCGCCGGACATCGACTTCCAGGCCGAGGCGGTGCCCTACGTGCTCCGCGGACTCCAGGAGACGGCCTCCCTGACCACGCGCCCCTGACCCACGCGCCCCTGATCCACGCGCTCCGAGAGGAGACCGGAACATGGAAACCCACGAGCACGTCGACGCGGTGGTCGTCGGCTCCGGATTCGGCGGCTCGGTCGCCGCGTACCGGCTGGCGGAGGCGGGCCGCCGCACCGTGGTGCTGGAGCGCGGGCGGCCGTACCCGCCGGGCAGCTTCCCGCGTACGCCGCAGGAGATGGGCCGGGCGTTCTGGGATCCGAGCGAAGGGCTGTACGGCCTGTTCGACGTGTGGACCTTCCGGGGACTGGAGTCGGTGGTGGCCAGTGGCCTCGGCGGCGGCTCCCTGATCTACGCGAACGTCCTGCTGCGCAAGGACGAGCACTGGTTCGTCACCGAGGATCCGGTGCCCGGCGCCGGCCATGAGAACTGGCCGGTGACCCGGGCCGACCTGGACCCGCACTACGACCGGGTCGAGCGGATGCTGGGCGCCAGCCGGTTCCCGGCCGACCGTCCGCCGTACCGCTCGGTGCCCAAGGCGGCGGCGATGAGGACGGCAGCCGAACGGCTGGGACTGGCGTACCAGTACCCGCCGCTCGCGGTCAGCTTCGCTCCGGGGCCGGGCGCGGAGCCGGTCCCGGCCGCGCTGATCGCCGAGCCGGCGTACGGCAACCTGCACGCCGCGCCGCGCCGCACCTGCCGGTTGTGCGGAGAGTGCGACATCGGCTGCAACGACGGCGCCAAGAACACCCTCGACCACACCTACCTGTCGGCGGCCCGGTGGCACGGCGCGGAGCTGCGGACCCGCGCCGAGGTCCGGACGATCCGCCCCCGGCGCGGCGGCGGGTACGAGGTCCGGTATCTCGTCCACGACCCGGCCGACGAGGACCGGCGGAGCGACGGCCGCGCCCGGCCGGGCAGGACGATCACCTGTGACCGTCTGGTGCTCGCCGCGGGCACGTACGGCACCACGTACCTGCTGCTGCGGAACCGGCACCGGCTGCCCGCCGTCGGCCCGGCACTCGGCACCCGGTTCAGCGGCAACGGTGACCTGCTCGGGCTGATCCGGCCGCCACGTCGCGGCGACGCCACCCGCTTCTCGGCCAGCCGCGGGCCCGTCATCACCACGGCCATCCGGGTGGGGGACGCGCACGACGGGGACGGCTCTCCGGGCCGCGGCTTCTATCTTCAGGACGGCGGCTACCCCGGGTTCGTGGACTGGCTGGCGGAGTCGTCCCGGCTGTCCGGCGCCCCGGCCCGCCGGCTGCGGTTCGCTGTGGACTGGCTGTCGGCCCGGCTCACCGGCTCGCCCCGCAGCGGTCTGGGCGGGGGACTGGCCCGGCTGCTCGGCGACGGCCGGCTCTCCGCCGGCTCGCTGCCGCTCCTCGGTATGGGACGGGACGTGCCGGACGGCGTGTTCCGGCTGCGCGGCGACCACCTCGACGTGGACTGGACGACCCGGACCAGCGCCGGCTATTTCGCGGCGGTCCGGTCCACGATGCGAGCGGTGGCCGACGTCCTGGGTGGCCGCTACACCGACAACCCCGCGTGGTGGCTGCGCCGGGTGGTCACCGTCCATCCGCTCGGGGGCGCGCCGATGGGCCGCCACCGGGGGGACGGGGTGTGCGACGGGCACGGCCAGGTGTTCGGTCATCCCGGGCTCTACGTGCTCGACGGCTCGGCGATGCCCGGGCCGGTGGGACCAAATCCGGCGCTCACGATCGCGGCGGTGGCCGACCGGGCCCTGGACCGGCTGCTGGGGGAGCCGGCGGGGCGGTAGCCCTCGGTCCGCGGTCGGGACCGGCTGCACTTGACCCGGCGAGCCGACCGGCGGCGGCCACTAATCGGTTGCCCGACGCGGCAGGGACTGCCTAGATTGCCGATCATGCACGACATCGACGGGTATGCCGGATGAGTGGCCGTCTCCGCGAGATCGCCCGGCATACGGTCGCGATCACCGAAGCCGGACGCTATCGCAACAATGCCGGCGAGGACATCGCGATCGAAGCGGCGGTACGCGCCGCCGTCGCCGGCACCCGTGAGCACCTGCCGGACGAGGTCCTCCATGTCGACGGCGCGAAGCCCGGCACCGGCGACCTTGAGGTGACGCACGAGTCGACGTTGCAGGCGGCCCGCCGGCTCGGGCCCGGCGCGGCGTGTCTGGTGTTCGCGTCGGCGAAGAACCCGGGCGGCGGGTTCCTGGGCGGCGCGAAGGCGCAGGAGGAGAGCATCGCCCGCGCGTCCGCGCTGTACCCGTGTCTGCTCGCGGCGCCCGACTTCTACGCCTTCCACCGGGCGCAGCGGGATCTGCGGTACAGCGACCGGGTCGTCTACTCGCCGGGCGTGCCGGTGTTCCGGGACGACAAGGGCGACCTGCTCGACCAGCCGTACACGACGTCCTTCCTGACCGCGGCGGCGCCCAACCTGGGCGCGATGGTGCGCAATCAGCCGGAGCACGCCGCGGACGTGCCGGCGGCGCTGGGCCGGCGCGCCCGGCGGGTGCTGGAGGTGGCGGCCGCGCACGGGCATCGGACAGTGGTGCTGGGCGCGTGGGGGTGCGGGGTGTTCCGGAACGACCCGGCGACGGTGGCCGGTGCGTTCGCCGACGCGCTCCGGGTGGTCGACCGGTTCGACCTCGTGGTGTTCGCCGTTCGTGACGGGTTGCCGGGCACACCGGTGTACCGCACGTTCGCGGAACGCTTTTCGGTAGGTTCGTCGCATGAGTGACGACACCTTCCGGTCGGTGGAGATCGAGCGCACCAGCGTGGGCAGATACGTCGCGCGCAACGCCCGCGGCGGCGAGCTGTCGATGGGTACGGGGGAGGACGCGACCTTCACGCCCGTGGAACTGCTGCTGGCGGCCCTCGGCGGCTGCACCGCCGTGGACGTCGACCACGTGACCAGCCGGCGCGCCGAACCGACCCGGTTCGCCGTCACGGTGAGCGGCGACAAGATCCGTGACCCGGAGGCCGGGAACCGGATGGAGAACCTCACCGTCACGTTCGCGGTGACGTTCCCGGACGGCGCGGACGGTGACCGGGCACGAGAGGTGCTGCCGCGTTCGCTGCGGCAGTCGCACGACCGGCTCTGCACCGTGTCCCGCACCGTGGAGCTGGGCACTCCGGTCGCCATCGTGGACGCGAACGACCCGGGTCCGGCCGACCCGCGCTAAGCCGGCGACGCGGCTCCGGCGTGCGGCCGGAGCCCTGTCAGCAGCTCTGTTAGCGCTAACTAATCGCCCGCGCCGTGAGACGAGTGCGCCGTGATGTGACGTCGGGCAGGAGCGGGAATGAGCAAGACCTTGACAGATATCGATGTTATCGACAACATGACCGGTAACCCGGACGTAACGCCGCCGCCATCATCCTTCGCCCCCGATCGTGCTTCCGGGAGCCGGAGGCGGCCGAGCGCAGGAGGTTTCGGTGACAGGGACCGCTCGGACGACGCGTACGGCCGCGGTCGTGGTCTCGGCGGCGGCCGTCCTCGCCGCGGGGGTGGTGGCAGGGATGCCGCCGGCGTCGGCGGCGACAGTCGACACGTCCGCGTCGTACGTCGTCGTGAACCGGCACAGCGGCAAGGCGATGGACCTGTACGACTGGTCGACCGCGGAGAACGCGCCGGTGAACCAGTGGACGCGCAACGACCTCGCGGTGCAGCAGTGGCAGTTCGTGGACGCCGGCGGCGGGTTCTACAAGGTGCGATCCCGGCACAGCGGAAAGGTGCTGGAGTTGCCGAATGGCGGCGACGGCACCCAGCTCGTGCAGAGCACCGACCGCTCGTCGGCCACCCAGCAGTTCCGGTTGCAGGACTCCGCGGGCGGGTTCGTGCGGTTCGTGAACCGGCAGTGGAACAAGGTCGTCGACGTGTGGCAGTGGTCGACGGCCGACGGTGGCCGGCTGGCCGGCTACGCCGATCTCGACGGCGCCAACCAGCAGTGGCAACTGATCCGGGTGGGCGGCGGCACGCCGACGACCCCGGCACCCACCAGCCCTGCGCCCACCACCCCGGCGCCGGCCTACCCGCAGCCTGGCCGGGTGACCGGGGACATCGGCGTCCACGACCCAACGGTGGTCAAGCGACCCGACGGCACCTACCTCGTCGCGCACACCGGTGACGGCATCGCGCTGAAGACCTCCGCCGACCGGATCGCCTTCCGCAACGCGGGCGCCGTCTTCCCCGGCGGCGCGCCGTGGACCACCACCTACACCGGGGGAGCGCGCAACCTGTGGGCGCCGGACCTGTCGTACCGCAACGGGCGCTACCACCTGTACTACTCGGCGTCGACGTTCGGTTCCAACCGCTCGGCGATCTTCCTGGCGACCAGCACCACCGGGAACTCCGGGAGCTGGACCCACGAGGGGCTCGTCGTCGAGTCGCGGACCACCGACGACTTCAACGCCATCGACCCGAACCTCACCGTCGACGACCAGGGCCGCTGGTGGCTCACCTTCGGCTCGTTCTGGTCCGGCATCAAGATGATCCCGATCGACCCGGCCACCGGACGCCGGCTCGGCACCGCCATGTACGCGCTCGCCAACTACGGCCCCGGCATCGAGGCGCCCGTCCTGGTCAAGCGCGGCGCCTGGTACTACCTGTACGTCTCGTTCGACAGATGCTGCCAGGGCGCCGCCAGCACGTACCGGATCATGGTCGGTCGCTCGGCGAGCCCCACCGGGCCGTTCGTCGACCGCGCGGGCCGGGACATGCTCGCCGGGGGCGGCACGCAGATCCTGGCCTCGCACGGCAGCGTGCACGGCCCCGGCCACCAGGCGGTCCTCGCCGACACCGACGGCGACGTCCTCTTCTACCACTACTACGCCGAGAACGGCGCGTCGCTGCTCGGCGTCAACCGCATCGGCTACGACGCCGCTGCCTGGCCCTACGCGTACTGAACCGGCCACCAGGGAGGGCGCGCATGTCGCCTCGTCACCTTCTCCACCCGGCCCGCCGCACGGCCGCCGACCCGGCCCGCACCGCCGACCCGGCCCGCCGTCGTCTGCGGCCGATCCTGGCCGCGGCGCTCGCGATGCTCACCGCGTCCGCCGGTCTCACCGCGCCCGGCCCCGCGCAGGCGGCGCCCGCGGTGAACTACGCCAACCCGCTGGTCGACCAACGCGCCGACCCGCACATCGTCAGGCACACCGACGGCTACTACTACATGACCGCGACGGTGCCGCAGTACGACCGGATCGTGCTCCGGCGGGCCACCACGCTGCAAGGGCTGACCACCGCCACGGAGACGACGATCTGGCGCCGGCACACGAGCGGCGAGATGGGCGCCCACATCTGGGCCCCGGAGATCCACTTCATAAACGGCAGGTGGTACGTCTACTTCGCCGCCGGGCGGACCGACGACGTGTGGCGGATCCGGATGTACGTGCTGGAGAACGCGAGCGCGAACCCGCTGACCGGCTCGTGGACCGAACGCGGCCGGATCACCACCCCGTGGGACACGTTCAGCCTGGACGCCTCGACGTTCGTGGTGAACGGGGTGCGGTATCTGACCTGGGCCCAGCAGGAACCGGGCATCGCCACCAACTCCAACGTCTACCTCGCCCGGACGGGCGCCGAACCGTGGCAGATCACCGGCCCGGTGGCCCGGCTGGTCGTGCCGGCGTACGACTGGGAGACCCGCGGTTACCGCGTCGCCGAAGGACCGGCTGTGATCCAGCGCAACGGCCGGGTCTTCCTCACGTACTCGGCCAGCGCCACCGACGCGAACTACTGCCTCGGCATGCTCACCGCGTCGGCCGGCGCGAACCTGCTCGACCCCGCCTCCTGGAGCAAGAGCCCGACCCCGGTGTTCGCGAGCAACGCCGCCACCGGCCAGTACGGCCCCGGCCACAACTCCTTCACCGTCTCCGAGGACGGGCAGAGCGACATCCTGGTCTACCACGACCGCAACTACCGGGACATCAGCGGTGATCCGCTCAACGACCCGAACCGGCGGACCCGGATCCAGAAGCTGTACTGGAACGCCGACGGCACGCCGAACCTCGGCATCCCCGTACCCGACGGCGCCACACCGGTCCGGTTGCGCTCGCACGATCTCCCGGCCGCCTACGTCCGGCACTACGACTACCGTGCCCGGGTCGAACCGAACGTCACCAACCTCGCCGACTCGCAGTTCCGCCTCGTCCCCGGTCTCGCCGGCGCCGGATCGGTGTCGCTGGAGTCGACGAACTTCCCCGGTTACTACCTGCGGCACCGGGCCTTCGCTCTCTACGTCGAACGCGACGACGGCTCGGCCCTGTTCGACGGCGACGCGAGCTTCCAGCGCCGACCGGGCCTGGCCACGACCGAGGGGCTCTCCCTGGAATCGCAGAACTACCCCGGCCGGTACGTCCGCCACCGGGACGGACTGCTCCAGCTCGAAACGGTGGGTACGGGCGCGGACCGGGCCGCGGCCACGTTCCACCTGGAGTAGGCGCCCCGACAACCGCTGCGCCGGACTCGGCGTACCCCTTTCTCGGAGGTCGAACGATGCTCAACCCCGCAGTGACGTCGCCGCCCGGCGCCCGCCGGGGCCGGCGCGCCGGCCTGGCGCTGACCCTGGTGGCGGCGCTGGCCGCCGCGATCGGCGTGGCAGTGGTGGCCGCGCCGTCGGCGCAGGCGGCCACCATCGACACCAGCGCCTGGTACGTGCTCGTCAACCGCAACAGCGGCAAGGTCCTCGACGTCCGGGACACCTCGACCAGCGACGGCGCGGCGATCCAGCAGTGGTCCCGCAACGACGGCGAGTGGCAGCAGTTCCAGTTCGTCTCCTCCGGCAGCGGCTACTACCGCCTCCGTGCCCGGCACAGCGGCAAGGTGGTCGACCTGTGGGAGTGGAACGTCGCGGACGGCGCGGAGTACCGGCAGTGGCCCGACCTCAACGCCGCCAACCAGCAGTTCCAGGTGCGCGACTCGGACGGCGGCTACATCCGGTTGATAAACAGGCACTCCGGTAAGGCACTGGAGGTCTGGGAGAGGTCGACCGCCGACGGCGCCCGGGTCAGCCAGTACGCCGATCTCAACGGCACCAACCAGCAGTGGCAGATGGTGCGGGTGGGAGCGGGCACACCGACCACACCGCCGCCGTCCACCGGGTGCGGCAGCGGCTCCTACCAGGCCGAGGCCGTGCTGAACGGCGGCACCTGGACGGCGCGCAACGGATCGTCGACCGTGTACTCGGGCGGGGACATGCTGTCGGCGATGCAGGCCGCGGTGAACTCCCTGCCGGCGGGCCGGACCGCGAAGCAGCGGGTGGTGGTGCGCGGCTCCGGGTCGATGAGCGCGGGGTCGCGGTTGTCGCTGCCGTCGTACACGACGCTCGCGGTCTGCGGCACGATCAACGTGACCGGCTCGGGGTCGGGTGACTATGCGCCCGTGTACTCGCGCGGGACCACCGACGTCGAGGTGCAGAACCTGACCCTCACCGGGGCGCCGCTGTACGGGATCTTCATGCGCAACGTGAACAACCTGACGCTCGGCCAGATCGACATGCGGCTGTCCGGCGGCCTGGGGGTGCGGATCGACAACCACGGCGGCGACCGGGCGGTCAAGGTGCGCAACGTGCGGATCGACACCGTGTACGTGTCGGGGACCGGCGCGCACGGCGTGGAGACGTACGGCGTGGACGGCCTGACGATCGGCACCGTCACCGCGCGCAACACCGGCTACTCCGGCCTGCTGCTCAACGACACGATCAACGCCACAGTCGGCACCGTCGACGCGCAGGGCGCCGGCACCGGAACCGGGTACGCGGCGTTCCGGATGGCCAACCGCAACGGCCGGGTCGGCAGCTCGTACCCGACGAACATCCGGGTCGGCACCGTGATCGCGTCCGGCGGTGGCCGGGGGGTCTTCTGCGTGTCGGAGTCCGGCGGCGCGGTCATCGACCGGGTGACGATCTCGAACACCGGGAACAACTCGATCCTCGTGGAGAACTGCTACAACGTCACCATCGCCGGGGTGTCCGGCACGGTGACGGGCGGTGGTGAGGTGCGGATCGCCTCGCGGACCGAGTTCCCGATCTCCTCCGGTATCCGCTTCCAGAACCTGACGGTCACCAACACGAACATCACCCAGAGCCCGTGCGGCGGGGCGAACAACACGATCAGCAACGTCACGCGGGTCAACTCGACGCTGACCTGGTGCTGACGGTCCGGCTGCCCCGCAGCGCCGGTGGCGCGCGGGGCAGCCGGTCAGGCCCGGGGCAGCACGCCCAGCAGGGTCGCGGTCAGGGCCATCGTCAGCGAGTCCGCCATCTCCAGGTGCAGGCGGGCCAGTTCGGGCTCGGCCCGGTAGGCCGCCGCGAGGCTCGGCGGCGGCGTGCTGTACGCCGACAGCGCTCCCGCCAGAACCATGGTCTGGAGGCTGAACAGCATCGCGTTCCCGCCCAGCTCCGGCAGGTATTTCCGCATCAGGTCGGTCATGGTCGCCAGGCGGTCCAGGGAGGCGCGCTTGTAGCGGGCCACGACCTCGACGGAGACGTTGTGCTCCAGGACGCTGCCCTGTGCCCCGAAGAGGTCGCACATCACCGATCGGCGGGCGAGCGAGCGGCTGACGATCCCGGCCACGGCGGTCGCCCGCTCGGCCATCGGCAGGTTCGCGTCGACGCCGTCGGCCAGCTCGTCGGCCAGCTCCGTCAGCCACTCCCGCAGGTAGCGGTCCAGCAGCTCCAGCAGCACCGCCTCGCGGGACTCGAAGTAGCGCAGCACGTTCGGCTTCGCCAGGCCGACCCGGCGGCTCAGCTCGTTCAGCGTGACGGCGGCGACAGGCATCTCGTCGAGCATCGCCGACGCCACGTCGAGGATCGCCCGCCGGCGGATCTCCCGCTGCTCCTCGGTCCGGGCCCGCTGGAAAGTCACGCCCGCCAGCCTAACTTGAGTACCTCCGGTACGTTTACAACGTACCGGAGGTACCTTAGCGTCTACGGCACAAGATACTTCCGGTACTTTATGTGGAGGCGTGGCATGGACGAGACGTGGACGACGGCGGACATCCCGGATCAGCGCGGGCGGGTGGCGGTGGTGACCGGGGCCAACACCGGCCTGGGGTACGAGACCGCGAAGGCACTGGCCGAGCGCGGCGCCTCGGTCGTGCTCGCCGTCCGCGACGTCGGGAAGGGCGAGCGGGCCGCAGCCGGCCTGACCGGCGACGTGAGCGTGCAGGCGCTTGACCTGACCTCGCTCGACTCCGTCCGCACCGCAGCGGCGGCGCTGCGGTCCCGGTTCGACCGGATCGACCTGCTGGTCAACAACGCCGGCGTGATGTACACCCCGAAGCGGACCACCCGCGACGGCTTCGAACTCCAGTTCGGCACCAACCACCTCGGCCACTTCGCGCTCACCGGGCTGCTGCTGGACCTGATGCTGCCGGTGCCCGGCTCACGCGTGGTGACGGTCAGCAGCACCGGCCACCGCATCCGGGCCGCGATCCACTTCGACGACCTGCACTTCGAGCGCTCGTACGGCCGGGCCGCCGCGTACGGGCAGTCCAAGCTGGCCAACCTGATGTTCACGTACGAGCTGCAACGCCGGCTCGCCCCGTACGGCACCACTGTCGCGGTGGCCGCGCACCCCGGCATGTCCAGCACCGAACTCGCCCGCAACACCCCGGCGGCCCTGCGGCTCCCGCTCACCTGGCTCGCGCCGCTGATCACCCAGACACCCGCGATGGGCGCGCTGCCCACGCTGCGGGCCGCCACCGACCCCGCCGTGCTCGGCGGCCAGTACTACGGCCCCGGCGGACGGTACGAGGTGAAGGGTCACCCCCGGCTGGTCACCTCCAGCCCGCAGTCGTACGAGGCGGCCGTCCAGCAGCGGCTCTGGGCCGTCTCCGAGGACCTCACCGGCGTGCGGTTTCCCGTCCGGTCCGGTCCGCACCCGGTTACCGCCGCCGCGGCCGGCATGAGGTGACAGCGGCCCTCTGTTCCGCGTTCGGCAGCGCGGGGCGGGCCGTCTTTGTGACGCTTCGATAGTGGAGATACCCGGCGGCGACAGAGGCGTCGAGCTGCGCATCCACGGGGTGTCCGGTGCGTCGGCGGAGACGATCGTCGACCATCCGATAGTGGTGCGTGTGGCCGGCGACGGGCACGCCGGGTTCTACCGGGTCCGGGAAGGGCTCGGCTCGGCCGGCGGCGCGACTGCCGGGGTGGTGGTGGAGGCGTACCGGTGGGGAACCCTGACCGCCGGGGTGGCGGTGCGGACGGCGTCGATGCTGGTGCTGCTGCCGTTCATGCTGAGCAACCTGGCGGTGTGGATGCGTTCCACGCCGGTGGACCGCTGCGGCCTGCTCGGCGGGCTGTGCCGCCTGCTGGCCGGATCGCTGACCGTGGCGTTCACGCTGGCGCTGGTCGGGGTCACCATGAACCTGACCGGCTGGCAGTGCGTCCCGTACGCCGAGTGCCGGGAGGGGAGACCGTACCTGTCGTGGCTGGTGGCGTTGCCGATCGGCCCGCGCCTGGCCGTGCTGGCACTGGTCCCGTTGCTGGCGCTGCGGGTGTTCTGGGCCGTCGGGAAGCGGTCGGCCGCCGCTTTCGAGGGCTTCGGCTCGGCCCCGCCGCGCGGGCGGTTCCTGGAGTCCACCGGGAGTCTCGCCGCCCCCGGGGTCTGGCACGACGAGCAGATGACCTCGTGGCTGCGCCAGATCCACGTGGGTCTCGGTGCCGGCACCGTCGGCGTCAGCCTCGTCGTCGCGGTGTCGCACGGCCGGTGGGGCGCCGTCGCCGTCGGGCTGCTCGGCCTCACCGCCGGGCTCGTGGTCCTCTGCGCCGTGCTGCTGACAGTGACGGTCCCCGCCGGGCGGGCCGGGCCGTTGCGCCGCGTGGTCTGGATCCTGGTCGCGGTCGCCACCGTGTCGAGCCTGGGGTACGCCGTGTCCCGGCGGGAGGTGCCCGTGCCGGCCGGGCAGATGCCCGGCTACGAGGGCGCCGTCGCCGGTCTGGTCGCGGCGCAGGGCCTGATGCTGGTCCTGATCGCCGCGGTGACGCTCGTGCGCCGGCGCGCCCGGCCGGCCGGTTCCCGCGCCCTGCTCCGGGGGCTCGGCACACCGCTGGTCGCCGCCATGTCGGTCACCGTCGCCTCGGCCTACACGGCCACGCTCGTGTTCCGGACGGCGGACCAGCTCGACCGGGGCCGTATCCCCGACCCGATCCGGAACAACCCACCCGCCCTGGGCCCGCTGGAACCACCCGTCGGGTACTGGTGGGCGGCGCTGGCCGGGCTCGCCGCTCTGCTGGTCGTCAGCGCGGCGATCGCCGTCACCCTGCCGGTGGCCCGGCGCCGGCGGCGGGCGTACGCGCGGCACGTGGTCGAGCACGACTATCCCGACGCGCCCGCCGAGGCGACACCACGACTCGACGCGGTCCGCTCGACGATCGCCCGGTCCTTCGTGACCGACGAACTGGGGCCGACGTTCGTGGCGTTCTTCGTGATCTCGTCGGTCGGGCTCGCCACCGTCGCGCTCGACCTGATCGGGATCGGCCCGACCCAGCTCGTTGCCCGCCTCGGCCGCCGGCACGACACGCTCGCCGTGCTGACCGCGTACGTGACGGACGTCGGCATCTGGGCCATCAGTCTGCTCGTCATCGGGCTGCTGATCCTGGGCTACCGGGCGTACCGGTCGCCGGAGACCCGCCGGCTCGTCGGCGTCCTGTGGGACCTGGGCACGTTCTGGCCGCGTACGGTGCACCCGTTCGCGCCGCCGTGCTACGCCGCCCGCGCCGTACCGGAGCTGGCCCGGCGGGTCTCCGCGCTCGCCGCGCAGGGCCCGGTGGTGATCTCCGGACACAGCCACGGCTCCGTCCTGGCCGCCGCCACCGTCCTGCAACTGCCGCCGGAGGCCCTGCCCCACGTCGCGTTGCTGACCCACGGCAGTCCACTGCACCGCATCTACGCCCGCCTCTACCCCGCCTATCTCGGTGAGGAGGCGCTGCGCGACGTCGGCGACCGGATCGGCTGGCGCTGGCGCAACCTGTGGCGCGACACCGATCCGATCGGCGGCCCGATCTTCGCCGACCCGGCTCTGCGGGCCCACCTGCCCCCGGCCGCCGAGGCGGTCGACGTCCGGCTGCGGGATCCGCGCAGCGTCGTCGTGGAGGCGCCGGACACCGTGCCGCCGCCCGTCGAACGCCACTGGCACTACCACACCGAGCCGGAGTACCGGGAGGCCGTACGGGAACTCGTCGACGACATCCGGGCCGGTGCCCCCGGCTGAGGCCGCCCCGCGTACCGCCGCCGGCCGCCGCGACTGTGGCGCTCACAGCAGCCGGCGGCGGGTCAGGAGCCGGAAGGCCAGATACCCCGGCGGTACCGGGAGCCAGAACGTCGCGAGACGGTAGATCAGGGTGCCCGCGACGGCGGCGTCCAGTGGCACTCCGTAGAGCAGCAGCCCGGAGACGAGCGCGGCCTCGGTGGCGCCGAGCCCGCCGGGGGTGGGCGCGGCGGACGAGACTCCCTCGCCGACGAGGCAGACCAGGATCACCGGGGGCAGGTGCGCGAGGGGGAGCGGGCCGGTGGCGAGGAGCGCGAGGTAGAGACAGAGGCCGTAGGTGAGCGTGAGCGCCGTGGACGCGACGACGAGCCACCACAGGCCGTGCTGACGGGTCAGGGCGCGCAGGGCGGTGACGACCTGGCCGGCCGCGTCGCGTCCGCGCCGCCGGAGCCGTGGCGCGGCGAGGACGGCCGCCAGGACGAGCAGCACAGCCAGGGCGCCCAGCAGCAGCGGTATCGCCCTGGTCGCGTCATGGGTGAGGATGCGGGCGGGCCGGCGGGCGAACGGCAGCAGCACCGGCAGGAGCAGCACGACCGACACCGCACCGGCGGCGCGGGAGACACCGACGGCAGTGGCCGCGTCGGCGGTGGTGAGTTCCCTCTGGTGCAGGTACCGCAGGCTGAGCGCGGCGCCGCCGAGGCTGCCGGGAGCCAGCCGGTTGGCGAACGACGCGGCCACCTGCACCAGGGTGGCCTCGCCCAGCGGGATCCGCTTGGCCGCGGCGAGCCGGAGCACGACGCCGCCGAGCAGGTAGGTCAGGGCTGAGCCGAGCAGCGCCGCGGCGACCGCGAGCGGATCGGCGTGCAGGATCAGACGCGCCGCGGTGCGTATCTCGCCGAGCTGCGGAAGCAGCAGGTGCACGATCAGCCCCAGGATCAGCAGCTCCAGGACGGTGCGGCGGTTGAACCGGACCACCTTCGCCGCCGGGCGGTCGCGGTCGGGGCAGCGCCGCACGATCTCCTGACGGAGGCTGTCGAGCATGCCGGGACGGCCGCGCAGGGCGCTGCGGCCGGCGCGGGACAGCACCGCGGGTTGCAGGAACGGCACACTGTCCGCGACCGCCGCGGCGCCCAGACGGTCGACCGCGGCGGCGACCACAGCGGCGGGGTCCACCCGCGTGGACAGCGCGACCATCAGCTCGACGACGTCACGGGCCCGCTGGTCGGCCGGGGCGTCGTCGGCGGCGAAGCCCAGGTCCACCAGGTAGACGTGGTCCCGGCCGACGAGCACGTTCGCGGCGCGCAGGTCGCGGTGTGCGATGCCGGCCCGGTGCAGGCGACCCACCTGGTCCCACGCGTCGCGCACGGCGGCGGGCGGGACCGGTCCGACGACGGCGTGCAGCGGGGCGGCGTCGATGAACTCCTGCACCAGGACGGCGTCCCCGCCGGACATCGCGGCGGTCGTGACGACCGCCGGGATCCGCACGCCCCCGCGCTCGGCCAGCAGGGTCATGCAGGTTTCGTGTTCGCTCTGCTGGCGGGCGCTGAGATACGGGGGCGCGTCGGCCACGTGCCGGTACCGCGCCCGGCGGTAGAGCTTGTAGGCCCAGTCCGCGTCGCGCTGCTCGCCGCCGGTCACCTTGACGAACAACTGCCGCCCGCCGGTGGTGACCGCCCGCCACGGCTGCGAACCCCGGGCGTCACCGTGGATCGGCGTCAGCCCTGCCACGTCGATCCCGCGCCGCCGCAGCGCCGCCCGCAGGGCGGGCACCGACCGCTGCGGCCCGACCTCGCCGACCACGAGCCGCGTCACGCAGACCGCGAGCCAGCCGACGAGGAACCCGCCGAGCACGTCGACCGGCAGGTGCGCCCCGACGTGGATCCGGGCCCCGGCCACCAGGGCGATCGCCACCCAGGCCGCCCGGCGCCACCGGGTGCCCCCGGCCCGCGCCGCGACGAGCGCCAGGGCGGTGGCGACCGCGACGTGTCCCGAGGGGTATCCGTACCGCCCGGTGATCGTCTCCCGCAGGACCACATCGGTGAGCAACGCCGCCGGCCGCTGCCGGGCGACCGCGGCCTTGGCGGCGACCGCGAGCCAGTACGCCAGGTTCCCGGCCAGCAGCAGGCTCCACGCCGTGCCGATCCGGCGGGCCAGGACGGCCGCGGTGGCGGCGACGAACACCGCCGGGTAGGAGCCGAGCTGCATGACCAGGACCAGGACCGGAGTCAGCCCGGCGGGAAGGTGGTTGAGGAGGGCGAACAGGTCCCGTTCCCAGGGCGGCACCCGGCGGCTCCGGACGGCCGCGCTCAGCGCTGCCAGCAGACCGGTCGAGGTGGCCAGGCTGACCAGCAGGGCGGGCGACGGGCGATGCGTACGCGCTGCCACCGGTCCTCGGCCGCCCCTCAGTCGGCGCAGATGCCTGCTGTCGATCCGAACCCTACGGATCGCCGACCCGGCGGATGCTCCGGTTCGCCACCGGTCAACCCGTTGGGGGCGACGATCAGCTGGTGGTGGACACGGCGGTGGAGACGCTCGTCGGGCTGCCGCCGGTCCTCGTCCTGACGCTGGTGATCGTCCTGGTGGCCCACGGTGGTGTGCTGCCGCTGTGGGCGGTGGCGGCCGCCGGTACGGCCCGGGTGTGCTCGCCCGCGCTCCACGGGTGCTGCGCCGGCGCCTCGACATCGCGCGGGCCCGCCGATGAACTGTGGCGTCAGCCGCGACCACGTACCAGGGGCAGGAACACCTCGTCCACGATCTCGACCAGCACCTCGTCGGGGACGGACGGGACGCCGCGCATCGCGTACTCGGCGCGCAGCAGCATCATCGGTACCGTCGCCACCCGGTGACGGACGGCCGCCGCAGGCGCCTCGCCCCGGGCCGCGGCCCGTTCCAGCATCCCGGTCCACGCACGGTCCATGGTGTCGGCGCCGGATCGTTCGCGCATGAGCGTGAGCAGCTCCGGATCGTCGGCCGCGGCGGCGAGCAGGCCGCGCAGGACGGCCCCGTGCGGCGACGACCACGTCTCGTTTGCGAGCCGGAGCATCTCGAGCGCGTCGCCTCGCAGCGTGCCCGTGTCCGGATTCGGCATGGCCGCGTCGGACAGGTGGCGGTACGCCGCGACGCCGAGCGCCGCCCGGTGCGGCCACCGGCGGTAGATGGCGTTCTTGTTGGTTCCGGCGCGGGCGGCCACCCGGTCCATCGTCATCCCCGCGTATCCGGACTCGCGTAGTTCCTCCGCCGCGGCCCGCAGGATCGCCTGTTCCAGTTCCTCGCCCCGTCGCCTCCTGCTCATGCCTTGCAGGGTACGCGCCGTACCTTATAGGGTACGCGTCGTACCCTAAGAGTGGAGTTCTCGATGCGCGTCTTCGGCATGAACTACGACACCGGCTTCGTCAGCGCCGGATCCACCACCCACGAGCCGTTCGACCCCGACGTCGTGCGCAGCGACCTGCGTGTCATCCGCGACGAGCTGCGCTGCGACGCGGTCCGCGTCACCGGCGGCGTGCAGGACCGGCTGGAGCTGACCGCGCGGCTGGCGGCCGAGGCGGGGTTGGAGGTGTGGTACTGCCCGTTCACCAACGGCCTGGACCGCGACGGCCTCATGGCGTTCCTGCTCGACGGCGCCGAGCGGGCCGAGCGGCTGCGGCGTGTCGGCGCCCCGGTCGTCTACCTCACCGGTTCCGAGATCTCCCTGTTCACCGACGGTTTCCTGCCCGGCCGTGACCTGACCGAGCGCATGGCGGTGTTCACCGACCCGATGCGGATGCGGGAGGCGGTCCCCGCCGCGCGGGCGGCGGTGCGCGACTTCCTCGCGGAAGCGGTGCCCGCGGTGCGGGAGCGCTTCGGCGGCCCCGTCGGGTACGCGTCGATCCCGCTCGAGGACGTCGACTGGACGGCCTTCGACATCATCGCCAGCGACGCCGGCTACCGTGACGCGACCAACTCCGCGGTGTTCCCGCAGTCCCTGGCGGCGGCCGTGGGGCAGGGCAAGCCGTACGCGGCGACCGAGTTCGGCTGCTGCACGTTCCGCGGCGCGGCCGACGTCGCGGGCGCGACGGAGCCCGTGGCCTACGACGAGCACGGCCGTGCGGCGAAGCTCACCGCGGAGCTGGAGCGCGACGAGGAGGGCCAGGCACGCTACCTCGTCGACCTGCTGCGCGACTACGAGGCCGGCGGGGCGGAGGCGGCGTTCGTGTACACGTTCGCGAACCGGCACCTGCCGACCACCGGCGACCCCGAGCACGACTACGACCTGGCGTCACGGGGGATCGTGCGCGTGCTGCCGGACGGCTCGTGGACGCCCAAGGCCGCCTTTCACGCCCTGGCCGAATACGGCCGCGTCCGTGCGCTGAGCCGGACCGAATTCGGTGGTGGTGGTCGCGGCGGACGGGCAAAGTAGGACTGCGCACCGGCGGCGAGCGCCGCCACCACGACTGTCACCAGGAGAGACAATGCGAGCAGCTTCCACGCTTCGGACCCTTGCCCGTCCTACCGTGGAGCTCCGCCTTGGCCCTGTTGAACCTCGGAATCGTCGCGCATGTTGACGCCGGAAAGACCAGCCTGACCGAACGCCTGCTCTACGAGGCGGGCGCGGTGGCCGAGCCGGGCAGCGTCGACGCCGGCACGACCCGGACCGACTCGATGGAGCTGGAACGCCGCCGCGGCATCACCATCCGGGCGGCCGTCACCTCGATCACCATCGGTGACCTCAGCATCAACCTGCTGGACACCCCCGGCCACCCCGACTTCATCGCGGAGGTCGAGCGGTCGCTGGCCGTCCTCGACGCCGCAGTGCTCGTGGTGTCGAGCGTGGAGGGCGTCCAGCCGCAGACCGTCGCCATCTGGCGGGCGCTGCGCCGCATCGGCGTACCGACTGTGTTCTTCTTCAACAAGGTGGACCGTGGCGGCGCCGACGTGGACCGGGTGACGGCCCAGGTGCGGCAGCGGCTCGGGGCGCGGCCGGTCCTGCTCACCACTGTCACCGGCCAGGGCCGCCGCGAGGCCCTGGTGCATGCCGTGGACCTCGACGCCGAACCCGTGGTGGCGGAGGTGGCCGAGGTCGACGACGCGGTGGCGGCACGCTGGCTGACCGACCGGCCGGTACGTGTCCGCGACGTCCGCCGGGCGCTCCGCCGCGCGGTACGAGGCGCCGAGCTGGTCCCGGCGGTGTGCGGCTCGGCCATCACCGGCGCCGGGGTACGCCGGCTGTGCGACGTCCTGGCCGACCTGCTCCCGTACGGCGAGGCGCGGGACGGTCCGCCGGCGGGCACCGTCTTCGCCGTCGACCGGGACGGGCACGGCCGGCGCGTCTGGCTGCGGTTGTGGTCCGGGCGTCTGCGGGTGCGGGACCGGGTGCAGCTCGCCGGCGGTCGTCCGGAGCCGGTCACCGAGATCGCCGTCATCGAGCCCGCCGGCGTGCTGGTGCGCCGGTCGGTCTCCGCCGGGCAGATCGCGGCGGTACGCGGGGTGTCGGCCCGGATCGGCCAGCACATCGGCGACCCGCCACGGCGGCACGGCTACCGGTTCCCGCCACCGACCCGGCAGGCGGTCGTCGAGCCGGTCGACCCGGCGCAGCGCCTGGCGATGTTCGCCGGCCTGGCCGAGCTGGCCGACGAGGACCCGCTCGTGGACCTGCGCCTCGACGAGCAGCAGGCGGAAGCGGTGATCCGCCTGCACGGCGAGGTCCAGAAGGAGGTCCTCGCCGCCCTGATGGAGGACCGGTACGGCGTCCGGGTGCGGTTCTCCGGCACGCTCACCGCCTGCATCGAACGGGTCGCCGGCACCGGCGCCGCCGAGGAGCGGTTGCGCGAGCGCGGCAACCCGTACCTGGCCGGGCTGGGGTTGCGCATCGACGCCGCACCGGCCGGGCACGGCATCGAGTTCCGTCCCGGGATCGAGCCGGGCCGGCTGCCGCCGGCCTTCGTCGCCGCCACCGAGGAGGGCGTGCGGGCCGCGCTGCGGCAGGGCCGGCACGGCTGGCCGGTCACCGACTGTACTGTCACCATGACGGCGTCCCGGTACTGGCCCCGGCAGAGCCGGCCGCACCAGAAGTTCGACAAGTCGATCTCGACGGTGGCGGCGGACTTCCGCAACCTCGCCCCGGTCGTGGTCGCCGCCGCGCTGCGGCAGGCCGGTACGCGGGTGTGCCAGCCGATCGAGCGGTTCGACGTCAACCTGCCCCGGCACGCGGTCGAGACGGTGCTGGCGCTGCTCGGCCGGCTCGGCGCGGTCGTCCACGACACCGCAGTCGCTGGCGGCTACCTGGAGGTGAGCGGCACCCTGCCGTCCGCCCGGGTGCCGCGGGTCGTCGCCGCCCTGCCCGACCTCACCGGCGGCGAGGCGGTGCTGACCACCACCTTCGACCACTACGCGCCGGTCACCGGCGAGGAACCCCCGACACTGCCCCGGCGCGGACCGGACCCGGACGACCGGGAGGCGTGGTTCCGGGACGTACCGAGGTAGGCCGCGCCGGGCGGCGACGGGAGCGTTGCGGCGATAGGATCACCGGCGCCCGCCGCCGCCCGTACCCGTTGGAGCCCCGCTGTCAGCGCAGCCGGTCACCCACCTCGCCCGGCGTGTCCGCCGGGTGCTGACCGCGGTGTGCCTTCTCGTCGTTGCCGGGTTGCCCGCAGGGTCGTCGGGCGCCGGCGCCGCCGGCGCGGGGACGCTGCGGGTGCTCCAGATGAACCTCTGCAACAGCGGCCGGGCCGGCTGCTACACCGGCCGGGCCGTCCCGCAGGCCGCCGACGTCATCGCCGCGGAACTGCCCGACGTGGTCACGCTCAACGAGATCTGCCGCGACGACGTGGTGACGCTGGGGCGGGCGCTGCGGGCCGCCCGTGCCGGGGGCACAGTGGTGTCCGCGTTCCAGGCCGCCGGTGACCGCCCCTCCGGCGGTCCCACCCGGTGCAACAACGGCGAGCCGTACGGGATCGGGCTGCTGACCCGCCTCGACGACCGCGACGACCGGCCGTCGGTGCACCGGGGGACCTATCCGGCGCAGGACCTCGCCGACCCCGAGGAGCGGGTCTGGCTCTGCGTCCGGGCCGGCGGGCTGCACGCGTGCACCACGCACCTGGCGAACACCAGCGGCCAGGTGGCGCTGGCCCAGTGCGGGCAGTTGCTCGGCACCGTCGTGCCGGGCGTCCGGGGCGACGCCGTCGGCGCGGCGACCGTCCTCGGGGGTGACCTCAACCTGCGGGCCGGAGGCATGCCGGACGTGCGGTCGTGCGTGCCGGTGGGCTACCGGCGGATCGACGACGGCGGCCGCCAGCAGATCCTGGCGTCGAGCGGCGTGACGATCTGCTGCCGCCGGTCGGTGGACATGCGCGGGGCGACCGACCATCCGGCGCTGCTGGCGACCATGATCCGCTCGTGGCCGGTGCCGCCACCGGGACGGTACTGACGAGGTCTCCGGACACGTGGCGGAATTGGTCCGCCGTCCGTGCAACTTCCCGGGCGGGCGTAGCCGTTCTACCTCCGTCACGAGGAGGCAGTCGATTGAAAGCCGAAGACGAGCAAGCGTTCCGCGAGTTCGTGACGTCACAGATGGCGTCCCTGCGCAAGCTGGCGTACATGACCTGCGGCGACTGGCACGCCGCGGAGGACGCCGTGGCAAACGCGCTGGTCAAGCTCTATCCACGCTGGCGGAAGCTGGAGCGGCCCGATCTCTACGTCAAGACCATGGTCTACCGGGCCGCGATCGACGAGACCCGCCGGCCCTGGCGGCGCGAGCGGTCGGCCGGCGACGCCATGCCGGACGCCGCGGTGCGGGACACGGCGGCGGTGACTGACGAGCGGATGCGCCTGCGGGCGGCGCTCGAAGCCGTCCCGGCGGGACAGCGGGCCGCCGTGGTGCTGCGGCACTACCTGGACCTGAGCCTGGAGGACACGGCCGCCGTGCTCGACTGCACGGTCGGCACGGCCAAGAGCCAGGTCTCCCGTGGGCTGGCGAAGCTGCGCGAGTCCCTCGGCGGCGAACACCTCAATCTCACCGGCAGGCCGATGGAGGAGTGGACGAATGCAGTTGCGTGAACTGGTGGACGCCGTGACCGGCGACGAGCCGCCGATGGGCCGTACCGTCGACGACATCGTCGCGGCCGGGCGGCGCGCCGAGCGGCGCCGCCGGAACCGGTTCGCGACAGCCGGCGCGGCGGGCCTCGTCGCGGTGGCGGTCGCCGCCGCGATCACGGTGCCGACCCTGGACGCGAGGCGCACCGCCTCGGCGCTGTCCGAGGCGCCGCGTCCGGGCGTCAGCCCCTGGCCGGACGCCTCGCCGTTCACCTTCACCTTCACCGGGTACGACGCCGGCACGCTGCACGTGCAGGACCCGATCGTCGTGTCGACCGCGTACCAGATCGCCCCCGTCTACTCCGACCGGCACACCTCGAACGACAAGCCCGTCAGCCAGGACGAGGCCGAGGCGTTCGAGCAGGAGAGGACGGCCGCCGGGGCGAAGCCGACTCTGTGGGCGTACCTGACCGTCTACCGGCCCGGCGCCTTCGATCCGGCCGCGGTCAAGGACGGTCGGAGCGTCAGGGTGGCCGGGCGCAGGGCGGTGCAGGCGACGCTGCCGTTCGGCCTCGACCCGCGCAACCCGGTGGATCCGGGCAACAAGTTGTTCGCCTGGGAGTACGCCCACAACGCCTGGGCGGCCGTCACATCGATCTCCGGCGACGCGGCGACGCCGAGCTTCGCGGACCTGAGCGGCCTGGTCGCGGGCCTGAAGCCGGCCGGGCCGACGCCGGCGCCGCTGCCGTTCACGGTGGGCTACCTGCCGCGGGGTTACGTGCCGCTCCAGGTGGGCACGCACGCCATGCCCGGCCTGAGCGGCATCGCCACCGCCCGCGCCGGTGACTACGGCGGCGCGACGTACACCAGGCCGCCCCTGCGCACCTCGGGCCTGACCGCGCCGTTCGACTCGGTCGAGGGCGGGATCAGGGACGGGTTCCACATCTTCGTCACGCCGAGCACCAGCTCCAACCAGTCACCGGAGCCCGGTGCGACGAAGTGCTACCCGGGGGCGGCCCGCGGAGGCGGGTTCTGCAACATCTGGAGCGCCGACGGCACTGTCGTCGTCCAGGTCAGCTCCGAGGGCGTCGGCGGCCGGCTGCCCCAGGCCGAGCTGCTGCGGATCGCCGAGGGGATCACCGTCGCCGACGACGTGCGGGACGAGTCGACCTGGACTCCCGCCCCGGACGCCCTGACGCCCTGACGCCCTGACCGATCCCGGTGGCGGTGGGAGCGGCCGGACCGCTCCCACCGTCACCGCCTGATCTACAGGAACCGCCAGCGCTGGTGCGCGGCCCCGGTGTCGTCGGCGAGGACCGCCTGCGCGCCCTGGGCGCCGGAGCCGCCGCTGAGCCCGAGCACCCGGCCGCCGTTCGCGCACTGGATGCGGAACCAGCCGCCTCCGCCGTGCCGCAGCCGCCACCTGTGGTCGGCGGTGCCGTTGTCGGCCCACTGGACGATCCGGGCGCCGGCCGCTGTCGAGCCGCCCTCGACGCCCAGCACCTTGCCGCTGTTGCCGTTGCGCAGCCGCAGGTAGCCGCCGGTGTCCACGAGCGCGGTCCAGAGGTGGTCGGCGGTGCCGGTGTCGCCCCACTGCACGACCAGCCCGCCGTCCGCTGCGGACATGTTCTGCACGCCGAGCACCAGCCCGCTGCCGAGGTTCTGGATCCGCCGCGCCCCGTTGGGCAGGAACCGCCACTGGTTGTCCAGGCTGCCGTTGTCCGGATCCTGCACGGCGAACGCGCCCTGGGCGGTCGAGCCGCCGGAGATGCCGAGCAGCTTGCCGGTGTGCACGTTGCGCAGCTTGTGGCTGCCGTCGCCCACGTCGACGACGGTCCAGAGGTGGTCGGCGGTGCCGTTGTCCGCCCACTGGAGGATCCGGGCGTTGTCAGCCGTGGACATGTTCTCCACGCCCAGCACCTTGCCGCTGTTGACGTTGCGCAGCCGCAGCGCCGACCCGTCGACCACCAGCTGCCAGTCGTGGTCGGCGGTGCCGGTGTCGCCCCACTGGAGCGCGAGCCCGCCGTCGGCTGTGGACATGTTCTGGATGCCGAGCACCAGGCCGCTCGCCGCGTTGGCGAGCCGGAAGCTCGCCTCCCCGCCGCCGGCGCCCGCGCCGACCCGCCAGTAGACCGTGTAGTTGTGCCCGTGGGCGTCGTAGAACGGGCCGAGGTTGACGGTGGCGCCGTCGGCCCGGGCGGTGAACGCGAGGCTGCCGGCGCCGGTACGGGTGACCGAGGCGGGGTCCAGCGTCGGCAGACCGCTCAACGTGGCGTTGCCGTAGTTACCGGAGAGCACCACCGGCCCGTACGTGACGGCCTGCACCGCGGCGTCGTCGTTGGCCGCCACAGTGGTGACCCGCATCGGCAGCCGGACCGTGACCGTGTCGCCGGAGGTCCAGGCGCGGGTCAGGACGGCGTAGCTGCCCGGCGTGGCGGCGATGCCCGCCGCGACGCCGTTGACGCTGACGCTCGCCCCGCTGGTCCACGCCGGGATCCGGATCCGCATCGTCCACGACCCGGCCACCGAGCCGGTGACGGTGAGCGTCGTGGTGTCGCCGACCGGGTACGAGGTGGCCTGGGTGACGGTGATGCCGCGCTGGCTCCAGGTGAGCGCCGAGGGGACGAACAGGTTGACGGTCAGCGTGGTGCCGTTGTGGAAGTAGATCGCGTCCGCCAGCGTCGTGTTGGTCTCCAGCCCGGTGCCCTGGCAGCACCAGAACGAGTTGTAGTCGGTGCTCCACGTGCCGCCGCCCCACGCCGGGCCGACACCGCGGCGCCCGCCCGGGTTGAGCGGGGTGAAGTACGTGACGTGGCCGTGCGCGTCGGCCGGGTTCTGCTGGCCGATCATGTGGTTGAGCAACGCGCGCTCGTAGAAGTCGGCGTACGCGACCCGGTCCGGGTCGAGCTGCCAGAGTTCCCGGGTCAGCTTGAGCATGTTGTACGTGTTGCAGGCCTCGCACGTGTCGTTGCGCAGGTAGCCGGCGATCGCGTTGGGTGCCCGGAAGTGCTCGGCCTGACTGTTGCCGCCGATGGCGTACGTGTGCGCTCCGACCGTGATGGCCCACGCGTTCGCGGCGATGTCCCGGTAGCGGGTGACGCCGGTGGCCTTGTACTCCCGGGCCGCGCCGATCCACTTGGGCACCTGCGTGTTGGCGTGCAGCCCGTTGAGCTGGTCGGAGTTGGCGGCGAGCGGGTTGAACACGGCGGCGTGGTCGAACCGCTGCGCGACAGTCAGCCACCGCCCGTCACCGGTCTGCTGGTAGAGGTCGGTCAGCACCGCGTTCATGCCGCCGAACTCGGTGCCGAGCATGGCCTGCATCTGGGCCGAGGTGAGCCGGCCGGTGCGCTGGTCGACCCACCCGGCCAGCGCCAGCAGCACGTCCCGGGCCTGGGTGCTGCCGATCAGCCGCCACACGTCCAGCAGCCCGGCGAGCGTCTTGTGGATGCAGTAGTAGGGCACGTTGCCGTTGCTGAGCGTCCGCGCCTCCAGCGCGGTGAAGTCGGACTCCGGGAAGCCGGACAGGTACCCGGCGCTGAACCTGGCCGCGCCGTTGTTGGCCTGGCAGCGGGCCAGTTCGGCGACCATGGTGAGCGCCTTGTCCCGGCAGGTGGTGTCGCCGAGCACCGCCCACGCCTGTGCCCAGGCGGTCAGGAAGTGCCCCTGCATGTGGGTGCGGAACGGGAAGTTGGGCGCGTCCCAGCCGCCGTTGGCGGCGGCGCCGCCGGTGGACAGGCGGTGGTTGGCCCGGAAGTTGTAGAGCAGCCGGTTCACGTCGACGAAGCGCAGGTAGGCGACCGTACGGTTCTGGTTGTCCTGCCAGCGGCCGGCGGTCAGCCGTACCTGGCCGGGGTCGAACGCGTACGCGGACACGCCGATGTCGGGGCGGGCCGGTGGCAGCGCGGCGTGTGCCGTACCGCCTGCGGAGACGGACCCGGCGGCGGCGCCGGCGGTGGCCGCGACGGCCGTCGCGGCGGTCGTGCGCAGGAGGAATCGGCGGTTCACCAGGGGAGCGGGCATGGCGGCCTCCGTGGCGGGGGACGGTGGTGGTGGGGGGACGGTGGTGGTGGGGGCGGTTACGCGGTGACCCGGAACGTGGCGTCCTGCCTGTCGATCGCGGGGGAGCCGGCGCCGAGCGGGTCGATGCGCAGCCGGTAGTCGTAGTGCCGCAGGTAGCGGGTGGGGAAGTTGTGCGAGCGGAACGACGACCAGGTGCTGTCCGCCAGGCCGGCGGCGCGGTGGAAGGTGGCGTCGGCGCGGAACGTGGCGGTGCTGTCGTTCGGGTCCAGCCGGACCGCGTAGTCGTAGTGCCGCAGGTAGTTGCCGGGGTAGTTGACCGACTCGAACGAGACGCCGGCGGAGTCGGCCAGGCCGGGGACCATGCGCCACATCTGGTCCTGGTAGGGGTCGAACGGGTACGCGTCGACGCGGGCGATCCGATCGGCGTGCCGGACGTAGCGGTCGGGCAGGTTCGACGACTTGAGCCGCACCCAGTTCGGCGTGCCCCAGCGGTTGACCATCCCGGCGTACTCGGCGTCGCTGATGCCGACCATCGAGCCGTGCTTGGAGTTCAGCGGAGGGGTGTAGTCGCGCTGGTTCAGCGGCGTCCACGAGTTGCCCGCGATGGTGGTCGTGGACCAGGCGTAGTAGTCGTTGTTGACCGGACTGAACGAGTCGCCCCACAGCCGCCAGCCGCCCTCGTTCGTGCGCAGCAGCAGCGGCGCCTCGATCGCGTTTCCCTGCCGCAGCCCGCTGGTGTACGTGGTGAAGCTGTTCGGCGCGCCGGTGGCGGACCGGGCGCCGTACAGGTACCCGTCGTCGAGGTTCTTGTAGTAGAGGTACGTGGTGCCGCCGTCGACCACCACGTCGCCGTCGAGCACGCCGAAGCCCGGGCTGAAGTAGACCTGCGGTGCGCTGACGGTGCGGAAGTCGCTCGTGTAGTTGACGAACAGCACGTCCCGGCCGTTGTTGGCGGAGTAGACGATAGCGTACTGGCCGCGGGCGGCGTCCCAGAACGCGGTCGGCGCCCACGTGTGGGTGTCCAGCGTGTGCATCCGGATGCGCCGGTAACCGGTGAACGCGGTCAGGTCGGTGGAGTCCCACACGTGCAGGTACTGGCTGGTCAGCCCCCAGTTGGTGCCCTTGAGGTCGGTGGCCAGCACCACGAACGTGCCGTCGGTCCTGCGCAGCACGAACGGGTCGCGCAGGCCGAGCTGCCCGGCGGTCGGGGTGACGACCGGGTTGTTCTGGTTCAGCGGGGTCCAGTTGAGGCCGTCCCGGCTGACGGCCAGGTGCAGGCCGTAGTCGGCGCCGAGACCGTTCGGCGTCTCGGTGAAGTAGGCCATGGCGTAGGCCGTGTTCGGCGCGGCGAGCGCGCCGCGGGGCAGGCTGAGCGCGCCGGAGGCGGCTGCGGCGGTGGACAGGGCACCGAGGGTGAACGCGCGTCGGGTCAGGGGCACGGGGGCCCTCCTCTGCGGTGGGGATGACGTCCGCGTTAGCGCTAACAATCCCCCCTAGCCTGGCGTTCACATAGTCGTCTGTCAATCGAGTGGTGACGTTAACGCGCTCAGCTGCGGACCTCCCGCGACGACACCAGTCGTACCAGCCGGGGAGTGGTCGCGGGGCGAACGTCGCAGGGCGGGCCGATCGTCGTCACGGCCCGCCCCGCCCGGCTTCCCGGCGCCGCCCGCACGGCGGCGGGTCAGCGGTTGCGGTAGTGGTTCACTGCCAGCGCCGCGCCTGATGCGAGCGCCAGCGCGCCGAAGGCCGAACCGGCCCACGGGTTGTCCAGGACGCTCGACAGCGTCACGTTCGCCGCCACGCTGACGACGAGCACCAGCCAGAGCAGCGGGCGCATCCGGGTGACGGGCGTCGTCGCGGCGGTGTTCTCGGCGGTACGGTCCAGGTCGCTCACGGCTGCCTCCTCGGGTGACGTCCTTGCACCTCGACGCTAGGCGCGCGGCCGGCCGGGAACGATCCCGCCAGCACGACGACCGGGGTACAGCAGGCTGTACTTTCCGCGCCCGGACCTGACGGACGGCGACAGCGGTGACCTATCGTGGCGGCCGGGGGTGGGCCGGGGATGGAGTACGTACGCAGGCGGTTCCGCGCCGCGGTGGACGCGCTGGAGCACCTCGTCGGCGGGCTCGGCACCGCCGTGCTGGCGCTCGGCGCGCTGTTCGGGGCCGTCGTCGTGGCGGCGGCCTGCGTCGGCGGGGTCGGACTGCTGCTCGTACCCGGGATGCTGCGGGCGGTGCGGTCGGTGGCCGACCGCGAGCGTGCCCGGCTGTCCCGGTGGGGGCCGCCGATCCCGTCGCCCGGCCCGGTGCCGGCCGGGGTGCGCCCGGCGCTGCGCGACCCGGTCGTCCGGCGGGAACTGCGCTGGGTGGCCACCCACGGAACGCTCGGCTTCGGCGCCGGGCTGATCGCGCTCGCGCTGCCGATCTACGCCGTGCAGGACATGACGTTCCCGCTGTGGTACCGGCTGGTGCCGCCGGACGCCGGTGCGCCGGGGATCGGCTGGTGGCGCGTCGACGGGCTCGGCGACGCGCTCACGGTCGGCGTGCTCGGCATCGGGTGGCTGGTGCTCGCGGTCGCGACCGGGCCGGCCCTGGCGCGGATCCAGGCCCGGCCGGGCCGCCGGCTGCTGCCCCCGCCGCCCGGGTTCGACCTGTCGCTGCGGGTCGCCGAACTGACCGCCACCCGGGCCGCCGCGCTCGACGCCCACGCGGTGGAGCTGCGCCGGATCGAACGCTCGCTGCACGACGGCACGCAGAACCGGCTGGTCGCGGTGAACGTGCTGCTCGGCGCCGCGCGGCGGGCGGTACGCCGTGACCCGGCCCGCGCCGACGAGATCCTGGAACGCGCGCAGAACGCGGCCGAGCAGGCGCTCGGTGAGCTGCGTACGGTGGTGCGCGGCATCCTGCCGCCGGTGCTCGGCGACCGGGGCCTGGCCGGGGCGCTCGACGGACTCGCCGCGGCGTGCGCGGTGCCGTGCCGCCTGTCGGTGGACGTCGACGTGCGCTGCGCGGCGTCGGTCGAGGCCACCGCGTACTTCGTGGTGGCCGAGGCGTTGACGAACGTGGTCCGGCACAGCGGCGCGAGCGCGGTGGACGTCGCCGTGCGCCGGGAGGGGAACCGGCTGCTCGTCACAGTCACCGACGACGGGCGCGGGGACGCCGACGAGACGCGCGGCTCCGGGCTGACCGGCATCCGCCGCCGGGTCGAGGCGTACGACGGGCGGATGACGTTGACGAGTCCACCGGGAGGACCGACGAGGATGCACGTGGAGCTGCCATGCGGATCGTGATCGCCGAGGACGACGCGCTGCTGCGCGAGGGGCTGGCGCTGCTGCTGCGCGCCGAGGACCTGGACGTGGTGGCCACCGCCGGCACGCCGGGGGAGTTCCTGGCCGCCGTGGACGAGCACCGGCCGGACGTGGCGATCGTCGACGTGCGGATGCCGCCCACGCACACCGACGAGGGGATCGTCGCCGCGGTCGAGGCCCGCCGCCGCCTGCCGGGCCTCGCGGTGCTGGTCCTGTCCGCGTACGTCGAGCAGGCGTTCGCCACCGAGCTGTTCTCGGTCGGCGCCTCCGGGCTCGGCTACCTGCTCAAGGAGCGGGTGGGCCGGGTCGAGGAGTTCCTCGCCGCGCTGCACCGCGTCGCGGCCGGCGGCAGCGTGATCGACCCCGAGGTGGTCGGGCAGCTGCTCGCCCGCAACCGGCGGCCGGACACCGCGCTGGCCGAGCTGTCGCCGCGTGAGCACGAGGTGCTGGCGCTGATGGCCGAAGGGCTGGGCAACGGCGCGATCGCGGAACGGCTGTTCGTCACCGACGGCGCGGTGCACAAGCACATCCGCAGCATCTTCGCGAAGCTGAGCCTGCCGCCTGACGACCGCGCCGACCGCCGGGTCACCGCCGTGCTGCGCTACCTCGACGGCCGGCGGTAGACGCACGCACGTCCGCGCGCCGCCTCGCGGGAGGCGGCGCACGTGCGGTGTCGAGGCGGATCAGCGGCGGGTGCCGCAAAGGGCCGCGTCGACGGTGCTGGTGACCGCCTCCAGCATCTCCATGCTCGTCGGCAGCCCGGTCACCGCGACCACCGCGCTGCGCCCGTCGGTGGTGGACAGGTTGCGGGTCTGGAAGCCCTGGATGTCACCGCCGTGCCCCCAGGCGTGACCGCCGCAGGGCAACTCGTGCCGGGCGATGCCCAGGCCGTACTCCCACACGCCGCCGGGCTCGAAGTCGGGCGCCGGCACGGTACGCGTCAGGGCCGCCTGCTGGGCCGGCTTGAGCAGCCGGCCCGCCAGCAGCGCCTCGAAGAACGTGCGCAGGTCCGACGGCGTCGAGACGAGCTGGCCGGCGGCCCAGCCCAGCGACGGGTCCATCCGGGTCACGTCGACCCACGGCGCGCCGGGCTCCACCGCCACGTATCCGCGCGGCAGCCGGCCGGGCAGGTCCTGCTCGCCGGTCTGCGGCCAGTACGTGTCGCGCAGCCGCAGCGGCTCGATGATCCGCCGGGTGATCTCCTCGCCGACCGGGCGCTGGGTGACCCGCTCGACGATCAGTCCGGCGAGGACGAAGTTGGTGTTGCTGTACTCCCACTTCTCGCCCGGCGGGAAGTGCCGCGACTGGGTGAGTGCCTCGTCCAGCAGCCGGCGCGGGTCGAAGTAGTCGCTGCGCCGGTCCACGAGGTCCTGCGCCTTGCCGAACACCACGTCGTCGTAGTCGGGCAGGCCGCTGGTCTGCTGGAGCAGCTGGCGTACGGTGATCCGCCGCCCGTCGTTGCCGTTGGCGCGCACCAAGCCGGGCAGGTAGCGCTCGACGCTGGCGTCCAGGTCGATCCGGCCCTCGCCGACGAGCTGGAGGACGACCACCGCGGTGAACGTCTTGGTGTTGCTGCCGACGCGCACCCGGGCGTCGCGGGGGATCCCGGCGCCGGTGCGCAGGTCACCGACCCCGGCGGTGTAGTCGCGCACCCGGCCGTCGCGGCGTACGGAGGCCAACGCCCCGGGGAAGCCGTGCTCGGCGACCAGGCCGTCCAGTCGCTGCTGGACCGCGTCGGCGGCCGGACGCCGGGGGTCGGTGGTGGTGGCGGACGCGGCGGGCACACCCAGCGCGGTGACGGTGAGCAGGGCCGCGGCGCCGACGGCCACCGGGAAGGTACGGCGGGTCATGGGAACTCCTCGACGGAGGTGAACGGGTACGACCTCAAGCCTCGGAGAACCGGGCCCCGCGCTCCATACCGCCAGCTGCCGAACCGGGGTAGCGCTGGCACTACTTGATGGCGCCGGTACCGCCGGTTAGGCTCCGCCCAGCGTCGCGTGCCGGTGGCAGACCGTGTCAGGCATGGAGGCGCCGGATCGAAGGGAGTACGACGATGACACTCGTCGTCCCTTCGCCCTCGCCTCATGGCTGAGGGCGAACAGACCAGGCTGGTGGCCTGGAGCCGCGAGATGCGCGCCGTTCACGAGCGGCTGCGCGAGGCGCTGGCGGTGACCCGGCGGGCGCTCGCCGACGGCGAGCCGGCCAGCCCGGCGACACGTGAGCTGCTGTTGTTCTGCCACGGGTTCTGCGCGGCGCTGACCGCGCATCACGAGGGCGAGGACCACAGCCTCTTCCCGGCGATCGCAGCGCGGCATCCGGAGCTGCGCGGCACGCTGGACCGGCTGCGGCAGGACCACTCGATGATCGGGTACCTGCTGACCGGGCTGAGCGCGGCGGTGGCCCGCGACGCCCCGCCCGGGGAACTGGCCCGGCACCTGGAGGGCGTGGCGGCGATCATGGAGTCGCACTTCCGGTACGAGGAACGGCAACTGCTCACCGTGCTGGAGACGCTCTCGCTGGACGTCGACCCGGGCGACGTGTTCGGGCCGTTGTGACCGCTGTCGCGGCCCGGCGGGATGCGCACCGCCGGGCCGCGACCGGTCCCTGTCAGTTCAGGCCGCAGGTGGCGAACCCGTCCAGGTTCGGCCGCTGCGCGCCGACCCGGTTGAACGCGATCTCGATGCGGTCGAGCGCCGCGACGCGCTTGCTGCGCAGCGGGCCGAGGATGGCGTTGTCGATGAACGCCGGTCCGCCCTCGGGGCGTACCGCGAGCCGGGCCAGGCGGGCGTCGGCCTCGGCGATCTGCTTGTCCAGCGTGGCCAGTTCGGCCTGCACCTGGCCCGCGGCCGCCGCCGGGACGGCGGGGAGCACGACGCGGGGGCAGTTGACGGTCCGCGCCGCGCCGCCGGCGTTACCGTTCTGGCCGCCCGCGTTGCCGTTCTGACCCCCGGCGTTGCCGTTGCCGGTCTGACCGTTGCCGTTCTGCCCGCCGGCGTTGCCGTTGCCGTTCTGGCCGGCACCGTTCTGGCCGGCGCCGCCGTTGACGGCGCTCGGCACGCCCGGGGCGTTGAGCGAGCAGGCCGCCAGCGCGTCCAGGTTAGGTCGCTGCGCGCCGATCCGGTTGAAGGCGATCTCGATGCGGTCGAGCACGGCGACGCGCTTGCTGCGCAGCGGGCCGAGGATGGCGTTGTCGATGAACGCCGGTCCGCCCTCGGGGCGTACCGCCTGCCGGGCCAGCCGCTCGTTCTGCCGGGCGATCTCCTGGTCCAGGTTGGCCAGTTCCCGTTCCACCTGGGCCGACGCCGCAGCGGGGACGGCGGGCAGCTTGTCGCGTACGGTCGGGCAGTTCACGGTCTGCGCGGCGGCTGTGGTGGCCGGGCGGTTGTTCTCGCCCGCCGACGCCAGTTGCAGTCCGCCGGCGAACAACAGCGCCGCGAGGGCGCCCACCCCGCCGAGCTTCAGGACCGCGGTCTTGCGCGTACCCCTGGCCATGCACCTCTCCTCTGGTTGACCGGGAGGGCCGGTGCGGCGGCTGCCGCCCCGTCTCCACGGTGCGAAGTGACGACTGGAGGAATCGTGCTCGTGCCCGCTCCGGCATCGCGGTTCCGGCCGATGTTCCGGTCGGCAGTGGATACGGACGGCGCGTCGAGATCGTTCAGTGCGTACCGAGGTTTGACCACATCGACGTCCGTCGTTAGGCTGCGCTGAAAGCGCTTACTGCGCGGGAGACGTGAGCGTTCGTGGGACGTCCGGGTATCAAGGCCCGCCCCCGACACCGACAGGGCATCGGTGCCGGCGCGGGCACGGCACCACCACCCGCAGGAGACCAGCATGATCAACCGACACCGCCGTACGGTGTTGTGGACGTCCGCCGCGGCGACGGCCGCGCTCGCCGCGTCCGGCCTGGCCGTCGGCGCGACCGCCGCGCAGGCGGCCGCCGGCTGCCGCGTCGACTACGCCGTCACCGCGCAGTGGGGCGGCGGCTTCACCGCCAACGTCAACCTGACGAACCTCGGCGACCCGCTCAACGGATGGGCCGTCACCTGGACGTTCGCCGCCGGTCAGACCGTCGCCCAGGCCTGGGGCGCCGAGATCACCGCCAGCGGCGCCTCGGTGCGGGCCGCCAACGTCAGCTACAACGGCAGCCTGGGCACCAACGCGAGCACGTCGTTCGGCTTCAACGGCACCTGGAACAACAGCAGCAACCCGGTCCCGGCCTCGTTCGCCGTCAACGGTGTCACCTGCACCGGCGGCGTCACCCCCACCACCGGCACGCCGCCGACCAGCGCCCCGCCGCCGAGTACGCCGCCGCCCAGCAGCCCGCCCCCGAGCACGCCACCCCCCAGCACGCCGCCGCCGACCGGCGGCGCGATCTACGCCGCGCCGAACGGCACCGCCGGGGCGGCCGGCACCCAGGCCAGCCCCACCACGATCGCCGCGGCGATCACCCGCGTCGGCGCGGGCGGCACGGTCTATCTGCGCGGCGGCACCTACAACCTGTCCCAGACGGTCACCGTCGCCGCCGGCAACAACGGCACGTCGAGCGCCCGCAAGAACCTGTACGCCTACCCGGGCGAGACGCCGATCCTGAACTTCTCCGCGATGAGCGAGGACCCGGCCAACCGGGGGCTCGCGCTGAACGCCTCGTACTGGCACGTGCGCGGGATCGTGGTGGAGCGGGCCGGTGACAACGGCATCTTCGTCGGCGGCAGCAACAACATCATCGAGCGGACGGTGACCCGCTTCAACCGCGACACCGGACTGCAACTGTCCCGGATCGCCTCCAGCACGCCCCGCGACCAGTGGCCCGCCAACAACCTCATGGTCAGCGTGGAGTCGCACGACAACGCCGACTCCGACGGCGAGGATGCCGACGGCTTCGCGGCCAAGCTCACCGTCGGCGGCGGCAACGTCTTCCGGTACGCGGTGTCGCACCACAACATCGACGACGGGTGGGACCTGTACACCAAGTCCGACACCGGCGCGATCGGCACGGTGACCATCGAGGACTCGCTCGCGTACAGCAACGGCACGCTGAGCAACGGCACGCAGAACGGCAACGGCGACCGCAACGGCTTCAAGCTCGGCGGCGAGGACATCGCGGTGAACCACACCGTCCGGCGCACCATCGCGTACCGCAACGGCAAGCACGGGTTCACGTACAACCGCAACCCGGGCACCATGACGATCTCGAACAACCTGAGCATCGACAACACCGAACGCAACTTCTCGTTCGACGCCGGCACCTCGGTGTTCCGGAGCAACACGTCCTGCCGCTTCGCCGGCAGCGGCTCCAACGACAAGACGGTCGGCAACGTGGACGGCTCGAACCAGTTCTGGTCCGGCAGCAACGGCTCCCGCTGCTCCACGTACTCCGGCGCGCTCGCCTGGTCCTTCACCGGCGACGGCCGCCTCACGGTGACCCTCGGCGGCCGCCCCGTCTCCCTCTGACCCCACCCCCACATCCGGTTGATCATGAGGTTGGCGGCCGGATCGGAGATCGAGAACGCCGTCAACTTCATGATCGACCGGATGTGGGGGTGGGGTGGGACTAGGATCGGGGGAAGGGGCGGCTAGGTGGGGGAGCGTCGCGGGTGGGGTCGTCGCAGCTGCTCGTGGTGCTCGACCGGGACAGCCCGGTGCCGTTGCAGCAGCAGCTCTGCGACCAGATCAGCGGATCCGTCCGCGCCGGCCGGCTGCGCCCCGGCGACCCGGTGCCGCCCAGCCGGGAACTGGCCCACCAACTGGGCGTCTCCCGCACCGTGGTCACCCGCGCGTACGAGCTGCTGCGCGCCAACGGCGTCCTCACCTCCCGGCGCGGCTCCGGCACCCGGGTCAGCGACGCCCTGCCCGACCTGCCGCACCGCGACCCGCCGGCCCGCGCCCCGCTGCGCCCCGAACCGCCGCTGCCCACCGACGCCGGCAGCCCGCTGTGGCGGCCGTGGGAGCCGGCACCCATGCACCGGCCGGACGGTGCGTACGACTTCCGGCACGGCACCCCGGCGCTGGCGAGCTTTCCGGTGGCGCGCTGGCGGCAGTCGCTCGCCACGGCGGTGAGCCGGGCCGACGCGGTGGCGCTGGGCTACGGCCCGGCGGAGGGCTCACCGGCGCTGCGCGCGCAGATCGCCGCGCTGCTGCGGCGCAGCCGGGCGCTCGACGTCGCCCGCGAGCACACCATTGTCACCAGCGGTGCCACCCAGGCCATGGACATCCTGGTCCGGCTGCTCGTCGGCCCCGACGACGTGGTGGTGATCGAGGACCCCAGCCACACGGTGCTGCGGCAGATCTTCGGCTACTCCCGGGCCGCCGTGGTGCCGGTGCCGGTCGACGAGGAAGGGCTGCGGGTCGGCGAGATCGAGGACCGGGTACGCGGCCACGGCCTGGACCCGGCTCGGGTCCGCCTGGTCTACGTCACGCCGTCGCACCAGTTCCCGACCGGGTTCGTCATGTCCGAGCGGCGACGGCGGGCGCTGCTGCGCTGGGCACGCGAGCACGCCGTCACGGTGCTGGAGGACGACTATCACAACGAGTTCACGTTCGCCGCCGAACGGCTGCCGTCGCTCGCCGCCGACCCGCAGGGCGCCGACGTGGCCTACGTCGGCAGCTTCAGCAAGACGCTGTTCCCGTCGCTGCGCATCGGCTACGCGGTGCTGCCCCCGCACCTGGTCCGGCCGTTCCTCGGCATCAAGTGGATCACCGACCGGCTGACCCCGACGCTGACCCAGGAGGCGCTCGCCGAGTTCATCGACTCCGGCGCGTACGCCCGGCACATCGCCCGGATGGACCGCTTCTACCGGCAGCGCCGGGCCCGGCTGTTGGAGGCGCTCTACGAGCACTTCGGCGCCGGGGTGCGCGTCTCCGGCGCCGCCGCCGGGCTGCACGTCCTCGTCACGCTCGGCGGCACGCCCGGCGCCGGCGAGGCGGCGATCGTGCGCGCCGCCGCCGCGCGCGGCGTGCGGGTCTATCCCGCCTCCGGCTACTTCGTCACCCATCCGCCGTCGGAGCCGACGTTCCTGATCGGGTACGCGGCGCTGCCGACCGCCCGGATCAGCGAGGGAGTGGCGCTGCTGGCCGGCGCGGCACGGGAAGTGACGGCTCGGTGAACCGGGGCCGGCGGAACCGGTCCCGCTGGGCGTACGGCACCGTGCAGTCGAACACCGCCTTCGCGGTGCGCCCGTCGGCGGACAGCGACCGGGAGTAGCCGGTGTGCTGGCTCGGGTCCAGCGGGAAGCCCTCCCGGTCGGCCAGCACCCGCAGATCCTGGTCCGCCTGGAACCGCGTCACCATGGCCCACCACAGGTCCTGGTCGGACTCCATGTCGACGTCCTCGTCCACGCAGAGCACCAGCTTGGCCATCCGGAAGCCGTCCAGCACCGCCTCCGCCGCGTCCCGTACCGCGTCGTCGTCGGCCGGGCCGCGCTTGGCCGGCCACTGGAGCACCACCATGAGCTGGCCGCCGCCGGCTGTGTGGCAGTGCGCGGCCAGCGCCGGCGTGCCCCGGCGGCGCAGCAGGTCCAGCACCGCGGCCTCCATCCCGAAGCCGAGCAGCACCGACTGCTCGTGCCCGGGCCCGGACACGGCCTGGAGGATCGGGCTCTCCCGAGCGGTGATCGCGGTGACCCGGATCAGCGGCAGCGACGGGTGCGCGCGGCCCTGGTAGCCGAGGAACTCCGGGGTGGCGACCGCGCCGTGCCGGCTCTCCGGCGCGTGCTCGGCCAGCAGTTCGCCCTCGATGACGTACTCGGCGTGCGCGACGAACTCGGCGTCCACAGTGGTGCAGGGCAGCAGCTCGACCGGCCGGCCGGCGAGCGCCCCGGCCACCGCCAGCTCGTCCAGGTCCGGCGGCACCAGCGAGGTGGGGCAGCAGGACGACAGCAGGACTGCCGGGCCGAGTCCGAGGTGGATCGCCACCGGCAGCGCCGCGCCCCGGCGCAACGCGGCCTGGTGGGCCAGTTCCAGGTCGCGGCCGGGGACCATCCAGATGGTCAGCGTGTCCGGACCCTGGACACACATCCGGTGCACGGACAGGTTGCGTACCCCGGTGTCCGGATCGGTGGCGAGCACCGCCCCGAGCGTCAGGTACGGGCCGGCGTCCTCGTCGGTGAGCACCGGCACCGGCAGCGCGGTGAGATCCAGTGGCAGCCGATGGCGGGGCCAGCGCGCCGGGTCGGTGGCGGGCACCGGCGGCCGGGGCGCGGCCACCGCGTCGAGCAGCCGGTGCGGCAGCTCGGCCGGGGTGACACCGAGCAGCCCGGCGGCGCGGCGCCGGGTGCCGTAGAGGCCCATCAGCACGGCCCGGGTGGGGCCGTGCGCGGGGCGTACCCGGTCGAACAGCACCGCGGGGCCGGGGCCGGTGGGCGGCGCGGCGGGCGCGCCGGCCCACCGGGCGTAGTGCGCGGAGACGCCGTAGCGGGCGGGCAGCTCCTCGGCGACCCGGACCAGCTCGCCGGGCAGCGGGTCGAGCGTGGCGAGCGCGTGCCGCAGGTCGACGGGCGCCCGGCCGCCGGTCATCGCCGCTCCGGCGCCGCCGGGGCGGCCGGAGCCGTCCCGGCGGCACGGCGGTCCGCCAGCATGTCCAGCTGCATCCGGGTCAGCTCCTCGATCAGCGTGCGGTACGTGGCCACCGCGACCTCCGGCGGCATGCCGTGCCGGCCGGCCAGCTCGGCGACCCGGTCGAGCACCTGCCGGACCCGGTCCGGCGACCGCACGGCCGCCTCGTCGGACTTGTGCGCGGTCAGCTCCCGGACCACCCGGGTACGGACCGCCAGCAGCTCGACGATCCGCTGGTCGAGCCGGTCCACGGCGGCCCGCAGCTCGGTGATGCGGGCCGCGCCGTCCGTCCCGGCGGGGACGTCGCTCACGGCTGGTCGACCCGGTCGACCACGAACACGACAGTGGGCTCGTCCGTGCTGCCCTGGGAGCGGTGCTCCTCGTCGTCCGGGATGACGAAGCCCATGCCGGGGCGGCAGGGCACCGAGCGGTCCCGGAAGTGGATGGTGAACTCGCCCCGCAGCACGTAGCCGGTGTGCCCGCGCAGGCACCAGTGGTGCTCGTCGAACCCGGCGGGCAGCTCCAGCAGGCGCAGCCGCTGCCCCCCGACGTACGCGATCTTGACCCGGCCCTCGGCGCCGGGCTTGTCCCACTTCTCCCACTCGGTGGCGGGGAAGTCGATGCCGACCGGAACGGTCGCCTGCTCAGTGGACATTCTCGCTGTCTCCTCTGGTCGGTACGGATTCGGCGCGGCGAGGCCGCGGCACGCGTTCGTTGCGGTCCCGCGAGGGCAGGACCGGGCCGCCGGTGACCCTCTGGTGGCGTTTGAGCAGCTGCACCATGTCGACCATGCGGTGCACCATGCGCTCCAGCGCGTCGACACCCTCGGGGTCGGTCAGGCCGGGCGTGCCGGTGGTGTTGCGCAGCAGGACCGGGAAGCCGCTGCCCACCAGGATCATGCGGTTGAGCAGCAGGTTGTTGACGATCTGGTTGTGCACCGACGAGTCGCTGTAGCGGCGTCCGGTGACGATGATGCCGCCGACCTTGTCGGCCAGCGGGCGGGTGAAGCGCAGATAGCCGACCCCGGCCCGCTCGATGAAGATCTGCATCAGGTGGGCCAGGCCGAACCCGTGCACCGGCGCGGCGTAGATCAGCCCGTCGGCGCGGACCATCTGCTCCACCAGGGCGGGGACGTCGTCGTCCACGGTGCACGGCAGCGTACGGCTGTTGCAGTCGCCGCACGGGCTGCACGGCGAGATCCGGTGCTCGCGCAGCCGGATGGTGCGCAGGACGGCCCCGCGCTCGGCGATCAGGCGTCCGGCGTGCGCGACCGCGAGGTCGGTGTTGCCGCCCGCCCGTTCGGAACCGTTGATGGCCAGGATGGTGGCTGCTTCGCTGGGCAATCGCACCCCCGAGGGCTCGTCGGCCGGGACGCGGCGCCGCACCGCGCCGCGTCCCGGCCGGTGTCAGTCCGTCAGCTTTCCGGCGAAATAGTCGATGTACGCCTGCATGTCGAAGTGGCCGTGCCCGGACAGGGAGAACAGGATCGCCTTCTCCTCGCCGGTCTCCCGGCAGCGCAGCGCCTCGTCCACGGCGACCCGCACCGCGTGGCTGGACTCCGGCGCCGGCA
The DNA here is from genome assembly GCF_000717585.1 of Micromonospora globosa. Taxonomy (NCBI): domain Bacteria; kingdom Bacillati; phylum Actinomycetota; class Actinomycetes; order Micromonosporales; family Micromonosporaceae; genus Micromonospora; species Micromonospora globosa. The sequence goes on from NZ_JNZR01000002.1 coordinate 115,304, forward strand.
CGATCCCCTCGCTGCGGGCGAACCGCACGCCCGCCTCGAAGCAGGCGGTCTGCGGCACCGCCCGCGCCTCGATCAGGTCCACCTCGCTCAGCGCGCTCACGATCGGCGCCATGCCGTGGTAGCGCAGCCCGCCGGCGTGGATCGCGGGCGGCCGGAAGTCGTGGCCGAGCGTGTGCATCTTTGCCAGCGGGGTGAGCCCGGCGGTGTCGCCGAAGTCGTAGTCGTAGCTGCCCCGGGTCAGCGACGGGCAGGACGCCGGCTCGGCGGCCAGGAACCGGACGGCCGGACCGCCGTCGAGCTGGCGGCGCAGGAACGGCAGGGCCAGGCCCGCGAAGTTGGAGCCGCCGCCGGCCGCGCCGACCACCACGTCGGGGTAGTCGCCGGCCAGCCCCATCTGCGCCAGCGCCTCCTGCCCGATGATCGTCTGGTGCATCAGCACCAGGTTGAGCACCGAGCCGAGCGCGTACCGGGCGGCGCCGCCGCTGTGCAGCGCGGCCTCCACCGCCTCGGAGATGGCCAGGCCGAGGCTGCCGGGGGAGTCCGGGTCGGTGGCGAGCACCGCCCGTCCGGCCTCGGTACGGTCGCTGGGGCTGGCGGTGACCGAGGCGCCGAACGTCTCCATCAGGCCGCGCCGGTACGGCTTCTGGTCGTAGCTGACCCGCACCATGAAGACCTCGCACTCGAGGTCGAAGTAGGCGCACGCCATCGACAGCGAGCTGCCCCACTGGCCGGCGCCGGTCTCGGTGGTCAGCCGCCGCACCCCGTCGAGCTTGCTGTAGTACGCCTGCGGGACGGCGGTGTTCGGCTTGTGGCTGCCGGCCGGGCTGACCCCCTCGTACTTGAAGTAGATCCGCGCCGGGGTGTCCAGGTCGCGTTCCAGCCGGCGGGCCCGGATCAGCGGGCTGGGCCGCCACTGCCGGTAGATGTCGAGCACCGGGCCGGGGATGTCCACGTCCCGTTCGGTGGAGAACTCCTGCGCGATCAGCTCGGAGGCGAACAGCGGCGCCAGGTCGGCCGGGGTGATCGGTTCCCGGGTGCCGGGGTGCAGCATCGGCGGCAGCCCCTTGGGCAGGTCGGGAACCACGTTGTACCAGGTCGTCGGGATGTCACTCTCGGGCAGGACGAACTTCGTGGCGGTCATGGGCCTCTTCCGGTGAGGGGTCGGGCGGGTCAGGGACGGGCGGGGGCCGGCGCGGCGGGCTCCGGCACCGGCCGGGCCTCGGGTCGGATCCGCAGCGCTGCGAACGCGACGACGCCGGCCAGCGGGGTCAGCAGCAGCAGGAGCAGCACGGGCTGGTGCCCGTGCGCCTGCCAGACGAAGCCCAGCCCCATCGGCACCACCAGCCGGGCGGAGCTGAGCACGAAACCGTTGAGCGCCATGAAGGCGCTGACCCGGCGCGGCTCGACGTGGTCGGCGATGTAGGTGGGCACCACCACCGAGGCGATGATCTCGCCGAGCGTCCAGACGACTGTGGACAGCAGCACCGCGGGCAGTGAGAACGCGAACACCAGCACCGCCATCCCGGCCGACCAGAGCAGGCCGGCGACGACGAGCAGTGTGCGGGTCGGGTACGCCTTGATCCGTTTCTCGATCAGCATGCCGGCGCCCACCACGACGATGCTGTTGATGGTGTAGACCGCGCCGACCACCGCCACCGACGAGTTCAGCACCCCGGTGACCGCCAGCGGCAGCGTGTACTCCAGCCCGATCAGCGGCGCCACGTAGCAGAACGAGAGCACCACCAGCACCGCGACGTCCAGGTCGCGCCGCAGCGCCGCCCGGCGCAGCCCGGTCTTCGCCGGTGTCCCGGCCGCGTCGCGGCCGGTGTCGGCGGGCACGCTGAGCCGGATGGTGAGCGCCGCGAGCAGCCCGAGCAGGATGTTCCCGGCGAACATCAGGCCGTACGAGTACGCCGCGGCCAGGCCGCCCAGCAGCGGCCCGACGCCCATGCCGAGGTTGTTGGCGATGTAGCTGACGGTGTACGCGAACGGCCGCTGCTCCGGCTCGGCGAGGTCGGCGATCAGCGTGTTGGCGGCGGGCGCGAACATGCCCATGCCGACGAGCGCGACGAACAGCAGCGCCGCGTACGTCCACGGCGGGCCGTCCAGCACCGCCAGCCCGAGGTAGCCGGCCGCGTTGAGCAGCAGGCTGGACACCAGCGCGGCCCGCCGGCCGGCGCGTGCGCAGACCGGGCCGCTGAGCAGGCTCCCGGCGAGCAGGCCGGTGCTGCCGACCGAGATCAGCACACCCGCCTCGCCGGTGCTCAGCCCTCGGCTGCGCACCAGGTATACCGCGAGCAGCGGGAAGACGAACATGCCCGCGCGGTTGATGAAGGAGGCGAGCACCAGCATCCGCAGCGGACGGGGCAGCGCCCGGAACCGGCTCAGCCACATGACGCCTCCCCGGCCGGTTCGGTACGCACCTGGAAGGCGTCCCGGATGGTCTTGAACCGGGCCCGCACGTCGTCGAAGTCCCGGCCCTCGCAGACGTACCAGCCGAGCACGTCGTTCGAGGCGGTCGGCGGCGCGAGCACGTCGTCGACGCCCTTCCACACGTCGGCGTCGAGGACCGAGTCCAGCGCCCGCAGCTCGTCGGCGGTGGTGATCGCGGTGATGCGGCCGTACCGGTCGGAGCAGAGGTACTCGGTGCCGGTCTCCGCGCCCAGCGCGGCGGCGGGCCGGTGCCCGGGGTCCAGTTCCAGCCGGCACCACTCGCCCGCGAGGTTGATGCCGCGCCCGGCCTCGATGGCCGGGACGATCGATCCGCCGCCGGCCCGGGCCGCCGCCTCGCCGAAGACCACCTCGCCGTCGTCGCGCAGGAAGAACTCCACGTGCGCGACCCCGGTACGCATGCCGAAGCCGCGCAGGAGCTCCGCGCTGGCGGTCAGGATGCGCTGCTCGGCGGGGGTCAGGTCGTGCTTGCGGGAGATCGTGCCGCCCGGCTCGTCGCGGAACTCCAGCACCGAGTACGTGTAGCGGGAGAGCTGCTCGAAGACCACCTCGCCGTCGCGCAGCAGCGAGTCGACGTGGTACTCCGCGCCGCGGACGTACTCCTCGACCCGGTAGTCGTGGCGCGCGTCGGCCACGAGCGGCCACACCCGGGCCAGGTCGTCGGCCGAGTCCACCCGGTGGGTGTCGCCGCAGGCCCAGCCGGCGTACGGCTTGACCACGACCGGCCAGCCCACCTCGGCGGCGAACTCGGCGACCGCGCCGATGGTGTCCGGGCGGCAGGAGCGGGCCACCGGCACGCCCAGCTCGACGGCCCGGCGGTGCATCACGTTCTTGTCCCGGAAGGTGAGCGCCTGCTCGGGGTCCAGGCCGGGGATGCCGTGGTCGCGCCGGCACCGCGCGGCGGTCAGCACGTCGCCCTCGAACAGCGGGAAGATCCGCTCGATCGGACGGTCGGCGACGATCGCCGCGACCGCCGCCCGGACCGCCTCCGGGTCGTCCAGGTCGGCCCGGTGGCAGGGCAGCCCGGCGGTCTCCGGCGCCGGCCCGCCGGTGGGCAGCAGCACCACGCTGTCCACGCCGAGGCCGGTGGCGGCGGCGACGACGCTGCGGAACTGGGCGGCGTAGCGGCCGGCCGCGGGCCGGTAGACGATCAGGATCGCGCGGTTCACGAGCGGACCCCCGGGGTGCCGGCGGGGCTGAGCGGGGCCTCGACAGGGAACGCGGCGTCCCGGGCCTCCCGGTCCAGCACCGCCCGGTGGCGGGGCGCGGCGGTCAGCTCGCCGAGCACGGCGTCGAGGCGGTCCAGCGCCGCCTCCACCTCCGCCCGGCCGCCCGGATGGGCCGCCTCGACTGTGAGCAGCAGCCGCCGCCGGCCCAGGTCGGTGCGGACCAGGTGGCCCTGGCGCCAGTTCCAGCGCCGGGAGTGGGCCCGCCCGTGGTCGTCGGCGTAGACGACCTCGCCCGGTTCGGGCCGCTCCGGCGCATCAGGTGCGCCCAGCGGCAGGTACGCCTCCGTGCCGTCGGCCGGCCGGACGGCGAGCGCGCCGATGCCGTCCACCGCGCAGGAGGCCACCGGCAGCGCCGAGCCCAGCGAGACGGCGTTGCAGAGGTCCACGAGCGCGTTGATCCGGGGCAGCCGGTCGCCCCGGGCCACCCGGCGGGCGATCGACTCGGCGGCGCACGGGAACCGGTTCGGGTTCACCGCCACCGCCCGGTACGCCGCCCGCCACCCGGCGATGCCCGGCAGCTCGGACACCCCGGCCTTGTCCAGGCCGGCCCGGTGCAGCGCGTCCTCGGCGGCGGTCAGCCGCTCCGCCACGGCCGGGTGGGCCGGCCCGACCTCGATCGCCGGCACGGCGAGCAGGCCGAGGACGTAGTCCGGCACGCTCGCCGTCACCCGGTCGTCGATGCGGACGGACAGCCGGTCGGCGCCGTCGCTGAGCTGGGTCATCGTCATCCCCGTCGGTTCGGTTCACACGGTCGCCCCGACCGTACGAAGCGGCGCCGCCACCGGTTGTGGCCAATCCCCGCCGATCCGGTGAGGCCAATCCGGGCCCGCGCGGCCGGCCGCATCAGGCGACCCCGGCCGGCCGGCGGTCCCGGTAGGCGGCGGCGTCCCCGGCGACCACCCGCCCGCCCAGCAGCACCATCTCGATCGCCCCGGGCCGCCCCAGCACCGTGATGTCCCGCGCCGGGTCGCCGTCGGTGACCACCAGGTCGGCCAGCCGGCCCGGCTGCACCGTCCCGGCCTCGCCGCCGCGCCCGGCCAGTCGCGCGCCGTTGGCGGTGGCCCAGGTCAGCACCGTCGGTGCGGGGATGCCGGCCATGCTCACGTACGTCTCGAGCTCCTCGGCGTACCGGCCGTGCGGGGTCCAGGCGAACCCGAAGTCGTCACCGGCCACGATCGGGATGCCCATCTCCACCATCAGCGGCAGGATCCGCAGCGTGTTCTCCACCTCGGCCTGGAACTCCAGCGTCTCCAGGTACTCCGGGGTCTTGCCGTGCGCGGTGCCGGTGGTGAGTAGCCGGTGCGGCTGGTGCAGGCTCGGCACCACGAAGATGCCGCGTTCGGCGATCGCCTCCAGCGCCGCGTCGTCGGCGTACGTGGCGTGGTCGATCACGTCCACCCCGGCGGCGATGGCGTTGCGGATGCCGCCCAGCCCGCGTGAGTGCGCCCGGATCCGTACCCCCCGCTCGTGTGCGGCGCGGGCCGCGATCACCAGTTCCTCGGCGGTGAACAGCAGCTCGTGCGAGCGGCCGTTGGGGAACGTGTCGTCGCCGGTGGAGAACACCTTGATGATCTCCGCGCCCTGGGCGACCTCGGTGTCGACGTACTCGACCAGTTCCTCCGGTGTGTCGGCCAGCCGCATCAGGTCGGTGGGGATGCGCTGCTTGACCGCCGGGTTGCGCCGCTGCGGCGGCCCGGAGACCATCAGGTCCCGGCTGCACGGCGTGATCCGCGGGCCGGGCAGCCGCCCGGCGTCGATCGCCCGGCGCAGCGCCATGTCGATGCCGGCCACCGAGCCGGCGCCGACGAACGCGGTGTAGCCCAGCCGGAGCATGGCCGCCGCGTTCGCCGCCGCGCCCAGCGTCACCTCCGGGATCGAGTGCTTGAACAGCGTCTCCCGGCCGTCGAGCACGTTCAGGTAGGCGATGTGGGTGTGGCCGAGCGTCATGCCCGGCATCACGGTCCGCCCGTCCAGGTCCAGCACGTCGACGTCCGGGTCGTGCAGCGGGGCCTGCGCCTCGGGCAGCACCGCGACGATCCGCTCCCCGTCGAGCAGCACGCTGTGGTGCGGCCGGGACGCCACCCCCAGCCCTTCCTGGACGGTGGCGCGGTGCAGCAAGGTTCGTCGGGACACGGCTGTCACTCCGGTTCTCCTCGAAGGTGCGGTCGGCGGTGGCCGAAGAGCAGCCAGACGATCTCCGCGCCGGGGCGGCGGACCACCCAGCGCAGCGCGTGCCGGCGTACCCCCGGGGCGTTCGTCACCGCGAGGTCGGCGGCCCCGGCGGCGAGCAGCTCGGCGGCGTGCTGGGTGGACTCGGCGTCCAGCCACCGCATCGGACGGTCGCGCAGCGCGGGCGGGGCCAGGTCGGCGAAGATCCGCCGGACCTCCCAGAGCGCGGCCACAGTGACCTCGCCGTCGCCCGGGTGCGCGTCCCGTTCCCGCGCCGCGATGCCGTACTCCGGGGTGGCCTGCGCGAAGTAGGCGTCCAGGCGCAGGTCGCGGTGCCAGTGGAAGCGGGTGGCGCCCTGGTACGCGCTGGGCACCAGCGCCTGGTCGACGCGGCGTTCCACGAGCGCGCCGAGCACCTCGTCGAACGTGTCGCACAGCTCGATGCGCAGCGCGTGCCGCTCGGCCAGGAACGCGGCGGTCAGGTGGCTGGACGTGCCGGCCGGCCCGAGCGTGGCCACCGCCGTGCCGGGGTGATCCGCCCACCGGTCCACCACCGTCCGCCACCGCCGCCCGTACGCCCCGGCGAGCAGGCCGGGCAGCGCGGGCACCGGCGCGGCGGCTGCGGTGTCAGGTGTCGTAGCCACGCCTGCCCGCCATCCGCCGGGCCACCCGGGTCTCGTGGTCGTCGGCGACCCGCCGGTCCACGATCCGCGCGGCCTTCCAGCTCACGAACGCGCCGGTGCTGACGATCGGGTCCAGCCCGTCGCTCAGCTCGACCTCCACCGGCACGCCGAGCGCGGCGGCGGCACGCCGGCGCACCCCGTCGGCCACCGCGGCCGGGTCGTCCACCAGGTCCTTGAGCAGCTCCAGCCGGACGGTGAGCCGGTCGCCGCCGGCCGGGTCGTGGTCGATCACCACCTGGTAGCCGGCCGAGCCGGTGACGCCGGTGAGCACCGCGCTCTCGATCTGCCCGGCGGTACGGCGTTGCCCGCCCAGGTCGATGCGGTCGAGCGTGCGCCCGACGATCTGCACCAGGTCGCCGGGCATCTCGCAGTCGCAGTCCGACGCGCCGACCACCACCGCGTCGCCGGTGCGGTAGCGGATCAGCGGCTTCACGCCGTCGACGAGCATGGTCACCGTGAGCTCGCCGGTGCCGCGCGGGCCGTGCGACGAGCCCGTCTCCGGGTCGACCACCTCGATCAGGTAGTTGGTCTGGGACAGGTGCATCCGCTTGTTGCGGCAGGCGGTGGCGATCACGAACGCCTCCTGCGAGCCGTACAGGATGTTGTAGACGTCAGCGCCCCAGACCGACTCCAGGTTGTGCGCCAGCGCCGGCGTGCACATCTCGCCGGTGACGAACAGCAGCTCGACCGCGAAGTCCTCGCGCAGCCGGTAGCCGTGGTGCTCGGCGGCCTTGGCCAGCATCAGCGCCACGCCCGGCGTGCAGCAGATCACCTCAAGTTCCAGGTCCCGCATCAGCTGGAGGGCCTTGGCGAACCCGATCACCGGCGAGTACGGCCAGATCTTCGCGTTCATCGCGCCGGTGTTGCGGGCCACGTCGCCGAGCGTGTCGCCGAACGAGTGCACCTCGGTCGGGCCCATCAGCCCCACGCGGGGCGCGTGGTCGCCGAAGTGGTGGCGGAAGATCGACGCCCAGGACTCGGTGACGTGGGCGTTGCTGGCCACCACCTCGCGGCCGTCGCGGGGGCAGGGCGTGGCGGGCCCGGTGGTGCCGGTGGTCTCGTAGAAGAAGACGGCCTCGGCCAGCGGGCGGCTGAGCACGTCGAGCATCTCCTCGCGCAGGTGCGCCTTCGTGGTGAAGGGCAGCCGGTCGAGCGTGGCCGGGGTGATCGTGGACAGGTCGATCCCGGCGAGGTGCCGGGCGTAGAACGGCGAGCCGGTGCCGACCTGGTCGAGCACCCGGCGCAGCTGCCGGTCCCGCCAGTCACCGAGCTGCTCGGCGGTGAGCGTGCGGTCGTAGAACGCGCGGTGCAGACGCAGGTAGTCGGCGGCGAAACCGGCCGCCGGGCCGGTGGTGGGAAGCCACATGGATCGGGGTCCTCTCGGTGTGCGTCAGTGCAGGCCGCCGTCGACGTCCAGCACGGAGGCGGTGACGTAGCTGCTGTCCGGGCCGGCCAGCCAGGCGACGGCGGCGGCGATCTCGTCCGGGGCGCCGAAGCGGCCGGCCGGGATACGGGCCCGGTAGTCGTCCCGGCGGGCCGCCGGGATCCGGGCGGCCATCGGCGTCTCGACCAGCCCGGGGGCGACCGCGTTGACCCGGATGCGGTGCGCGGCGAGCGCCCGGCCGAGGCTGCGGGTGAGCGCGACGACAGCGCCCTTCGAGGCGCCGTACGCGGCGTCCGGGCTGCCGATCCGGCCACTGATCGAGGCGACGTTGACCACGGTGCCCGGACGTCCGGCGGCCACCAGCGCCCGGGCGTACGCGAGCGTGCCGAAGAACGTCGCGCCGAGGTTCGTGTCCAGCACCTCGGCGTACGTGCGCGGGTCGTAGTCGAGGAAGTCCCGGGCCGGGTAGACGCCCGCGTTGTTCACCAGCACGGCGGGCAGGCCGTGTCGCTCGTGCACGTCGTCCAGCAGCCGCTGCGCCTGATCCGGCACGGCCAGGTCGGCGACGAGCGCCGCGTACGCGGACGGGTCGGCGGCCGGCTCGCGGTCGACGCTGAGCACCCGGTGACCGGCGCGGGTGAGCGCCGCGGTGACTGCCCGGCCGATGCCGCCGGCCCCGCCGGTGACCACGGCGAGCGGGGGTACGGACCCGGACATGATCCGTCTCCGCCGCTCAGCCGGCGACCGGCAGCGCCGCCGGTACGCCGCGCAGGAAGTTGTCGAACAACCGCAGCCCGTCCTGGGTGGTCACGCTCTCCGGATGGAACTGCACCCCCTCGACGGCGAGCGTGCGGTGGCGCAGGCCCATCACGTAGCCGTCGTCGCCGGAGCGGGCGGTCACCTCCAGCGGGGGCGGTACCGGGTCGGCGACGATGAGCGAGTGGTAGCGGGTGACCGTCAGCGGCGCCGGCGCCCCGGCGTACACCCCGCGGCCGTCGTGCGTGACCTCGCTGGTCTTGCCGTGCATCAGGTGCCGGGCCACAGCGATCGTGCCGCCGTACGCCAGGCCGATCGCCTGGTGGCCGAGGCAGACGCCGAGCAGCGGCACCCGCCCGGCGAACGCGTGGACCAGCTCGACGTGGCCGGAGTCGCCGGGGTGGCCGGGCCCGGGGCCGAGCACCACCGCGTCGGGGCGCAGCGCGGCGAGGTGCCGGGGGCTGCGCGCGCGGGACCGGACCACCACCGTCCGCGCGCCGAGCGTGCGCAGGTACTGGTCGATGATGTGGGTGAAGCTGTCGTACGCGTCGACGAGCAGGACCTTCACGGCAGTAGCTCCTCGCCGGTCAGGGCCCAGTAGGCGGCGCTCATCTTGGCCAGCGTCTCCCGCCACTCGGCGGCCGGTGTGGAGTCGGCGACCACCCCGGCGGACGCCTGGGTGTGGTAGCGGTGCCCGTCGTGCACGATGGTGCGGATGCAGAGCGCGAGCACCGCGAACCCGCGGACGTCGACCAGGCCGATGGCGCCCGCGTAGATGCCCCGGGGCTCCGCCTCCAGCCCGTCGATGATCTCCATCGACCGCAGCTTCGGCGCGCCGGTCATGGTGCCGGCCGGGAACGCGGCGCGGACCGCCGCCCACACGTCCGCGCCGTCGTCGAGGCGGCCGGACACGGTGGAGACCAGGTGGTGCACGTACGCGAACGGCTCGACGTCGAGCATCGCGTCCACCGACAGCGTGCCCGGCTCGCAGACCCGGCCGATGTCGTTGCGGCACAGGTCGACGAGCATGACGTGCTCGGCGCGCTCCTTCTCGCTGGCCCGCAGCTCGGCCACCCGGCGGCGGTCGGTCAGCGGGTCGGCCGAGCGGGCGGCGGTGCCGGCGATCGGGCGCATCGACAGCCGGTCGCCGTCCAGGCGCAGGAACAGCTCCGGGCTGGCGCCGATCACCGTGCGCCCGGCCCAGGGCGCCAGGTACATGTACGGCGACGGGCTGCGGTGCCGCAGGCGCCGGTAGACGTCCAGCGGGGTGAGGGTGGTCTCCACCTCGATGCGGTGGCCGATCTGCACCTGGTAGCTGTCGCCGACCCGGATGTGCCGCAGGCACCGCCGCACCCGCTCGGCGAACGTCTCCTCGTCGACTGTGTCGCGCACCCGTTCCGGCGTGGGCGCGGGTGGCGGCGGCTGGTCGGCGGGCACGCCGGTGAGCAGCCGCGTCACCGGCGGCGCCGGCTGCGGCGGCAGGTGCGGGCCGGTGGCGTGCAGCTGGTGCGCCGTCCCGGCGCGAAGGTCCCACCAGACGGTGTGCCGGAACAGTGTCAGCGCGCACCGGGGGAGGTCGTCGTCGGCCCGGTCCAGGGTCAGCTCGTCCATGTCGCGGGCGGCCTCGTAGGCCAGGGTGGTGAGGAAACCGAAGGCGAACCGGCCGGCCGGCACGGGCGTCTCGACGGTGAAGGCCCGCTGCACGGCGCGGACCACCGACCAGAGCTGCGCCGGGCCGGGCACGTGCCAGGCGGACGTGGTGTCGCGCTGCCGGGCCGGCGCGCCGAGGACGGCGGTGACCACCGCGCGCAGCGCGTCGCCCAGCGGCCCGGCGGCGGTCAGCTCGCACCTGTCGGCCAGGAACCGCAGCTCGGCGAGGCGGCCCCAGCCCACCGCCGCGGCCTGCCGGTCGGCGGCCGGCCCGTCCAGGCTTTCGAAGAGGTACGCGTCGTGCGCGGCATGGCTTTGTGTCAATGCGGTGTACAACGCGAGCGGATTGATGGACGGCAGTGTGATTGAGGTCACGGAAATCGGAATGCGGTCGGCCGGCGTCGTGCCTCCCGACGTCTCCGAACGGTGGTCTGTGGTTTCCGCACCCACCGCAGTCGACAATGAGGACACTGTGGAACCCCCCTTTGAGCAGCCCGGATGCCCCCACGCGGACCGGCTGGGCCGCGTTCGGTGACAGATCGGACTTCCCCCGTTGAAAAGGACGCGCGGCACCCCCCGGGTTCGGCCGGGAATGGGTTGCGGTCCCGGGAAACACTTTCACCAAGTGCGGTTCCCGCTGTCCATACCACTTCGGTGACCGGGGAGAGGACCAATCGGTGTGGCATCTGAATCTGTCAATTGACGGCGACGCGCGCGAAACGTTGTCGGCGCAGCTCCGCAACGCTCTGCGCGGCCGGATCACCGACGGCACGCTGCGCCCCGGGATGCGCGTCCCGTCGACCCGGCAGCTCGCGACTGACCTCGGCGTGTCCCGGACCGTGGTCGTCGAGGCGTACGAACAGCTCTGCGCCGAGGGCTACCTGACGTCGCAGCGCGGCTCCGGCACCTCGGTGGCGGACTCCGCGCGCGCCGGTGTCGCCTCCGCGCTCACCGCCGACGAGGCGCCCGCGCCGGAGGTGTGGGACCTGCGCGCCGGCGGCACCGACGTGTCCACGTTCCCGCGCCAGGACTGGATCCGCTGCGTCGGCGCGGTGCTCCGCTCGGCCGGGCCGCGGGAACTGGGCTACGCCCCGCCGTCCGGTCTGCCGCCGGTCCGCCGCACGCTCGCCGGCTACCTCGGCCGGGTCCGGGGCGTCCGCGTCCGCCCCGAGCACCTGATGATCACGTCCGGCTTCGCCCAGGGGCTGGCGCTGCTCTGCCGGGTGCTGCGCGACCAGGGACACGAGGCGATCGGCGTCGAGGATCCCGGGCACCCGGGGGAGTGGGCGTTCATCGCCGACGCCGGGCTGCGGCCGGTGAGCGTGCCGGTGGACCGGGAGGGCATCCGCGTCGACGAGCTGGCCGCCACCGGCGTACGCGCCGTGCTCACCACCCCGGCCAGCCAGTTCCCCACCGGCGCTCCGCTGAGCCGGCGGCGCCGGGACCAACTGCTCGACTGGGCGCGGGCGGTGGACGGGTACGTCGTCGAGGACGACTTCGACGCCGCGTTCGTGGCACCGGCGCAGCGGATGCCCGCCTTGCAGAGCGTCGCCCCGGACCGGGTGGTCTACGCGGGCAGCGCCAGCAAGGTCCTCGCCCCGGCGCTGCGGCTCGGCTGGCTGGCCGCGCCGACCGGGCTGGCCGCCTCGATCGAGCGGGTCCGGGCCGGCTGGGACATCGGCTGCTCCGGGCTGGACCAGCTCGCCTTCGCGCGGCTCGTGGACACCGGCGCGTTCGACCGGCACCTGCGCCGGCTGCGCGCCGAGTTCCAGCGCCGCGGCCAGGCGGTACGCCAGCACGTCGCGCGCCACCTGCCCGGCGTGGCGCCGCTCGACGCCAGTGGCGGCCTCCAGACGTACCTGGTGCTGCCCCGCTGGTGTGCTGAGGAGTCCATGGTGGCCGCCGCGCGGCGCCGGTCCGTGCTGGTTCGCGGCGGCCGGTTCTACGCCCTGCGCGCCGACGGCCGGCCACCGGCGCTGGTCATCGGGTACGCCGGGGTGCGCGGCGCCGAGCTGGGCCGGGGGCTGGCCGGGGTCGCCGCTGCCTACCGCGACGTGACCGCCCGTCACGCGACCGGTGTCAATGCGCGGCGGGTCGCCGATTCCGACCGAAGGACCGGCTTGACAGCGTGATCGTTGATTAGGTTAGCCTAACCTCCGTGACGAGCAGAACGGTGCGAGCCGACGGCTTGAGCGGCAGCGACCTGCGGCTGGGCTACCACGGCACGACGGTGGTGCACGACGCCGCCATCACGCTGCGGCCCGCGGCGGTGACCGCGTTGGTCGGCCCCAACGGCAGCGGCAAGTCGACGCTGCTGCGCGGGCTGGCCCGCCTGCACCCGCTGGAACACGGCGAGATCGTGCTGGCCGACGGCACGCCGGCCCGGGCGCTGTCCGCCCGGGACTTCGCCCGCCGGGTCACGCTGCTCGCGCAGAGCCGCCCCACCCCCAGCGGGGTGACGGTGCGGGACGTGGTCGGGTACGGCCGGCACCCGTACCGGCAGCGGTGGCGCGCGAACGACCTCGACGGACCGGCCGCGATCGACCGGGCCATGCGGGTGACGGGCGTCGACGGCATGGCGGGCCGGCCGGTCGACGAGCTGTCCGGCGGCGAGCTGCAACGGGTCTGGCTGGCCACGTGCCTGGCCCAGGACACCGCGATCCTGCTGCTGGACGAGCCGACCACGTTCCTGGACCTGCGCTACCAGGTGGAGATCCTCGACCTGATGCGCGAACTCGCCGACACCGCCGGCGTCGCCGTCGGTGTGGTGCTGCACGACCTCAACCAGGCCGCCGCCGTCGCCGACCAGGTGGTGCTCCTGCACGAAGGCCGTGTCCGCGGCGCCGGCACGCCGCACGAGGTGTTCACCGAGGAGGCGCTCACCGAGGCGTACGGCATCCGCGTCGAGGTGAGCGTCGACCCGGTCACCAACCTGCTCTCCACTCGTCCCGTCGGCCGGCACACGACCCGCGTCTCCGCCTGACCGACTCCTGCACACAGAAGAGAAACCGATGCTGCGTACCCGTCTGACCCTGCTCGCCGCCGCCGCGGCGAGCGCGCTGCTGATCGCCGGCTGCGGCACCACCGAGGAGCCCGCCGCCGCACCGTCCCCCTCCGACGCCGCGTCCACCGGCCCGGTCACCGTCACCGACAGCCGGGGCAAGACCATCACCCTCAAGAGCCCCGCCACCAAGGTCGTCGGCCTGGAGTGGGGCGAGGTGGAGATGCTCGTCGGCCTCGGCGTGATGCCGGTCGGCGTGGCCGACCCGAAGGGGTACGCCACCTGGGTGACCGCCGCCCCGCTCGACGCGAGCGTCAAGGACGTCGGCACCCGGGGTGAGCCGAGCGTCGACTCCATCGTCGCCCTCCAGCCGGACCTCGTGGTGATGGAGGCCGAGCGCGGCTCCGCCGTCGTCACCCAGCTGGAGAAGTACGTCCCGGTGCTGGTCACCAAGGGCAGCGACGCCTCCGACAACATCGGCCGGATGCGCGCGGACCTGAAGATGATCGCCACCGCGACCGGCCGTACCGCGCAGGCGGACAAGCTGCTCGCCGACTTCGACGCCGCGCTCGCCGACGGCAAGAAGAAGATCGCCGACGCCGGGGCGGCCGGTAAGCAGTTCGCCATCGCCGACGGCTGGAAGGAGGGCAGCACCGTCTCGATCCGGATGTTCGGCCAGGGCGCGCTCGTCTCCCAGCTCGGCATCCAGCTCGGCCTCAAGAACGCCTGGACCGGCAAGACCGACGAGATGTGGGGCCTGGGCCAGACCGACGTCGAGGGCATGACCGTCCTCAAGGGCCAGGACGTGCACTTCTTCTACAACGCCTCGGACGGCACCGACGTGTTCGCCGACGGCCTCGCCGGCAACGCGATCTGGCGTTCCCTGCCGTTCGTCCAGCAGAACAAGCTGCACAAGATGCCCAACGGCATCTGGACCTTCGGCGGCACGCTGTCCGCCAAGCAGTACATCGACGAGCTGGTCAAGGTCTACACGGCTTGAGCGCGATGACCGCCCCCGCCCCGCCGGGGCCGGCCACCCGGCCGGCCCCGGTCGGGCCGCCGCCCGCCCGGCGCAGCCGGGTGGCCGGCGCGTTCGCCCTCGCCGCCGCGCTGCTCGTCGCGATCACCGCGGTGCACCTCACCCAGGGCACCTCCTCGGTGGGAGCGCTGGACCTGCTCCGGCTGCTCACCGGCGGCGACGACGAGACCGCCCGGGTGCTCGTCGCCTCCCGCCTGCCCCGGCTGCTCACCGGCCTGGCCGTCGGCGTCGCGCTCGGCTTCGCCGGCGCGGCGTTGCAGTCGACCACCCGCAACCCGCTCGCCTCGCCGGACACGCTCGCCGTCAACGCGGGCGCCCACCTGGCGATCGTCGCCACCGCCGCGTTCGGGATCGCGCTGCCCGCGCTGCCCGCGGGCGGGCTGGCGTTCTGCGGCGGACTCGCCGCCGCCTCCCTGGTCATGCTGCTCTCGGCCGGCGGTCAGGCCGCCACCACCCGGCTCATCCTCGCCGGCTCGGCCACCGCGATGGCGCTCTCCTCGCTGACCATGCTGCTCATGCTGCTGTTCGAGCAGGCCACCATCGGCCTGTTCGCCTGGGGCAACGGCTCGCTCGTGCAGGGCGACCTGGTCGCGTTCACCCAGCTCGCCCCCGTGATCGGGGTCGCCGCGCTGGTGCTCGTGGCCCTCGGGCACCGGCTGGACCTGCTGGCCCTCGGCGACGACACCGCCACCGTGCTCGGGCTCAACGTGCGCCGTACCCGGCTGACTGTCGTGCTGCTGGCCGTGCTGCTCTCCGCCGCGGCGGTCACCCTGGCCGGCCCGATCGGCTTCGTCGGCCTCGGCGCGCCGGTGATCGTCCGGCTGCTCGGCCGGTGGGTGCCCGAGGTGCACCGGCACCGCATCCTGATGCCGCTGTCCGGCATCGTCGGCGTGGTCATCGTGCTCGGCTCCGACGTGCTGCTGCGCGCCGTGCTCGGCGGGCAGGCCGGAGTCGACGTGCCGACCGGCGTGGTGACCACGCTCTTCGGCGCGGTGCTGCTGGTCTGGCTGGCCCGCCGCCACCGCGACGCCGGACCGACCCGGCAGGCGCCGGGCGGCCACGCCGCAGTCCGCTCCCGCGGCTTCGTCGCCACCGTCGTCGCGGTCTGCGCGGTCGTCGTCACCGCCGCGCTGGTGCTCGGCATGCTGGCCGGCGACACCTGGGTGCTGCTGGGCGACATCGTCAACTGGGTGCAGGGCCGCACCGGACCGGCGTACACATTCGTGCTGGACGCCCGCTGGCCGCGGGTCGCCGCGGCGCTGCTGGCCGGCGCCGCGCTGGCCCTGGCCGGCACCACCGTGCAGGCGGTGTGCCGCAACCCGCTGGCCGAACCGGGCATCCTCGGCATCACCGGCGGCGCCGGCATCGGCGCCGTGTCGCTGCTGACGTTCGCGCCGATGGCCGGCGTGCTCGCCCTGTCCGGCGCCGCCGGTCTCGGCGCGGTCGTCGCGTTCGCGCTGGTCTACGGCCTGGCCCGGCGGCGGGGGCTCAACTCCGACCGGCTGGTGCTGATCGGGTTCGCGGTCTGGCAGGGCGGTACGGCGATCATCACGTTCATCGTGGTGTCGTCCGACCCGTGGAACACCGGCAAGGCGCTGACCTGGCTGTCCGGCTCCACCTACGGGCGTACCGCGCCGCAGGTGCTGCCGGTGGCGATCGCGCTGCTGATCGCCCTGCCGGTGGTCGCCGCCGTGCGCCGCGAGCTGGACCTGCTCGCCCTCGACGACGACACGCCCCGGGTGCTCGGCGTCCGGCTGGAACGTGCCCGGCTGGTCGCGCTCGGCCTGGCGGCGTTGCTCACCGCCACCGCCGTGTCGGCGGTCGGCGTGATCGGCTTCGTCGGCCTGGTCGCGCCGCACGCGGCCCGGGCGCTCGTCGGCGGGCGGC
The DNA here is from genome assembly GCF_000717585.1 of Micromonospora globosa. Lineage (NCBI taxonomy): Bacteria > Bacillati > Actinomycetota > Actinomycetes > Micromonosporales > Micromonosporaceae > Micromonospora > Micromonospora globosa. Next base: position 131,553 of record NZ_JNZR01000002.1, read on the forward strand.
ACACCCGCGTCCTGCCGGTCGCGGTGCTGCTCGGCGCCACCCTGGTCAGCCTCGCCGACACGCTCGGCCGCAGCGTCATCGCTCCCGCCCAGGTCCCCGCCGGTCTGGTCACCGCCATGATCGGCACCCCGTACTTCGTCTGGTTGCTGTGGCGTTCCCGCGCCGCGGCAGCCGCCCGTTAGCCCGTTCACCGACGCAGCCCCCACCGGCCGTGAGAGGAATGACGCATGACCAGCACCCTGGCCGTCGCGCCCTGGCGAGTCTTCACCGTCGAGGTCCGCGCGCTACGCCGGCTCGGCCCGTCCTTCCTGCGGGTGACGCTGACCGGCCCGGACCTGGACCGGTTCGCCGACAACGGGTACGACCAGCGGATCAAGCTGGCCCTGCCGCCGGTCGACGGCGCGCCGGGGGAGCTGCCCGACGGGCCGGACTGGTTCCCGCGGTGGCGTGAGCTGCCGGACGCGCTGCGCAGCCCGATCCGCACGTACACGGTCCGCGCCGTCCGGCCGGAGGCGTACGAGGTGGACGTGGACATGGCGCTGCACGGCGACGGCGGCCCGGCCACCCGGTGGGCCCGGCTGGCGCGTCTCGGCGACCGGATCGCCGTCGTCGGCCCGGACGCCGGCTGGGACGGCCCGCACGGCGGGGTCGAGTTCCAGCCGCCGGCCGGCGCGACGCTGCTGCTGGCCGGCGACGAGACCGCCGCGCCGGCGATCTGCGCGATCCTGGAGCGGCTGCCCGCCGAGGCGCGCGGGCACGCGCTGGTGGAGGTGCCGGAGACCGGCGACGAGCTGCCCTGCCGGGCGCCGGCCGGCGTCACCGTGACCTGGCTGCCCCGCGACGGCGCCCCGCACGGCAGCCGGCTCACCCCGGCCGTGACGAGCCTGGCCGGGCGGCTGGTGCCGGTACCGGTCGCGGTGGCCGCCGCGCCGCTGACCGAGGTGGACGTGGACCGGGACATCCTCTGGGAGGTGCCGGAGCGGCCCGACGGCGCGGCGCTCTACGCCTGGCTGGCCGGGGAGGCGGCGGTGATCCGCGGCCTGCGCCGGCACCTGGTCACCGAGCGGGGCATGGACCGGCGCGCGGTGGCGTTCATGGGCTACTGGCGGGCCGGTCGCGCGGAGAACTGATCGTCCCCGCCACCGACGGAAGCGGGCCGGCGCGATGCGCCGGCCCGCTTCTGTGATGCCGTCAGTCGCGCGGTGCGTACGGGGCGAGCGGGTTGACCAGCGTGCCGGCGAACTGCAACGCGGCGGACGGGTCGGACAGGTCCACCATCTGCTGGTTGTTGCGCAGCTGGAGCCGGTTGAGGCAGGACAGCGTGAACTCCGGCGCGAACAGGTCGTGTCGGCGCATCCGGTCGGCCAGGTGCGGCACCGTCGCGGCGTAGCCGGCGGCGCACGCGGCGACGGTGCGCCAGAACTCGTCCTGGTCGAGGACGCCCCGGGTGTGCAGGGTGGCGCTCAGGTGCCGCAGGAAGCAGTCGAACACGTCGGTGAAGATGGACAGGATCTTCTCGTCCTCGGGGATCGCGGCCCGGATCCGCCGCACCCGCTCTGGCAGGTCCGCCTCCGGGTTCATCACCACGATCTCCTCGGCGATGTCCTTGAAGACGACCCGCTCGACCACGCCGTCGTGCAGCACCAGGATGACGTTCTCGCCGTGCGGCATGAACGCCAGGTCGTGGGCGTACAGGCTGTGCAGCAGCGGCACCAGGTAGGCGTCCAGGTAGCGGCGCAGCCAGTCGGCCGGCGCCAGCCCCGACTCGTCGATCAGCGCGGCCGCGAGCGACCGCCCGTCCCGGTCCAGGTGCAGCAGCGAGGCCATGGTGGCCAGCCGCCGCCCGGGTTCCAGCCCTGGTACCGGGCTCTCCCGCCAGAGCGCCGCCAGCATCTTCCGGTACGGGGAGTACCTGTCGGTCGCCGCCTCGTACTGCCGGTGCCGGTAACCGATGGCGGCCCGCTCCCGGATGATCGACAGTCCGGTGCGCTTGAGCACCGGGTCGCCCTCGATCAGCCCGGCCAGCCAGTCGTTGATCGCGGGCGTCGCCTCCATGTACGCGGCGGACAACCCGCGCATGAAGCCCATGTTCAGCACCGACAGCGCGGTCTTCACGTAGTGCTTGGCCGGGTCGGTGACGTTGAAGAAGGTACGGATGGACTGCTGCGCCAGGTACTCGTCCGGCCCTTCGCCGAGGCAGACCAGCCGGCGCCGGGCCACCTCACCGGCGAACGTGACGGCGAGCTTGTTCCACCACTGCCACGGGTGCACCGGGACGAACAGGTAGTCGGCCGGGTCCAGGCCCAGCCCGGTGAGCGTGGCGGTGAACCCGGCCAGCGTCTGCTCGCCCAGCTCGGCCCGGACCAGCGTGTCGTAGTCCAGGTCGTCGGCGCAGGTGAACGTGGTGTGGTCGCGGTGCGCGGCGAGCCAGAGCAGCCGTACCGGCGCGGCGGCCTCCGGGGCGTACGCGTGGTATTCGTGCACTCCGAAGCCGATGCGGCCGTTGTTGGCCACGAAGCAGGGATGCCCCTCGGTCATGCCGGTCTCGATCGCCTGGAACCCGGCGGCGGCCAGCTCGGCGGCGCTCAGCGCGGGCTTCGCGAGCTTGTACGCGGTCCCGGCCAGCGTGGAGGTGATCTCCTCCAGGTAGACCGGCAGGATCGCGTCGGTGAGGCCGAGCGCGCCGCGCAGCTCCACGCACAGGTCCACGGCGTCGGGCGGCAGCTCCGCGCCGTCGCGGCGGCGCACGATGCTGTCCGCGTCGACCTCCCAGTGGTCCAGCGCCAGCCGCTGCGCGGCGAACCGGTACTCGACGCTGCCGTCGTCGCTGCGGACCAGCCACCGTCCCGGGCCGTCGGGCTCGGGGGTGATCAGGCGCTCGTGGGCGAACTCGGCGAGCGCCTTGCGCACCAGCAGCCGGTTGGCCGTCGCCCACGCCTCGGGGGTCAGGTGGTCCACGGATGCGCTGGCGTTCACGCCGGTGCCCCTTCCTCGCCTGTGGGCGCGCCGGTGGCGGCCCGGAACTGGTCCCGGGTGCAGACGCTGAGCAGCGCCTCCTTCTCGGGCTTGCGGATCGGGCCGACGACTGTGAAGCCGACTGCCGCGTTGAGCGCGTGCACGGCGGTGTTGCGCACGTCCGGCTCCACCACCACCCGGCGCGTCGCCGGGTCGGCGAACAGCCAGGCCATCACCGTGGTGATGACGGCACGGGTGAAGCCGTGCACCGGCGTGTCGGCGGGTGCGCAGAGGAAGTGCATGCCCACGTCGCCGGGCTCCGGGTCGTACAGGCCGACCAGCTCCACCCGGGCCGGGTCGTACCGCTCGGCCAGGAACGCCGGAGCGCCGCGCCACGAACCCAGGTACGCGTCGTGGTGCGGATGGTCGGCGATGCGCCGGTACTCGGCGGCGACGGCGTCCACGTCGGCGTCCTGCATCAGCCAGAACGCGGACTTGGGATGGGTGACCCAGCGGTGCAGCAGCGCGGCGTCGGCGTCCGGGTCCAGCGGGCGCAGCGTGAACTCGCCCAGCGCGTCGTCGACGCGGGTGAAGGTGGTCATGCGGGCGCTCATGCCGGCGCTCCGGCCGGGGCGCCGAACTCCTGGAACGCGATGGTCTTCTCCACCGGGTAGTGCTCCCGGCCGGTCATCTCCCGGATCAGCCACGAGTTGCGGTACGGACCCATGCCCAGGTCGGGCGAGGTGATGCTGTGCGTGTGGGTGCCGCCGTTCTGGAGGAACACGCCCCGGCCGGTGTGGTCGATGCTGTAGTTGCGGGCCACGTCGAAGCGGCCGTGCGCGTCGAAGCGGAGCCGGTCGTGTACCGGCGCGAGGAACTCCGGCACCCGGTAGTGGTAGCCGGTGGCCAGCACCAGTCCTTCCGTGTCGAGGGTGAACGCGCGGTCCTGCTCGGTGTGGCGCAGCCCGAGCCGGTAGCGGCCGTCGGTGTACGCCGCCTCGACCAGCTCGGTGTTGGTCAGCAGGCGCGTCGGCGCCGGTCCGTGCAGGCTCTTGGCGTACAGCAGGTCGTAGATGTCGTTGATCAGGTCGGCGTTGATGCCCTTGAACAGCGGCTTCTGCGCGGCCTCCAGCGCGTAGCGGGTCGGCTCGGGCAACGCGTGGAAGTAGTCCACGTAGTCCGGCGAGGTCATCTCCAGCGTGAGCTTGGTGTACTCCAGCGGGAAGAACCGGGGCGAGCGGGTCACCCAGGTGAGCTGGTAGCCGTGAGTGTCGATGTCGCCGAGCAGGTCGTGGTAGATCTCCGCGGCGCTCTGGCCGCTGCCGACGATCGTGATGCTGTCCTTGGCCCGCAGCGCCTCCCGGTGCTCCAGGTAGCGCGAGTTGTGGATCATGTCGCCGCCCAGGCCGGCGCAGGCGGGCGGCAGGTACGGCGGCGTGCCGGTGCCGAGCACGAGGTGCCGGGCCCGGTGGGTGACCGGCCCGTCCGGCGTGTCCGCGTGCACCACGTACCGGTCGTCGCTCTCGTCGTACTCGACAGCGGTGACGCTGTGCCGGAAGCGCAGGTTCGGCAGCTTCCCGGCGGCCCAGCGGCAGTAGTCGTTGTACTCGGCGCGCAGCGGGAAGAAGCTCTCCCGGATGTAGAACGGGTAGAGCCGTCCGGTCTCCTTGAGGTAGCTCAGGAACGAGTACGGCGAGGTCGGGTCCGCGAGCGTGACTAGGTCGGCGATGAACGGCGTCTGGAGCCGGGTGGATTCGAGCAGCATGCCGGGATGCCAGTCGAAGCTGTCGCGGGCCTCCAGGAACAGGCCGTCGAGGTCGTCGATCGGCGCGGTGAGGCAGGCCAGGCCGAGGTTGTAGGGGCCCAGCCCGACGGCGATGAAGTCGTGGGTCGACATGGGGATTCTCGTTCTCCTCGACGGGGGTCAGACCGGGCAGGACAGCTCGGCGGCGGCCGCGGTCCGGGCGTACCAGGCGGCGTGGTCGGCGATGAGGTCCAGCACGTGGGCGACGTCGTCCACTGTGGTCTCGGGGTTGAGCAGGGTGAGCTTCAGGTGGTGGGCGCCGTCGACCTTGGTGCCGGCGACCAGGGCCGCGCCGGAGGCGGCGAGCGCGTCGCGGGCGTGCAGGTTGGCCTCGTCCACCAGATCGGGGGCGAGACCGGACGGCCGGTACCGGAAGACCACTGTGCTCAGCTGCGACGGCGCGGCCACCTCGAAGCGCGGGTCGGCGTCCAGCCGCCGCCACGCCTGCGCCGCGAGGTCGACGACCTGGTCGAACAGCGTGCCGATCGCGTCCGGTCCCATGATCCGCAGGGTCAGCCAGAGCTTGCACGCGTCGAACCGGCGGGTGGTCTGGATGCTCTTGTCGACCTGGTTCGGGATCCCCTGCTCGACCGCGCGGACCGGGTTGAGGTAGTCGGCGTGCCAGGTGGCGTGGCGCAGCACCCGGCCGTCGCGGACCAGCAGCGCGCTGGAGCTGACCGGCTGGAAGAACGACTTGTGGTAGTCCACCGTCACCGACGCGGCCCGTTCGATGCCGTCGAGCAGGTGCCGGCGGGTGGGTGAGACCAGCAGCCCGCAGCCGTACGCGGCGTCGACATGCAGCCAGACCCCCGCGGCGGCGCAGATGTCGGCGATCTCCGGCAGCGGGTCGACGGTGCCGAAGTCGGTGGTGCCGGCGGTGGCGACGACGGCCATCACCACCTGACCGTCGCGGTGGCAGCTGTCGATCGTGCGGGCCAGCTCGTCGGTGCGCATCCGGCGGGTGGCGTCGGTGGGCACGGTGAGCACCGCGTCGGCGGCCAGGCCGAGCAGCTTGGCGGCCTTCTGCACGCTGAAGTGCCCGGCCGCGGAGGTGAGGATGCGCAGCCTGGACAGCACCTGCGGCCGGTCCGGCCGGCCGGTCGCGCCGCCGCCGCCCACCACAGTGCGGTACGCCTCCTCGCGCGCCAGCAGCATCGCCTGGAGGTTCGACTGGGTGCCGCCGCTGGTGAAGACCCCGTCGGCGGTGGCGCCGAGCCCGATGCGCCCGGCGGTCCACTCGATCAGGCGCCGCTCCATCAGCGTCGCACCGGCGCTCTGGTCCCAGGTGTCCAGTGAGGAGTTGACGGCGCTGAGCACCGCCTCGCCGAGCAGCGCCGGGATGACCACCGGGCAGTTCAGGTGGGCCAGGTAGCGCGGGTGGTGGAAGTAGACCGCGTCACGCAGCCACACGTCGTGCAGCTCGTCCAGGGCGGCGTCGGTGTCGCCGAGCGGCCGGTCCAGGTCGATGGCACCGATGAGCGGCGCCAGCTCGTCGGGCGTGACGCCGGTGAACGGCCGGTCCGCCTCGCCCACCCGGCGGGCGACCCGGTCGACGCCGCGCGCCAGCACGTCCCGGTACCGACCGAGCGAGCCGGCGTTGAACAGGTGGCCGCGTGCCGTGGCGGCGGCGCTGCCGGTGTCGGCGGGCGCGGCGCCGGTCGGGCTCCCGATCGAACTCATGCGACTTCCCAGCGGTCGTACGGACAGGACGCGCGGCGATCAGCCGCGGCGATCAGGTTAGGTTAGGCTGGCCTAACTAGCAAGCACGACTCGGGGTGCTTTGTCCCGCATGTACCGCCGGTTGGCGCCCCGCCCGCGTCGCGGTAAGGTCGCCCTCGGTTAGGGGAGGTTATCCTAAGTTGACTGTCGAACGGAACCGTCGCCCGGCGCGCCGAGGCGGCGCGAGACGATGACACACGTCGATCGCGATCAGTGGGGCGTGCCCCAGTTGTGGGCCGGCGACGTCGACGCGCTGGCGCGTCTGCAGGGGCGTGTCGCCGCTACCGACCGGGCCTGGCAGATCAGTGTCGAACGTTGGCGCGCCGAGGGTCGCCTGGCCGCCCACGTCGGCCCGGCCGAGCTGGCGTGGGACCGGTTCGCCCGCCGCGTACGGCTGGACGACACCGCCCGGCGCTGCTACGAGCGGCTGGACCCTGACACCCGGCGGTGGGTCGGGGCGTACGTCGACGGGGTCAACTCCGGACTCGCCGAGGGCGCCGCCGCCGCGCCGGAGTTCGCCGCCACCGGCACCGCGCCCGAACCGTGGCACCCCTGGTCACCGCTCGGCGTGTTCCTCGTCCAGCACGTGCTGTTCTCCACGTTCCCGAACAAGCTCTGGCACGCGCACGTGGCCCGGACGCTCGGCCCCGAGGCGGCCGGACTGTTCGCGGTCGAGGGACCGGCCTCGTCCGGCAGCAACGCCTGGGCGGTGCCCGCCGACCCGGCCACCGGGCGCGGCCCGCTGATCGCCGGTGACCCGCACCGGCTGCTCGAACTCCCCGGCGTCTACCAGCAGGTCCGGCTGGCCTGCCCGGAGTTCGACGTGGTCGGTCTGGCCTTCCCCGGCGTGCCTGGCGTGCCGCACTTCGGCCACACCGGCCACGTGGCCTGGGCCGTCACCAACGCGATGGCCGACTACCAGGACCTCTACCGCGAACGGCTGCGCCGCGACGGTGACCGCGTGCTGGTGCGCGACGCCGACGGCTGGACGCCCGCCGCGCGCCACGTCGAGGAGATCGAGGTTCGCGGCGGCGCTCCGGAGACGGTCGAGGTGATCGAGACGCCCCGCGGGCCGGTGATCGACCACGACCGGGTCACCGGCGAGGCGATCGCCCTGCGCACCCCGAGCCGGGTCGAGGCCCGGCTCGGCTTCGAGGCGTTGCTGCCGCTGCTGCGTGCCCGGCGTACGGGCGACGTCGCCGACGCGCTGCGCCACTGGGTCGAGCCGGTCAACAGCGTGCTCGCCGCCGACACCGGGGGAGGCGTCCGCCGCCTGGTCGCGGGCCTTGTCCCGGTACGTGACGAGCGGTGCCGCCGGGAACCCGTGCCGGCCTGGGAGCCGGCCTACCGGTGGCGGGGCGACTACCTGCCGCTGGTCGACGAGCCGGTCGACGGCGTGGCGGTGTGCGCCAACGACCGGCGCGACGACGTCGCAGCGCACGGTGCCGACTTCGCCCCGCCGCACCGGGCCCGCCGGATCCGGGCGCTGCTCGCCGACGGCGCCGAGCCGTCCACAGTGCACACGGACGACCGGCTCCCGGCCGGACCGCTGTACCGGCTGCTCGACCGGCTCGACCCGGATTGGCTCGACGAACCCGCCCGCGCGCTGCTGCTGCGGCTGCGCGGATGGGACCGGGCGATGGCGGCCGGCTCGGCCGGGGCCGGCGCGTACGCGGCCTGGCGGGCGGCGCTGGCCCGGCGGTTGCGCGTACACCCGAGGTTGCGTGGCCTCGACGAGCCGTGCGGGTTCGACGAGCTGTTCGCCCCCTGGACCGACCCGGCCGCCCGGATCGGCCTGGCGCTGGACCACCTGGCCGCCGCCCTCGGCGCGGACCTCGCGGAACCGGCGGCCGAGGCGCTGGCCGAGGTGGCCGCCGGCCCTCCGCCCGGTGAGTGGGGCAGCCGGCACCTGCTGCACCCGGTGCACCTCGGCGTCGCCCCGGCGATCACCGACGCGGTGACAGCGATGCGGCGGCGGGTGGCGCTCGGCGGCGACACCGACTGCGTGCTGGCCACCTCCAGCGTGCCGGGGATCTCCGACGCCTGCTGGCGCGGCCCGGTGGCCCGCTACGTGTGGGACCTGACCGACCGGGCGGCCAGCCGCTGGATCGTCCCCTTCGGCGCGTCCGGGCGCCCGGACGATCCGCACTTCGCCGACCAACTGACCCACTGGGCCGCCGGGACGCTGATCCCGGTGCCCGACGGCCCACTGACGGGAGACGAGACGACGTGATCCACCTGGAACGGATCCCCGGCCTCGGCGAGCTGGCGCTGGAGCCGGTACGCCCCGACCGGCACGCGGACCTGCTGCACGGCTGGGTGGTCCGGCCCCGCAACCGGTTCTGGGGCATGGGCTCGCACACCGTCGACGAGGTACGCGAGATCTACGCGTTCGTCGACGGCCTGGAGACCCACCACGCGTACCTGATCCGGCTCGACGGCGAGCCGATCGGGCTGTTCCAGACCTACCAGCCGGAGGCGGACCCGGTCGGCGAGCGCTACCCCGTGCAGCCCGGTGACGTGGGGACGCACCTGCTGCTCGACGCGCCCCGGCCGTACCCGGGTTCGCTGACCGGCGCGGTCTTCCCGGCCCTGATCCGGTTCCTGCTGCGCGACCCGGCCGCGCGCCGTGTGGTGGTCGAGCCGGACGTGCGCAACGACGCGATGCTGCGCCGCCTGCGGATCGAGGGCTTCACGCTCGGCGACGAGATCGACATGCCGGACAAGCGGGCCCGGCTGGCGTTCCTCACCCGGGACCGGTTCGAGGCGGACCACCCGGCGGCGTGACACCCGGCCCGCGTCACGGTCCGGTGGCGCGCAGCCGCCCGGCCAGGTCCCGCACCGTCTCGGCGTACGCCGGTTCGTCCTCGGACGGGAGGTGACCCTGGATCGGCGGCGGGACGCTGTCCCAGGCGGGCGCCACCAAACTCTCCGGATCCCGGAGACGGCGATCCACCGCCGCCTCCGGGCCGCTGACGCGGGCCGGCTCGTCCGCGCGGTGCGGGGAGAAGATCCATCCGCCCAGCGCGTCGGTGTCCCGCCACAGGTTGCGCCACCGCCACCCCACCCGGCCGCCGATCCCGCGCAGCATCTCGTCGCCCACGTAGGCGGGGAACAACCGGGCGTAGAGCCGACGCAGCGGCGAGCTGTAGGTGAGCAGGGCGACCCGTGCGCTGATCTCCGCCGGCAGTTGCAGGACTGTCGCGGCGACGAGCACCGATCCGTGGCTGTAGCCGGAGAGCAGCACCCCGCTGCCGCTGTGCACCAGGTACGTGATCCGCCGGGCCAGCTCCGGCACGGCCCGCTCGGCGTAGCAGGGCGGTGCGAACGGGTGCGCCGCCCGGGGCCAGAACGTGGCCAGGTCGAAGAGCACGCCGACGTGGTGCCGGAACCCGGGGCTGCGGTAGGCGAAGACCCCGGCGACGACCAGGGCCAGCACCGCAGCCGAGATCGCCACCCCGCCCACCTCGATGCCGAACATGACCAGCTCGGCCGGGACGTGCGTGCGGCGTTCCAGCGTCTCGCCCGGCTCGGGACGGACCAGCGCCATCGCGGTGGTCGCCGCGCCCGCCCCGGCCATGACGGCGAACAGCACCGCCAACGGCACCATCAGGTCGGTGAACCGGGCCCGGACGATCATCGTCCGGACCTGCCGCAGCCGCGGCGCCGCCTCGGCCGGCGGCGCCGGGAAGTCCCGCTCGACGATCGCCTGGGCGGCCCGTGTCCGGCCGCGCCGGGACACCAGCGCCACCACTGCGGCGGCCGCCAGCGTGACCAGCAGCGCCCGGAAGAAACCGTAGATCGCCCAGGTGTACGCGCGCGCCGGACCCGGTATGTCGTCCGCCGGGGACACGCCCCGGTCCAGCAGGTCGGCGGTGCGCTGGACCAGCTCGGCGGAGTACGCGACCGCGAGCCCGCCCGCCGCCGCCGCGACCACGAGCGCGCCGAGCCCGTTCGGCGGCCGGTGGCCGCGTACCCGCAGGCGGTGCCAGAGCAGCACGGCACCCAGTGCGCCCAGCAGGACCGCGTGCGTCACCAGCAGCCAGGTCAGGATCGAGCCGTAGCCGGGCAGGCCCCCGCCGGTACGCCAGCGGGCCGGGGCGAACAGCAGGTACCCGGCCACCACGACGGTGAGCCCGACCGCTGTGGCGCGCAGCGCACGGGCGACCCGGTCACGTCGCGGGTCGCTGGGCGCCCGGTCGACGAGCGGCGGAACGCAGACCAGTACCACGCAGGCGAGCAGCACCGCGCCGGTGACCGCCAGCAGCGCCGCCACAGTGGGCGGGACACCCTGCGCGGCCCGGGCGGCCAGCAGACAGCCGTCGAGGGTGGCGAAGGCCGCCGCGATGTGTATCGAACGCAGCCGGCCCATCAGCGGCTCGGCGTCCCACTGGCCGATCGTGCTCAGCGGCGGCCCGGCGGACGCCCGCTCCGGCGCCCGGAACGCGGTGAACGAGCGACCCGGCCGCCGGGCGCCCCACCAGACCAGGCTCACCGCGGCGGCCGGGACCAGCGCCAGCACCACGAGCCGCAGCCCCACCGGCCGCCCGCCCATCCAGGACAGCCACTCCCGGTCGGCGATGCAGGCCGGGACGGACAGGCACTGCCAGGCCACCAGGTCCAGCGCCACCCCGGCGCCGGCGAGCACGTACAGCGCGGTCAGGCTCAACCCCAGCACCCGGCACAGCGCCCGCACGACCGCGCCGCCGACCGCGTCCCCCGGCCGCATCCACACGGCCACGTTGAGCAGCATGAAGGGCATCAGGAACAGCAGCGAGAGGGTACGCAGCGCGGTGCCGGACGGCAGGTCGTTCCACTGGTACGCCTCCAGCGTCACCCCGCCCGCCCCGTGCTCGTCGGCGTGTCCGTGACGGGGACGGTAGAAGCCGGCGCTGCGGTCACCCGCGACCTGCCGGACCAGCGGCCGGCCCAGCACCTCGGCGGCCCCGCCCGCGGAGACGCCGTGCACCCGCAGCTCCACCACCTCGCCCGACGGCGCCTGTGCCCGCCCTGGTCCAGCCGTCATCGACCCTCCGCGACGTCCCGGCCGCCCACGCCGCCTGCACGGCCCGCCCTCGGGTGGCGCAGCGTCCTACCCGGCCGGGCCGGGGGCAAACGCCCGCGGGCCGGGCGGGCGGCCCGTTCGAAGCCGCGCCCTCCGGGTAACCGCCGCCGGACGTACTCGGAAGGGAGCCCGCATGACCGGCACACCATCACCGCGCGGCGCGGCCGGATGACGGGGGCCGCGGTGGCGACCCGGCTGCCGCCGATCGACGTCCACCGGTGGGTGAACTCCGCGCCGCTGACGCCGCAGGAGCTGCGCGGACGCGTGGTCCTGGTGGACGTCTGGGAGTACACCTGCGTGAACTGGATCCGCACCGCCCCGTACGTGCGGGCCTGGCATCGCGACTACCGCGACCTGGGGCTCACGGTGATCGGCGCGCACGCGCCGGAGTTCGCGTTCGGCCGGCTGCCGGAGAACATCGACCGGGCGATCCGCGACCACGGGCTCACCTACCCGATCGCGATCGACGACGACTACACGTTCTGGCGGGCCCTGCGCAACGACGCCTGGCCGGCCAGGTACCTCTTCGACGCCGACGGGCGGCTGGCCGACCGCTGGATCGGCGAGGGCGGCTACGACCGGACCGAGGCGCTGATCCGGCGGCTGGTCGAGGCCGCCACGCCCACGCCCGCGCTGCCGCCGGTCACCGCGGAGGTGACCGCGTTCGTGACCAGCCCGCAGCCCACGTACGCCGGGATCACCCCGGAGACCTACCTCGGCGCCGACCGGGGTGTGCCCGGCACGTACGCGCTGACCGGCGACTGGCGGGCCGAGGGCGAGTACGTCGAGACGGGCGGCGCCGGGGCGGAACTGGTCCTGCCGTTCACCGCCGGTGAGGTGAACCTGGTGGCCGACCCGGGACCGGAGGGACCGGCAGCGGTTCGGGTGCTGCTGGACGGGAAACCGGCCGGTGACGCGCGCGGCGCCGACGTGGACCCGGACGGCACGGCCGTCGTCGACCGGGCCGCGATGATCCGGCTGGTGGACGGCGCGACGCCGGGGGAGCACCGGCTCACCCTGCGCGCCGAGCGGCCCGGTCTCCGCGCGTACGTCTTCACGTTCGGTCCCTGACCCGACCCGAGGAGGACAACCCGTGGCCGTCAAGACCATGACGCCGACGCGTACCGCCGCCGGCATCCGCGACTTCCGCGTCGACGTGCCGGAGGCGGACCTGGAGGACCTGCGGAACCGGATCGCGGCCACCCGCTGGCCGGAACGGCAGACCGTGGACGACCAGTCGCAGGGCGTCCCGCTGGAGACCAGTCAGGCGCTCGCCCGCTACTGGGCCACCGGGTACGACTGGCGCAAGGTCGAGGCCCGGCTCAACGACCTGCCGAACTTCGTCACCGAGATCGACGGCCTGGACATCCACTTCATCCACGTACGCTCGCCGCACCCCGACGCGCTGCCGCTGATCGTCACGCACGGCTGGCCCGGGTCGGTGATCGAACAGCTGAAGATCATCGGTCCGCTCACCGACCCGACGGCGCACGGCGGCCACGCCTCGGACGCGTTCCACCTGGTGATCCCGTCGATGCCCGGCTACGGCTTCTCCGGCAAGCCGGACCGGCCCGGCTGGGATCCGCAGCACATCGCCCGCGCCTGGACCGAACTGATGCGGCGGCTGGGCTACACCCGGTTCGTGGCCCAGGGTGGCGACTGGGGCGCGCTGATCACCGACATGCTCGGCGTGCAGGCGCCGCCGGAACTGGCCGGCATCCACACGAACATGCCGTGCGTGGTGCCGCCGGACGTCGACGCGCTGTTGCAGACCGGCATCACCGGCGTGAACAACCCCCTCGCCGACCTGCCGTCCGGGCTCTCGGCCGAGGAACGGGCCGCCTGCGAGCGGATCGACTTCTTCTGGAAGCACTCCGCGTACGCGCTGATCATGACCACCCGCCCGGAGACCCTGACCGCGCTCGCCGACTCGCCGGTCGGGCTGGCGACGTTCATGCTCGACCACGACGCCGCGAGCCTGGACCTGATCTGCGCCGCGTTCGCCGGCCGGCCCGGCGGCTTGAGCCGCGACGACATCCTGGACAACGTGACGCTCTACTGGCTCACGAACACGGGTGTGTCCTCGGCCCGGCTCTACGCACAGAACGCGCTGTCGTTCTTCGCCGCCAAGGGCGTCCAGGTCCCGGCCGCGGTGAGCCAGTTCCCGGACGAGATCCTGCTCGCGCCGCGCAGCTGGGCCGAGCGGGCGTACCCGAACCTGATCCACTACAACACGCTCGACCGGGGTGGGCACTTCGCCGCCTGGGAGCAGCCGGAGCTGTTCGCCCAGGAGATGCGGGCCGCCTTCCGGTCGCTGCGCTGACCGACGGCGGACGCGGCCGGGTGGGGCGCCCACCCGGCCGCGTCGGTACGCCCGGGGTCAGACCTCGGTCAGCCGGACCGCGTCGGCGATGACCAGGCCGGCGGCGGAGCTCCATCGGCTGACCGCGACGCGGTTGGCGTCCCCGGCCGGCAGCGTGAACGTGCCGAGCGAGCGCCACTGCCCGCCGGTCGCCCGCTGGTCGACCACGACCGTCCGGTTGCCGGTGGTGGTGGCGACGATGTACGGCGTGGCCGCGTTGTAGCCCGCGTTCGCCGGCCACCACGCCTCGACCCGGTAGTTGCCGGTGCGGGGGACGTTGAACTTGTACCAGGCCGCGTCGCTCGCGGCGACCGGGTCCGCGTAGCGGTAGTCGGCGCCGTAGCGCTGCCCGGAGTACGTCGAGGTGCCCCAGCTCGCGCTCGCGGTGAACCGGCCCGCCGTCGCGTTGTCCACGATCGACGTCCAGCCGGTGCCACCGCCGGCCATCTTGGCGGCCACGTCGGCGCGCATCGTGTTCAGGTCGATGAAGGACGGGTCGATCTTGCCGGTGGTGCTGGTCTCCCGGTGGCCGCGGGCGTAGCTGGAGTCCCGGCCGAGCCGCTTGAGCACGGCGGCGGTGGCCGCGATGCTCGCGTTGTACTGGGCGGTGGTCATCCGCTGGTCGACACCGTTGTAGTCGATCTCCCACCCGATCATCAGGGTGTTGCCGTCCCCGGCCGGGATCGGGCCGCTGCCGCCGCTGGTGCCGGCGTGGTTGCACCGGCCGGCGGAGATCACGTGGAACACGCCGTGGTAGTCCACGAGGGCCTGGCAGAGCGGACCGGGCAGGTCGGACCGGCCGTTGATGCAGATGTTCAGCGCCGGGTGCGGGTTGGTGGCGCTGGACGTGGCGGCGGTGTGGTGCCAGAGCACGCCGATCGGGTCGAACGAGCCGGAGCGCATCCGGTTGAGCCAGTCGCCCTCGACCACGACCTGTACGCCGGCGCCGCGCAGCACGTCCACCAGCCAGGGAATGGTGGCCATCACTGCTCCCCGAGCAGGTCGGCGAGGCACTCGGCCTTCGGCGCGGCGTGCGCCGTACCGGGACGGACGGCCACCGCGAGGGCGGCGGCCACCAGGGCGGGTACGCCGAGCAGACCTCGGCGTCGCAGACGGGGGGATCGTGACGTGGGCATGGCGCTCCTCGGGTGACGGCGCTTCACCGATCGACGGATGTGAGTGCGGGCACGCTATACCGGCATCTGCCGTTCTGTCGATACCCTTCAATGATCGTTTTCGTCGTGAAAACTTTCGCCATCACCATCTGTCGTCATCCGTCGATGCGTGGTAGAAATCCTGCCCAAGTCTCGCCGTCGAGCGAGGAATCCTTCACAGGAGGGGCGCCGATGAGAGCGATCGCCACGGCCCTGACACTTCTCGCCGTGCTCGCGGCCGCGGCCGTACCGGCGCAGGCTTCGGCCGTCCCGGCCCGCGCCGGGACACCGGCTGTCGCCGAGCCGCAGCCCGCCGCCGGGACAGCGGCCACCGTCGCCGCGGTCGGCCCGCAGCCCGGCACCTTCACCGGCAAGGGCTTCGACACCTGCACCGCGCCGTCGCAGGCCGCGATGGACGCCTGGCTGACCGCGTCGCCGTACCGCGCGGTCGGCGTCTACATCAGCGGCGGCAGCCGGACGTGCGCCCAACCCAACCTGACCGCGACCTGGGTCGCCGACCAGACCCGCAAGGGCTGGCGGCTGATCCCCATCGAGCTGGGCTACCAGGCGCCGTGCGGCACCCGTACGCCGAAGATGTCCGCCGACCCGGCCACCGCCCGCGGGCAGGGGAGGACCGCGGCGGACAGCGCGGCCGCCGCGGCGGTGGCGCTCGGCATCGGCGCCGGCAGCACGCTCTACAACGACATCGAGCAGTACCCGTCGAACGCGAGCTGCCGGGCCGCGGTGCTCTCCTTCCTCTCCGGCTGGGTCGAGCGCCTGCACACGCGCGGCTACCTCGCCGGCATGTACTCCAGCGGCTCGTCCGGCATCACCGACGTCTGCGCCGCCTACCACGACACCCGGTACCTGCGCCTGGACCAGATCTGGATCGCCTGGTGGAACGGCGTCGCGGACACCGACGGGGGCACGTACTGCGCCGACGACCGCTACGCCGACCAGCAGCGCCTGCACCAGTACGCCGGGGACGTCACCGAGACGTGGGGCGGCGTGACCATGAAGATCGACCGCAACTACCTGGACGTACGGGCCGGCACCCCGCCCGCGACGTGGAGCGTCACAGTCGACAACGCCACGTCGGGCGGGTTCAGCGCGGGCGCCGCCTGGGGCACCTCCGCGTACTCCGGGCAGCGCTACGGCGCCGACTACCGCTTCGCCGCGCCGGTGGCGTCCAGCGACGTGGCCTGGTTCCGGGCGAGCCTGCCCGCGACCGGCTCCTACGAGGTGTCGGTGTGGTACCCGGCCGACCCCGGCTACAACGACCGCACCCCGTACCTGGTGGCCACCACGACCGGCAACCGGTCGGTGGTGGTCGACCAGCGCACCGGCGGCGGGCGCTGGGTCTCGCTCGGCGTGTTCACGCTCGCCGCCGGGACCGGCGACAAGGTCGGGGTGAGCCGCTGGAGCGCCGGGACCGGCTACGTGGTCGCTGACGCGGTACGCATCACCCGGGTCTGACGCCCGCACCCGTACGGATGCACTGCCGCCGTAGCCGCCCGGCCGGTCCGCCGGGCGGCTAGAACGGACGGTATGGCGGGGCGACGGGCGGTCTACGGGGACACCGGCGACGGCGGCGTGCAGCTCGCCGCCAGCACCGACAGGTGGCACCTCTATCCGGATCACGTCCTGCTCGCCCCGGACGACCCGCCGGAGGACCTGCTCCGCTTCGACGCGGAGCTGATGCCGTTCGCCGACAACCCGCGGCGGGGCGCGCTGGCGGTGGTGGACATGCAGAACGACTTCTGCGCCGAGGGCGGCTGGACCCACCGCTCGGGGCTGGACTATCGGGCCTGCCGGGAGGCCGTCCCGGGGGTGGTCCGCGCGGTCGAGGCCGCCCGCCGCCACGACATGTTCGTCATCTGGGTGTACTGGCACAACCGCCCCGACCTGCGCAACCTGGGCGCGCCGACGCTGCACTCGTTCAAGCACACGCCCGACCAGTGCGGCATCGGCCAGCCGCTGGACCACGGGCGGGTGCTCACCGCCGGGGAGTGGGGCGCCGAGATGGTCGACGAGCTGAAGCCGCTGATCCGCGACGACGACGTCATGGTCGAGAAGGTGCGGATGAGCGGGTTCTACGGCACCCATCTCGACCAGGTGCTGCGCACCCAGGGCATCCACACGCTGTTCGTCTGCGGCGTCAACGCCGACCAGTGCGTCAGCACCACGATCGAGAGCGCCTACTTCCGCGACTACAACCCGGTCCTGGTCGCCGACGCCACCGCCACGTCCAGCCCGGCGTACTGCAAGGACGCGGTCGTGTTCAACACCAAGCAGTGCTGGGGGTTCGTCACGACCACCGACCGGTTCGCCGACCCGTCGCCCTACCGGCGGTGAGCCGGTCCCGACACGGCGGGACCGGCTCACCCGGCCGGGTCAGTTCAGGTGCGCCAGCAGGGCCGTGGCCATGCCCTGCTCACCCCGGGCGTTCGGGTGGAACGGCGCGGCGGCGTTCTGCGGCACCAGCCCTTCCACCCAGCGGGTGCCACTGCTCTTGCACGTGTCCCGGCCGATCGACGGCGTGTAGACGTCGGCGTAGCTCGCGCCGCCCGCCGCCGCCGTGTCGGCCAGCATCGTGTTGAGCGCCTTCTGGACGCCGCGCAGGTACGGCACGTCCTGGTAGGCGATCGGCACCACCGGCCAGCAGCCGTAGCCGCTGTCGGGCAGGATCGCCGGGTACCCGAGCACCACCACGCGCGCGTTCGGCGCGGCCTGGCGGACCGCCCGCAGCACGGCTGCCACCTTCGGCGCGGCGGCGGCGATCCGGGCCCGCAACTGGTCGGTGCCGCCCGCGGTGAACCGGTTCTTGCAGGGCGAGCCGAGCGGGCTGCTCACGCTCGCCTCGGCGCAGTCGCTGATGATGCCGGAGAAGCCGATGTCGTTGCCGCCGATCTGGACGGTCACCAGCGCGGTGGCTGGCGTGACGGCGTTGACCTGCGGCGGCAGCGCGATGCCCAGCGCCCCGTCGCCGCCGTACAGGATGTCCTCGGTGGTGGCTCCGGAGCAGCTCACGTCGGCGAACGACGAGGAGCCGGCGGACGCCGCCACCAGGGACGGGTAGTTGCGGTTGGAGCGCAGGCAGTTCAGGTCGACCTGGGTGGGCACGAGCGGTGCGGAGGTGTAGGAGTCGCCGAGCGCGACGTAGCGACCGGCGGGTGCGGCGGCGACGGCGGGTGCGGCGGCGGTGAGCAGCATGCCGGCGGCGGCCGCGACGAGCGCGGTCATCCGGCCGGCGGTCCGCAGGAGCGGCAGGCGGGGACGGTTCATGGGGCCCTCCCGGAGGGGTCCTGGTGGTGGTGCTGGGATTCTGTCCGCGCCTGTGACGTGCGTCAATATCGATGAACCTCATTAAATGACGGTCCAGGATGTGGTCCGCCGCCGTCCGGCCGAGCGGCCGGAGGTGTCGCGTACATCACACTTTTCGGCGTCGCCGATGTCGGGTACAGGTCGGTCGCCGATCGGTCGATCCGTTGCGTCCCAACGGTCCCCGGCCCGTCACGCCTGATGGGCGGCCGGATGCCGGATCCGGGCACGTACGCACCGGAGTGACCCCGGCACGGCTGGTGAAGAACGTATCGAATGTCGGCGATCGTGAATTTGCAGGCGTCATTACGCTGCGGGGTGGTTGATCGCCGGAACCACGGACGACAGGTGGAAGAACCTCAGATGAGTGACAATCACCCTCCCTACGGAGGCTATCCGGACCCGAACGCCGGAGCGTGGGGCAACCAGCCCGACCCGAACGCCCCGTACGGCGCGCAGCCGGCCTCCGGCGCGCCCTACGGTTCGCAGCCGGCGTCGGGTGCGCCCTACGGTTCGCACCCGGCGTCGGGCGCCCCCTACGGCGCCCAGCCCGCGTCGGGTGCGCCGTACGGTGCCCAGCCCGGGTCGGGTGCGCCGTACGGCGCGCAGCCCGCGGCGCCGTTCCCCGGGCAGCCGGGCTACCCCGGGCCGGCGCCGTACGCGCCCACCCCGCCGCCCCCGAGCGGAGGCAAGAGCAAGGGGCTCATCGTCGGCCTCGCCGCGGGCGCGGTCACGCTGACGCTGCTGTGCTGCGGCGGCGGGCTCGCCTACGTCGCCTTCAACGGCGACGAGGAGGACCCGAAGCCGGTGGCGTCGGGCAGCGCCACCCCCGGGCCGGACACCAGCCCGTCCGCGACCCCCAGCGCGGACGGCCCGGAGTCGACCGGGCCGGACGGGCCCTCCAACAACAACTCGATCACCGCGCGGTACGCCAGCGAGATGTCGGCGGTCTGCGACGGGGGAGCGATCCTCAACGCCGCCCCGTACACCGCGCCGGCGGGCTCGAAGGCGTACGTCTTCTCCAACTCCCCGGACCGGCCGTCGTTCTGGTCGCAGAAGACGGTCAGCTCGGCCAAGCCGTACTACGCGAAGTCGGCCGACTTCGCCACGGTGTCCGTCATCGGCTGCCTCAAGATGGTCGAGGGCAGCGAGGGCACGCCGAAGAAGTGCCAGTACAAGAACAGCGAGGACAAGGTCGTCACCGTCGACTACATCTCCTCGCGGTACACCCTGACCTTCCACGCCGCCAAGACCGGCGAGAAGGTCGGCGACGGCGGCACGGTGACCGCGCCCGCCGCCCGGTGCCCGAGCTTCATCTCCTACAACAAGGTGACGATGAAGTCGTACGCGTCGCCGGACAGCGGCACCATCGAGGCCGCGCTGGACCGCTTCCTCAAGTAGCGACACCCGATCGCGGTGTGCGGGTCTCACCGACCCGCACACCGCGATCGGTGTTCAGGCCGGAAGCGGCCGGCCGTGCGCCTCCACGCACTCGCGGGCGAAGAGCCGCAGCAACTCCGGCAGATGGAAGCGCTCGGCCGGGGCGCAGGAGTCGACCGGCACCAGCAGGTTGTGCTGGATCAGGTGCTCCACCATCCGGTTGGCCTGCTGCCGGGGCAGGCGCAGGATCTCCACCGCGCTGGCCGGGGTGATGAACGAGTCGGCGCGGGCCAGCGCGTGCAGCGCCAAGCGGGCGTCGACGTCCAGCGCCTGGTAGCTGACCGACAGGCTGCCGCGCACCGAGATGTCCCCGACCGCCAGCTCCGACAGCCGGTTCTCCTCGTCCTCCAGGTGCGCGGCGAAGCCGGGCAGGGCCACGTCGGGCTGGGTGACGAGCCGGCTGCCGACGATCCGCAGCGCCAGTGGCAACTGGTCGCAGGCCGCGGCGATCCGGCCGAACACCTCCGGCTGCTCACGTACCCGGCGCTCGCCCGCGATCGTGGCCAGCAGCTCCACCGCGTCGGCCCGGTCGAGCGCGCCGAGCGTCAACCGCCAGCCCACGTCCAGGTCCAGCAGGCGCTGCCGGCTGTTGATCAGGACCAGGCTGCGGCCCGCCCCGGGCAACAGCGGGCGCACCTGCTGCGCGCAGTCGACGTCGTCGATGATGAGCAGCAGCCGCCGGCCGGCGAGCGCGCACCGCAGCACGGCGGAGCGCTCCCGGATGTCCTCGGACACGTCGGTCAGCGGTACGCCCAGCTCGACCAGCAGCTCCCGGATCAGCTGCCCGCTGCCGCGCGGCGGCTCGTCGCCGCTGTCGAAGCTGACGAAGAGCTGACCGTCGGGAAAGAGGTCGGCCAGGTCGTACCCGCTGCTCACCGAGAACGACGACTTGCCGACGCCCGGCGCGCCGGAGACGAGCACGACACCGGCGTGCTCGTCGGCGCCGGCCGGGTCGGCGATCCCCTCGGCGATGGCGCGCAGCTGGCCCGCAGTGGTGTCCCGGCCGACCAGGGACGGCGGCTTCATCGGCAGGGCCTGCGGGCTGGTCGGCGGGCCGGGCGGCGACACGGGCCCGGCGCCGAGGGCCGTGGGCCGGCCGGACGGTGGGCGGACCTCGGCGGAGTCCGCGTCCAGCGCGGTCTGGAG
The DNA here is from genome assembly GCF_000717585.1 of Micromonospora globosa. Lineage (NCBI taxonomy): Bacteria > Bacillati > Actinomycetota > Actinomycetes > Micromonosporales > Micromonosporaceae > Micromonospora > Micromonospora globosa. The sequence goes on from NZ_JNZR01000002.1 coordinate 152,519, forward strand.
GGCGCCCTGGAGCGTGGGGCCGGGGTCGACGCCCAGCTCGTCGATGATGCCGCGCCGGGCCTGCTGGTACGCGGCCAGCGCCTCGGCCACACGCCCCTCCCGCGTCAGCGCGGTCACCAGCTGCGCCTGCCGTCGTTCGTCGAGCGGCTCCTCGGCCACCATCCGGCGCAGCGACGGGATGACCCGCGCCGGCTGCCCCAGCCGCAGGCGCAGGTCGATCAGCTCCGTCGTCATCTCCCGGTGCTGCTCCCGTAGTGCCGTGACGGTCGCGCCCAGGTCGGTGCCCAGATCCGTCAGGTCCTCCAGCGGGTGCCCGCCCCACAGGTCGACCGCCCGGTCGAACAGGTCGGCGGCGGCCTGCGGCCGGTCGCTCCGGGCGGCCCGGCGGGCCTCGTCGGCGAGCCGACGGAACCGCAGCAGGTCCAGCTCGTCCTCGTCGACCCGCAGGTGGTAGCCGGTGCCGTCGTGGACCAGCCGGCCGGCCGAGTCACCGCCGCGGTCCAGCGTCTGCCGCAACCGGTGCACGTACGTGCGCAGGTTGCGTACCGCCGACGCGGGCGGCGACTCCGGCCAGAGGCCGTCGACCAGCCGGGAGGTGGCGACCGTGCGCCCCGGACTCAGCAGCAGCACGGCGAGCAGGAGGCGGGGCTTGGTGCCGGTCAGCATGACGGGGCGGTCGCCCGCGTACAGGCTCAACGGACCGAGAACACTGAACCGCATGGATGTCGTCCCCCGCTCCGGCGCACCGTCCACAGTGTGGTGTGTAAGGCTGGGTTTCCCACCTTCGGCCGGGGAATGCATCGCTCCCAGATGGTGCAAGTAATCACTGATCGGTGTGTACTTCGTGACCCGGAGTCAGTTGCGCCGTCGCCCGCCGCGCCGCGTCGAGCACCGCCACCGCGTCCGTCACCCCGGCGCCCGCCGACCGGCCCTCCCGGACCAGCACGGCGAAGTCCTCCGCCTGGCGGGCCAGGGCCGCGTACATGGTGGCGTCCCCGTCGGCCGGGTCGAGGAAGGCCAGCCGCTCGTGGTCGCGGGTGCCGAAGACCTCCACCGTCGCCATGTCGCCGCCGCGGTGGTGCCGGCCGAGCGAGACCAGCGCGGTGCCGCCGCCGGACAGGCCGAGCAACGCCTGCGCGCTGTCCACGTCCCGGCCGCGTACCGCCGGGTCGGTTACCGGACCGGCCGGCTGCACCGCGACCCGGTCGATCTCCTGCCCGGTCAGCCACCGGATCTGGTCGAACTCGTGCACGCCCATGTCCACGAAGATCCCGCCGCTGCCGGTGCGGAACGCCGCCGCGGGCGGCTCGCCGTCCCACTGCGCCGCGGCCACGAACAGCACCTCGCCGAGTTCGCCGCCGGCGATCCGCTCCCGCAGCCGGCACAGCTGCGGGACGAACCGGCGCCAGTAGGCGACCTGGAACGGGATCCCGGCGGCGGCGGCGACCCGCCCCGCCTCGGCCGCCCCGGCCGGGTCGAGCCCGGCCGGCTTCTCGCACAGCACCGGCAGCCCGGCCTTGGCGGCGGCCGCGACCAGCGCGCCGTGCCGCCCGGTGGGCGCGGTCACCAGGAGACCGTCCGGCGCGGCGTCCGCGAGCAGGTCCTCCACGCTCGGGTACGCGGGCAGCCCGGCCGCGGTGACCGCCTCCCGTGCCGCCGGAACCGGATCGACCACGTACCGGATCCGGACGCTCCGGTGGTCGGCCAGGGCGCGCAGGTGGTGGTGGCCCATCCGGCCCGCCCCCACCAGCGCCAGCCGGAACTCATCGCTGCCGGTCATCGTCGGTTCCCCTCTCCTCGTCGGTGTCATCGGTGCCGTCGCGGCCGTCGATGGTGTCGCGGCCGTCCGTACCGTCGTCGCCCAGCCAGCCGGCCAGCGCGGCCACCACGGCCGGCGCGCCGGTGCCGAAGACCTCGAACCCGTCGTGGCGCCACCGCCGGCTCACCCCGCCGGCGGCCTCGACCAGCGCCGCGCCGGCCGCGATGTCCCACGGCGCGGGGTCGAAGCTGACGAACGCGTCCAGTTCGCCGCGGGCCACGGCCGCCAGGTCGCAGACGGTGGAGCCGGTGTTGCGCAGGTCGGCGACCCGGGGCGCGACGCCGACGAGCGCCTGGTACGCCCGCCGTCGCGGCCCGGGCGCGTTCGGCACCGCGAACGCCACCAGGGCGTGCCCCGGCCGGGCCCCCCGGTTGACCGCGACCGGGGCGTCGCCGTCGAGCGCGCCGCCGTCGTCGAGCACCAGGCAGGCGCCGGTGGCCGGTTGCAGGACGGTGGCCGCGACCACCTGGCCGTCGCCCACGTCGCAGCCGGTCGCCACCGCGATGCTCACCGCGTACCGGCTCGCACCGTGGCTGAAGTTCAGCGTGCCGTCGAGCGGGTCGACGATCCAGCGCAGCCCGGAGCAGCCGGCGCTGGCACCGGACTCCTCGGCCAGGACGGCGTCCTGCGGCCGGTCCCGGGCGAGCAGGCCGAGGATGGCCCGCTCGCTGGCGTGGTCGGCGGTGGTCACCGGGTCCTGGGCCGCGCCGCCCTTGTGTTCGGTCCGCAAGCCCCGGCCCCGCGCCTCGCGGATCGCGTCCGCCCCGGCCCGCGCCGCGCGCAGGCTCAGGTGGCGCAGGTCGCCGGGAGCGGCGCCGATGCTCATCGCGCCACCTGCGCTTCCCGCGGCGCGGCGACCCGTGCGTAGCCGCCGTCCACGAACAGCAGTGGCGGGGTCGGCCGGAGCAGGCCCGCCGAGCGGACCGCGCCCATCAGTACCGCGTGGTCCCCGGCCGGGTCGGCGGATACCGCCTCGCAGCCGAAGTACGCCACCCCGTCGGTCAGCCGCGGGCAGCCGGTCGCCCGCTCGTCGTCGTAGGCCACACCCGCGAAGCCGTCGGCGCCCGCCGGGCGGCCCCGGCTGGCGAACCAGGCCGCCTCCTCGCGCTGGTCGTCGCCGAGCACAGTCACCGCGAACCGGCCGGTACGACGCACCGCGCCGAGCAGCCGGCAGTCCCGCCGCAGGCAGACCAGCAGCATCCGGGGCGACAGCGACACGGTGGTGAACGAGTTGACGGTCATCCCCACCGGGCCGTCGGGCCCGACGGCGGTCGCCACCGCCACCCCGGTGGCGAAGCGCCCGGCCACCGACCGGAACGCTCGCTCCTGGTCCTGTCCGTTCCCTGTGCCGGTCATCACCGTGCTCCTCTCGTCGCGCTGCCGACCAGGTCGGCGGCCCGCCGCCGGTCGGTCTTGCCGTTGGCGTTCGTGGGCAGCGTGGCCACGTGGTGGATCCGCGCCGGCACCATGTAGGCGGGCAGGCGCTCGGCGCACCTGCGGGTCAGCTCGTCGGTGATCCCGGTGGCGCCGGTGTAGACAGCCCGCAGGGAGACGTCGTCACCCGTGCCGAACGCCAGCACCACCGCGTCCTGCACCCCCGGGTGGCCGCGCAGGACCATCTCGATCTCGCCCAGCTCGATCCGGTAGCCGCGCAGCTTCACCTGGTCGTCCAGGCGCCCGTGGTGCACGAACGTGCCGTGCTCGCGGCGGACCCGGTCACCGGTGCGGTAGTACCGGCGGTCCGCGTACGTGACGAACCGGCCCTCGTCGTCGGCCGGGTCGAGGTAGCCGTCGAACCGCTGCGGCCCGTGCACGCACAGCTCACCGTCGTCGACAGCGACGGTGCCGTCCTCGGCGCGCAGGATCGCGTCCAGCCCGGGGTGCGCGTCGCCGATCGGGACGGTGCCGTTGGAGGTCGCCGGCCAGGCCGCCGGATCCGCCGGCAGCCGGTGACCGGTGCACGTCACGGTCAGCTCGGTGGGACCGTAGAGGTTCTCCACCACGCTGCCCGGCGCCGCGTCGGCCCACGCCCGCGCCTGCTCCAGCGTCAGCGGCTCGCCGGCGAAGAGGCTGTGCCGCAGGCCGGGCATGGCGCCGGGGGAGAGCATCCGCATCCGGCGGGCCAGCGAGACCACCGAGGGCACCGAGAACCAGTGCGTGATCCGTCGTTCGTTGACGAACCGCACCGGCGTCAGCACCTCGTCCGGCTGCGGTACCACGAGCGTGGCGCCGCCGCCCCAGGCGACGAACATGTCGAACACGGACGGGTCGAAGGTCAGGTCGAAGGTCTGCGACAGCCGGTCACCCGGGCCGACCGGGTAGCGGTCCCGGCAGTACGCGAGGAACGCGTCCACGTTGCGGTGCCGGACCGGCACGCCCTTGGGCCGCCCGGTCGAGCCGGACGTGAACAGCAGGTACGCCACGTCGTCCGGTGCCACCGGCGCGGCCGGCGGCGGGGCGGCGGGCGCGCCGTCGAGGCGTACCGTCACCGCGTCGCCCGCGACCTGGGCCGCGGTCGCCGCTCCCGCGTCGTCGACCACGAGCGCGTCCACGCCCGCGTCCCGGCACTGCCGGGCGGTGCGGGCCGGTGGGAAGGCCGGGTTGAGCGGCACCACCACCGCTCCGGCGCGCAGCGCGGCCAGATAACCGGCGTACGCGGGCAGGCTGCGGGCGGCCAGCAGGCCGACCGCACGCGGACGGTGGCCCACCTCGGCGTGGATCCGCCCGGCGAGGCCGTCGGCGAGGTCGCGCAGCCGGCGGTAGCTCACCGGCTCCCCGCCGACCTCCAGCGCGACCGCTTCGGGCACGCGTGCCACGGTCCGCTCGAACCAGGAGTAGAGACTCACGGCGTTGCTCCCTTCACTGTGCTGTCGTCGATCGGTCTTCCGGCGCCACCGCGCGCGGGACGCCGCGCTCAGGTCACCGCGCCCACCAGCTCGTCGGCGTGGTCGGCGATGCCGGCGAGCATCGCGCCGGTGGCGCCACCGGCGATGCCGAACATGGCCGCCTCGGTGCGCAGCTGCGCCTCCCCGCCGTCGCGGAACGCGTCCGCGCCGCGCAGGCGCACCGCCTCGGCGGCGACCCGGTCCACGGTCTCGGCGGCGCTGACCTTGAGCAGCATCCCGGTGACCGCGGACGGGACGGCCGCCGGCGCGTCCAGCAGCGGCGCGCACAGCGCGTCGAGCTGGTGCGTGGCGACCAGGCACCGGGCGTACCGCTCGCGGACCGCCGGGCGGTCCCACAGCGTGCCCGTCCCGGCCGGCCGCCGCCGCAGCCAGTCGTGCAGGCCGGCAAGCATCCGGTGGCACATCGCCCGGGCCCACAGCGCTCCGGCGACCCGTTCGACGCCGACCTGCCGGGCGAACCCGGCCAGCGCCCGGCCGGGGCGGCCCAGCACGGCGTCCGGGTCGAGCGCGACGCCGGCGAAGCGCAGGTGGCCCGCGCCGGACCCGGCGAACGCCCGGCCGGCGGACTCGGCAGTCACGCCGGGCGCGGCGGCGGGCACCAGCACCCAGCAGAAGCTGGTGAAGTGCCGCGCCTCGCGGTGCCGGGCCAGCACCAGCGCCGCATCGCAGCTCGTCGCGTTGGTGATCCAGTCCTTGCCGCCGTCCAGGACGGCGCCGTCGTCGCCGGGCTTCACCCCGGTCGTGGCGTCGAGCAGGTCCGAGCCCGACCCGGCGGCGTCGGTGACGGCCAGCGCCACCACCGTCTCGCCGCGCAGCATCCCGCGTCGCGCGGTCTCCGCCGGGCCGGTCGCGCCGGCCAGCAGCGGCAGCACTGTGGCGACCTGGACGCAGACCGACAGCGTCACGCCGAGCGGGCACCGGGCGTCCAGCTCGGTGAGCAGCGCCGACAGCCGCCGGGGGTCCGGCTGGACGCCGTCCGGGTAGAGCGCCTCGATGATCCCGGCGACGCCCAGCGCGCGCCACACGGCGCCGGAGTCGGTGGGGTCCACCCCGGACAGGGCCGCCCGCACCGCGGCGTCGTCCCCGGCGGGCGTCGGCTCAGGCAAGACGCACCCCCGGGTCGCGCAGCGACAGCGCCCCGTTGGCCAGGCGCAGCCGGTCGTTGGCGTAGTTCAGCGAGGCCGAGCGCAGATCCCGGAAGGTGCGCTCCAGCGTCAGCGGCGAGTCGGTCAGGTAGCCGTGGCGCAGGCCCGTCAGCTCGACCAGCTCGTCGGCGGCGGCGAAGGACTCCTCGGCCGCCCGGATCTTCAACGTGTTGAGCAGCAGTTGCACCGGCGCCGCCGACATGTCCGGCGCGTCGGTGACCACCGAGACGGTGTGCCGCAGCAGCGCGTGCGCCGCGTCCAGCCGGGCGCGGATGCCGGCCAGCCGGAGCAGCACCAGCTCGGAGGAGGGGGCGAACTGCCGCCGTCCCGCCTCGCTGCGGGCGTGCCGCAGCACCCGGCCGTACGCCCCGGCCGCCGCCCCGATCCAGGCCGCCGACCAGCCCACGTGGGCCAGCGGCGCGAAGACCCGGGTGGCGATCTCCCGGAACCCGCCGTGCTCGCCGATGACCTGCCACTGCGGCACCGCGCCGCGCAGCCGCATCGGGACGCTGTGCGTGGCCCGCATGCCCAGCGGGCGCCACCCGCCGGTCACCTCGATCTCCACCTGCTCCCGGTCGGCGTAGACCAGGTCCACCTGGGCGGCGGAGCCGGCGCCCGGCGCGCGGGTGGTGATGAGGAAGGCGTCCGCGTACGGGCCGCCTGTCACGATCGGGGCCTGACGGTCGATCCGCAGCATCTCGCCGTCGTGCTCCAGCGCCGACTCGGAGGTCAGCAGGTGGCCGCCCTTGCCGGCCTCGGTGGTGACCGAGCCGAGATACCGCTCGCCCCGGGCCACCGCCGGCAGCACCTCGGCACGCAGCTTCTCCCCGCCGTACGCGGTGATCGCGGCGACCTGCTGGCAGTGCATGGCGAAGACCATCGCCACCGACATGTCCACCCGGCCCAGCGCCAGTGTGACGTCGACCAGGTCCGGCAGTGTCCCGCCGGCGCCGCCCTCGGCGGCCGGGACCAGCAGCCCCAGCAGCCCGGTACGGCGCATGGCGGTCAGCGCCTCGGTGGGGAAGGCGGCGTTCTCATCGGACTGGCGGGCGTGCTCCGCCGCGATGTCGGCGACGGTCTCGACGGCCGGGGCGTACCCGGCGGCCGCGGTCATCGGGAACCACCGCCGACCGGGGTGCGCAGCTCCTCGACCACGCTCCACAGTCCACCGGCGGTGGCGAAGGTGGAGTCGACGAGCTTGTCGTCGGGCACGGCGACCCCGAACGTGTCCTCGATGGCGAACAGCAGCTCGATCTCGCGCATGGAGTCCAGGCCGAGGTCGCGCAGGCGGGCGTCCTCGGTGATCTCGTCCGGCCCGGCGAACTTGAGGAACGGGCGGAGCAGTTCGGTGAATTCGGCGTTCATGACGTCACCTTTCTTCTCGGGGTTCGGCAGTGGCGCCCGGCGCGTCGACCGGGTGCCGCGTCAGGGTCAGCCGGGACGTCTCGACGACGCGGTCGCCGTCGCAGACGACCTCGACCGGCGCGGGGTGGCCGAGGAAGGCCAGCAGGCTCGCCGAGAGCCCGTACGCCCCGACGTTCGGCACGGCGAGCACGTCGCCCGGCCGTACGTCGGGCAGGTTCGCGGCGCGGGCCCAGGTGTCCAGCGGCGTGCACAGCGGCCCGGCGACGATCGCGGCCTCCAGCGGCGCGCCGTCGCGGCCGTCGGCGGCGTGCAGGGCGGGTACGAGCGGCGGCAGCCGGCGCAGGCCGGACATCCCGCCGAGGTGGTTGATGCCTGACTCCAGCACCACCACCGGCGTGCCCTGCGACCGCTTGACGTCCAGCACGCGGGTCAGCAGCGTGCCGGCGGTGGCGGTGAGGAACCGCCCCGACTCGAAGGCCACCTCGGGGGTGCCGTCGCGCCAGGCGGGGAAGAGGTCGTCCAGCGCCGTGGCGACCCGGTCGGCGAGGCCGGTCAGGTCCGCGTTGTGGCCGGGCCGGGCGAACGGCGCGCCGAAGCCGCCGCCGAGGTCGAGCAGGGTGAGGTCGATGCCGAGCAGGTCCCGCAGCCGCCGGGCGGTACGCGCCGCCGCGGTGAACTGGGCCACCAGCGCGTCCACCGAGTCGACGTTGCTGCCGGTGTAGAGGTGGAATCCGCGTACCGGGGCCGACGGGCGGGAGCGGAACCGCTGCGGTTCCTGCTCGATCCAGTCGACGTCGGCGCCGAACTGCGACGCGACGCCGGTCATGGTCAGCCCCTGGCCCGGGTTGGGCACCCGGTCGTTCACGCGCAGCAGGCAGTGCACTTCGACGCCGTGCGCGGCGGCGATCCGGTCGGCCTGGTCGAGGCCGGCCGGCGAGTCGACGGAGAACCAGCGGACCCCGGCGCGTACCGCCCCGGCCACCTCGGCGTCGCGCTTGCCGGGTCCGGTGTAGAGCATCCGGTCGCCCGGAACGCCGGCCCGCAGCGCCGCTGCGAGTTCGCCCGGGGAGCAGATCTCGGCGTCGCAGCCGGCGGTGTGCAGCGCCGCGACCAGCGCCGGGTGCGGGTTGGCCTTGAGCGAGTAGAACAGCCGGCTGGGTGCGGGCAGCGCGGCGACCAGGGTGGCGTGGCTGGCGCGTACCCGGGCCAGGTCGTAGCGGTACGCGGGGGTGTCGAAGGGCAGGTCAGCCACGGTGCTCACCCGCCAGCCGGGCCAGCGCCCGCCGGTCCACCTTGCCGTTGCCGGTCAGCGGCAGGTCGGGCAGCACGACGCAGCGCGCCGGCACCTTCATCTCCTCCAGCTGTTCCCGCAGCCGGCGCAGCACGTCGGCGGGGGTCAGCTCGGCCACCACGAACAGCGTCGCGCCGTCGCGGCCGTCGGCCGGCGGCAGCACCCCGGCCGCGTCCACGCCGTCGACCCGGTACGCGGCGGCCTCCACCTCGGTGGCGCTGACCCGGGTGCCCTTCTCCTTGTAGACGTCGTCGCGCCGGCCGGCGAAGTGGACGTACCCGTCGGCGTCCACGTGACCGTGGTCGCCGGTGTGCAGCTGCGGGAACAGCCCGTGGGCGCGGCGGAAGCGCTGCGCTGTCAGTTCGGGCCGCCGCCAGTAGCCGGCCATCACGTGCGGGCCGCGTACCACCAGCTCGCCGCGGACGCCCGGTGGCTGACGCCGCCCTGCGGCGTCGACTGTGAAGATCTCGGTGCCTGGTAGCGCCCGCCCGCAGGCGCCGGGCCGGCGCAGGTCGGCGTCCGGCGGCATGATCGCCGCGCGTTTGCACTCGGTGAGGCCGAACATCAGCTGGACGCTCAGGCCGGGCAGCAGCCGGCGCAGGCCGGCCAGCACCTCCGGCGGCATGGCCGCGCCGGTGTTGGTGAGCAGGCGCAGCGGCGGGCGCGGCGCGCCGGCCCGGCCGAGCAGCCGCAGCAGGTTGATCGCGAGCGACGGTACGCAGGGCAGCACCGTGGCGCCGGACTCGACGAGGGTCGCCAGCAGGCGGCCACCGGTGTCCCCGGGATCACCGAGGCGCAGCCGGGCGCCGGCCACGGTGCTGAGGAAGATCTGGTAGAGGCCGTAGTCGAACGACGGCGGCAGCAGGACGTGCACCACGTCGTCGGGCCGGTAGCGCAGCTCCGACTGGATCGCCCGGACCGCGAACGTGACCTGGGCGTGCGTGGACACCACGGCCTTCGGCATGCCGGTGCTGCCGGAGGTGTAGATCAGGCAGACCGGGTCGACAGCGAGCGGGGCCGGACCGGCGGGCGCGCCGCCGATGGCCACGCCGGACGCGGCGCGGCGCGCCTCGGCCGCGCCGCGCACCGGGACGCCGCGGGCGCGGGACAGGCCGGTCAGGACCGGGTCGTCGGTGAGGACCAGGCCCGGCTCGGCGTCGTCGAGCACGTGGGCGAGGGCGACCTCGGGGGCCGGCGTCCGGAGGACGACGAAGACCGCGCCGGCCCGGGCGACCGCGTACAGCAGCGCCGGCAGGGCCGCGTCGGCGGGCAGCGCCACCAGCACCCGGTCGCCGCGCCGGACGCCCTGCCCGCGCAGCCAGCCGGCCAGGCGCAGGCTGTCGGCCCGCACCTGACGGTACGTGAACTCGACGGTCCCGTCCCCGACGGCGGGCGCGTCGGGGCGCGCGCCGGCGGTGCGGTCCAGCAGGTCGTGCAGCAGTTCGGTACTCATCGGGCACCTCCGGTGGCGGCGCCGAACATGGCGCACAGGGAGCCGACGTCGCGCAGGTCGGCCGCTGACAGCGCGGTGGCCGGCACCTCGACGCCGAGCCGGCGTTCGACCCGGTCGATGACGTCGACCAGCCGGAACGAGTCGAAGCCGGGCAGTTCCCGGAGCACGTCGGTGGTGCGCAGGGCCGAGCCGTCCAGGTCCAGGGTGTCGCCGAGCGCGCCGAGCACCGCCGCCCGTACCCCGTCGTCACCGGCCCGCTCCGGCGCGGGCGGCGCGGCGGCGTCGCCGGTCGTGCCGGGCGGCCCGGCGATCGACTCCAGCGCGGCCAGGTGGTCGGCGATCAGCTCGCCGAGCGCGTCCGCCAGTTCCGGCGCGGCCGGCCGGCCCGCCTGGGCCCGCCGCAGCGCCACGTAGCTGCGCGTGGCGAGTTGCTGCCAGCGCGCGGCCTGCCCGGCCAGCGCGGCGGCGGCCTCCGGCGCGACCGCGGCGAGCCAGCGTTCGTGCAGGTCGCGGGCGCGGGCCAGCAGCCAGACGTCGAGGACGAAGCGGTGCAGCCCGGCCACGGTGTCCAGGGCGGCGCCGGTGCGGGTCAGGTAGTTGTCGATCTCCGGGCGGGCCCGGCCGGCCCGGGTGGCGTTGCCGGCGAGCATGGCGGGCACGTCGATCTCCGGGGCCGGGTGCGCCGTCACCGCCAGGGTGTGCGCGCCGCCGGCCAGCGCCGTGTCGAACGCGGCGGCGGGCAGCCGCCACACGCCGGGGCGCGCGGGGCCCCAGGCGGTGTCGTTGTGGTACGCGTCGACCACTGTGACCTCGTCCGGCGCGGCGGCCGTGACGAGGAAGCTGTGCCGCATGTGTTCGTGTTCGTGGTAGGGGCACCAGGGCAGGTCGTACGCGTCGGCGGTGACGTAGAGCGGCTGGCCGGGCGCGCACAGCCGCCGCACCTGCGGGCCGTCGAGCTGCATCCACCGGCCCTCGACCCGCAGGCCCAGGAGGTCGACCGCCTCGGCGGCCCGGTCGTCCGAGGTCGCCTCGACTGTGACCAGGCCGTCCTGGTCCCGGGTGCGGAACCCGTACCGGGCGCCGAGGGCGAGGTGGCTGCCGGACCCGTTCGCATGGTCGGCCAGCAGGGCGAAGCTCGTCTGGAGACAGTCCAGCGCGGTCGCGTGCAGGCCGGTCAGGATCGGCGTCCACACCGGATCCGTGGTCGGCCGGTCCGGCGCGTTCGGGACGTGGTGGGACATGGGGGACTCCTCGATGCGGGTACGTGGGGCGGGGCCGCCGGCGCGGAGGGTGCCGCGCCGGCGGCCGGTACGAAGGTCAGCTGCCGGCGCGGCCGTCCAGACCGTTGGCCCAGGAGGCGAGTGCCTGCGCCTGCTCGGCCAGCGCGTGCTCGTCGGTGCCGATCGGGTCCTTGAAGAAGAACCCCAGCTCCTCGATCGGGCCGACGTGGCCGGCCCGGTGCGCCGCGGCGGTCAGCCGGGCCAGGTCGAGCACGAGCGGGGCGGCCAGCGTGGAGTCGACCCCGCTCCAGGTCAGCTGCATGGACATCCGGACGCCCAGGAACCCCTCGAACGAGACGTGGTCCCAGGCGGTCTTGTGGTCGCCCAGGTCCGGCACGTTGTCAATGTGCAGCGGGGCGGTGACGTCCTCACCCAGCAGCGCGGGCAGCACGCCCGACTTCGAGCTGAGCTTGCTGCGCGCGTTGCGCGGATCCTCCAGCGTCGCGCCGTCGCCGCCGCCGAGCAGGTTCACCCCGGCCCAGGAGAGCACGTGCAGGGCGCGGCTGGTGAACATCGGCGCCAGGGCGGTACGCAGCAGCGTCTCCCCGGTCTTGCCGTCGGAGCCGGCGAACGGCACGCGCTCCCGCTGCGCCATCATCTCCAGCGCGGGCAGCCGGGCGCCGGTGGACGGGGTGAAGTCGACGAAGCCGCAACCGGCCTGGAACGCCGCGTACGCGACCACCGAGCTGGCCGGCAGCGCCTTGTCGTCCGGGTCGGCCATGGCGCGGGTCAGCGCGTCCAGGTCGTCGTACTCGGGCCGGTGGTCGGCCGGCGGCTCGGTCGAGGACACGTTGATGACGACGACCCGGGACAGCCCGTAACGGCTGCGGAACTCCTCGATGTCGCCGGCCAGCCGGTCGACCACCTCGGCCAGCGGTGCGGTCTCGGTACGCGCGTCGTAACCGGTGCGCAGGTTCTGCTCGACCTCGGGCAGGCTGCCGCGCACGGCGGCCAGCACCGGCGCCGGGATGACCCCGGAGTCGACGAGCGACTCGGCCTTCTTCTCCAGCGGCGTGTCGACGATGTCGTGCCCGCCGACCACCAGGTCGTTCCAGCTCGCCAGCGGCGCGTCGCGCAGCATGCCGGTGTCGGTGACGCAGCCGGTCGAGTCGGCCATGCCGGCGCGCAGCGCCAGCAGACCGGTGATCGCGGTGGTGGCGACCGAACCGCGGGCGCCGTTGAGCCACACGCCGACGGGCGCGTCCGTGTCGGGGGACGGGGTCGGGGCGTGCGAGGTCTCGCGTTGGGTGACGGTCACGGGAAGACTCCTTCTCTGGGTGCGCCGGGACGGCGCGGTTCAGCGGGTGAGCACCTTGGTGACGGCGGCGGCGATGTCCTCCATGTCCTGTTCGGCGCCGAGGAAGGTGCTGTGGTGTGTCTGGACGGTGTGGGCGGCGAGCCACTCGGTGTTGGGGTACGTGCGCTCCCGGTGGATCGCCGCGAAGCGTTCGGCCAGCGGCGCGAGCAGCGGCTTCGTCCACGGCTGGAGCAGCCGGCTGCGGTGCAGCGGCTCGTCGGTGCAGTAGAACCGCCGGCTCAGCTCGGCGGTGAGCGCGGCGGCCACGGCGGCGTTGTCCATGCCGGCCGGGAACTGGTCGAAGACGATCGTGCCCTCGTAGATCGAGATGCGCGTCTGCCCCGCCGCGGGTCGCAGCAGCCGTACGCCGTCCACGCCGTCCAGCAGCTCGCCGAGCAGCCGGTAGTTGTGGTTGCGTACCTCGTGCTGCTCGTCCAGGGTGGTCAGTTGCGCGCAGGCCACTGCGGCGGAGAACTCGTCCAGGCAGAAGTTGGCCCCCTGCACACCGGCGCTCTCCTCCAGGTCCAGTTCCCCCGGGGGCGTCCGGTCGCCGCGGTAGCGGCGCGAGTCGGCCCGCAGCTCCTGGAGCACCGGCGCGAGCGTGTCGTCGTCGGTGACCACGGCCCCGCCCTCACCGCAGGTGAGTACCTTGCCGTGCTGGAAGCTGAAGCAGCCGATCCGGCCGAGCGAGCCGGCTTGACGGCCCTGCCAGGTGGCGCCGTGGGCCTGCGCGCAGTCCTCCACGACGGAGATGCCGCGCGGCCTCGTGACCGCGTCGAGCGCCGGCACGTCGGCCATGTTGGAGGCCCAGTGCACGGCGACCACGGCACGCGGGTCCACCGACAGGTCGAGGTCGTCCGGCCCGACGCAGCCGGTGTCACGGTCGACGTCGACGAGCACCGGGACCAGGCCGGCGCGCAGCGCGGCGGTTGCGGAGGCGGTCCAGGTCAGCGCCGGTACGAGCACCGTCTCGCCGTAGCCGAGGCCGAGTGACTCCATGGCCACCACCAGGGCGCTCGACCCGTGGTCGACGGGTACGCAGTGGCGGGTGCCGACGTAGCGGGCGAAGTCGGCCGCGAAGCGGCGCTCGAACAGGACGGCGTCGCCGACCGACGGGCTGCTGATCGCCCACCGGCCGCCGGTCAGCACCGCGGAGAGGTTGCCGGCGGCGTCCGGCGCGGGGATCGGCCAGCGTGGCCATGGACGGTCGGGCGGGCGGACCGGCCGGCCACCGTCCACGGCGAGCCGCCGGTCGAGAGGGATGGAGGTCGTCATGTCTTCGACCTTGATGCTCATCGATACATCAGCGGTACACACGCGATAGCCGGGACGGCCGGAGCCGTGTATCGGTGTTGTATCCCGGTGGTCGAACCTCGGGGTATGAGCCGATCCGCATCGCCCGTGGGCGAACCGACCGAACCTCGCGCCGTCGCGCGTGGCGTCTCCGTCGTCATCCCGGTCAAGGACCGGGTGGCGGAGATGCGCCGCCAGCTCCGCAGCCTGCGCGACGCCGCCCCGAACTGCCCGGAGCCGGTGGAGGTGGTGGTCGTCGACGACTCGGCGCCGGCCGCGGCCGCCGCGCACCGCGCCGCCTGCGCCGAGTACGGCGCCCGCTACGTGCGCGGCCCCCGGCACGTCGGGGCCAAACGGAACCTGGGCGTCCGGCACGCCCGCTACGACCTGCTGCTGTTCACCGACTCCGACTGCCGGGTGCCGGCCGATCTGATCACCCGGTACGCGGCCCGGCTGCGCGCCTCCGGCGAGGAGGTCGCCGGCGTCACCGGCCCGGTGGTCGTCGAGCCCGGCGACAGCGCGTTCTTCCGCGTGATGCGCCGCTCGTACCTGCTGCTCGGCGACCTGACCCGGCCGCTGCACTACGAGCGCGTGTCCTGGGGCGCCGGGGCGAACATGGCCCTGAAGCGCTCCGTCTTCGAGGCGGTCGGCGGATTCCCGGAGGACTCCCCGATGCCGCTGGGCGGGGAGGACCTGCACCTCGGGCTGCTGCTCACCGACGCCGGCTACGCGCTGCTCACCGACCCGGGCGGGGTGATCACCCACGACACCGGCGTCGCCGACACGTTCCGCGCGGTCGCCTACCGGTTCACCACCTACGGGCGCTCCGAGCAGTGGCTCTGCCTCGCCCACCCGCACCGGCGCCGGTTCGTGCTCAACACCGCCAGCACGCTCGCGGTGACCGCCCTGGCCGGGCTGCTCACCGCCCGGCGCAGCGGGGGGCGCAGTCTGCTCGCGGTACCGGCCGTCGCGGCCGCCGTGATCGCCGCGAAGACACCCGGCCGGCTCGGCGGTGACCGGGGACCGCGCGCGGTGGCCGAGTCGATGGCCTGCGCGGCGATCGAGACGCTGTTCGACGGGGCCGCGTTCGTCACCTCGCTCCGGCTCGGCCGCCCCGACCTGCTCTTCACCGGCTTCCGCGCGCCGGACGAGGCCGACTACCAGCCGGACGGGACGGACTGCCAGCCGGACGGGACGGACCGCCGGCCGGACGAGGTGGACCGGCGACCGGTCCCGCCGGTGGCCGCGCCGCCGGTGGCGGCCTGACGGGGGGAGTCGCAGTGCCGACGACGTTTCCGCTGGCCCCCGGCCAGCAGATGATGTGGGAGTTCATGACCGCGCTCGACCCGGCCCGTCCCGGTGCCGCCCGGCTCGTGGTGGTGGAGTTCCGCCGGCTGCGGGGCAGCCTGCGGGTCGACGTGCTGCGGCAGGCGATGCAGGACGTGGTGGACCGGCACGACGCGCTGCGGATGCGGTTCGACCGCATCGGCGTGGAGCCCGAGGTGCGGATCCTGCCGCACGTCGAGTCGCCGCTGGAGCACGTCGATCTGTCCGGCCTGCCGCCGGCCGAGCAGCAGGTCCGCGTCGAGCGGATCGCGTACGCGCACCGCAACGACGAGTTCGACCCCGGCCGGGCGCCGCTGTGGCGGGCCGCCCTGGTCCGGCTCTCCGAGACCGAGCACGTGCTCGCGCTCTGCTTCTTCCACATGGTCTCCGACGGCTGGTCGTGCCGCGTCGTGGTGGAGGACCTGTGCCACGCGTACGCGGCCCGGCTCGGCGCGGCCGATCCGCAGCCGCCGCTGGGCGTGGACCACACCGCGCTCGCCGCGCTCCAGGAGGCGGAGCAGGCCGGGAACGGCGTCGACGCCGCCGCCCGGGCCGCGTACTGGCGGGACCGGCTGCGGCCGGTGGAGCCGTACCAGCTGTTCCCGGCGTCGCCACCGGCGCCGGACGTCGCGCTCAGCGCGGAGGTGGCCACCCGCTTCGCGTTCCCGTCCGAGGTCACCGCGCGGCTGCGCCCGGCCGCCCGGCGGGCCCGCACCAGTCCGTACGTGCTGTTGCTCGCCGCCTACCTGGTGCTGCTGTCGCGGCGGGCCGGCCGGCCCCGGGTGGTGCTGGGCACCACCACGCTGGGCCGGGAGAGCCCGCTGTCGCGGCAACTCGTCGGCCAGTTCACCAACAACGTCTACCTGCCCGTGGCGGTCGCGGCGGACGCGCCGATGAGCGCGGTGGTAGACGCCGCGCACGCCTCGCTGGCCGAGGCCGTCGCGCACGCCACCGCGTTCCACCGGCTGGCCCGGGCGGTCCGCCCCGACTTCGCGGCGATCCGCCCCTGGCCGGACAACCACCTGTTCGACGCCTGGTTCCAGTCCGCCGCGTCGGCGTCGCCGGTGCTGCACTGCCCGGGGCTGCGGGTGGAGCCGGTCGACATCACCGCCCGGCCCGCGCCCGGCACACCGCCGCCGGTGGTCGCCGCCGACGTGCCGCCCGAATGCCTGCCCGTCTGGGTCAAGCGGGGCTCACCGATCGTCGTGGTGGACGACGACCGGGCCGGCGGCGTGGTGATCCGCAATCGGGGTGTCTTCGGCGACGACCTCGTCCGCGGGCTCATCGACGACTACGTCGCGGTGGTCTCGGCACTCGTCACCGACCCCGGGACCACCCCCGCGGAGGTACACCTTCCTGACGGTGCGTGCTTCCTCGACCACGCGATCGGGTAGGAGTTCCGACGGACCGATCGGAGAGAGGTACGACGACCATGACGGACACCTCGACGAACCAGCACACGACGGAGCAGCCCGCGCCGCCGGTGCCACGCTCGGCCGTACGGGCCCGCTGGTCGGTGGCGCTGCTCTTCGTCATCATGGGCCTGGCCATCGGCGGGTGGTCGGCCCGCGTGCCGGAGGTGCGGGACGCGGTAGGCGTCGGCAACACCGGCTGGGGCCTGGCCAACATCGCCACGAACGCCGGGGAACTGGTCTCCCTGGTCGTGGTGGCGGTGCTGATCAGCCGGATCAACACCCGCCGGCTGGCGCTGGCCGGGGCCGCGCTGATCCTGGTCAACGCGCCGCTGCTGGCCGCGTCCACCACAGTGGTGGCGCTTGTCGGCGGGCTGGCGGTCTGGGGCTTCGCGGCGAACCTGCTGGCCACGCCGATGAACGCCCAGTCGGTCGAGGTGCAGAAGCGCTACGGGCGACCCATCCTGTCCACCTTCCACGCCGGCTTCAGCATCGGCATGCTGGCCGGTGGCCTCTGCGGCACCGGCGCCGCGGCGATCGGGATGTCCCCGTCGGCGCAGATGGCTGTCACCAGCGTCCTGCTGGGAGCGCTGCTGGTCGGTACGCACCGCTGGCTGCCTGATACGCCCCGGCAGGAGACGAAGGACGGCGAGGACCGGCGGCGGCTGCGTGACCGGTTCACCCCGCAGCTGCTGCTGCTTGCGGTGATCGCTTTCCTCGCCTCGTTCATCGAGATGGCCGGCGCACAGTGGAGCGCGCTGTACGCGACCGAGGTCGCGGGCGCTGCCGCGGTGCTCGCCGCGGCCACGTACACCTGCCTGTCGCTGGCCGCCACCGTCGCCCGGCTGTTCGGCGACCGGCTGGCCGGCCGGTTCGGGCGGATCCGCTTCGTCCGGCTGTCCGCGCTCGTCGCCACCGCCGGTGTGGCGCTGCCGGTGGCGTACCCCCATCCGGTCGCGGTGATGGCCGGCTTCGGACTGCTCGGCTTCGGCCTGGCGTGCGTGACCCCGACGGTGCTCGGCTTCGCCGGCGAGCAGCCCGGCCTCACCTCGGGTGAGGGCGTCTCGGTGGTGGCGATGGGCCAGTGGCCGGGCGCGTTGCTCGCGGCGCCGGTGATCGGCCTGCTCGCCGGCGCCCTGGACCTGCGCAGCGCGTTCGTGGTGGTGGCCGTGATGGCGGTCGCCGTGGTGGCGCTGATCGGGCGGGTCCGGGCGACGGCGCTGCCCGGCGAGAGCCCGGTCCCGCCCCGGCCGTGACGGCCGGGGCGGGGGCGGCGCTCAGAAGTCGTCGTCGAATGTGACCGAGCCGGTCACCCCGACCTGGTACGCCGACACCCGGCGCTCGAAGAAGTTGGACAGCTCCTGCACGTCCTGCAACTCCATGAACGCGAACGGGTTGCCGCTGCCGTACATGGGGGCGATGCCGAGCACTGCGAGGCGCCGGTCGGCCACATGCTGGAGGTATTCGCGCATGTCGGCCAGTGACATCCCGGGCACGCCCTGCCCCAGCAGGTCCTCGGCGAAGCTCACCTCGCACTCCACCGCCTCGGCCAGCATCTCCTTCACCTGCCGCTCCATCTCGTCGTCGAACAGGTCCGGCTCCTCGGCGCGTACGGTCTCCACCACGTCGAAGGCGAACGCCATGTGCATCGACTCGTCCCGGAACACCCAGTTGGTGCCGGAGGCCAGCCCGTTGAGCAGTCCCCGGGAGCGCAGGAAGTAGACGTAGGCGAACGCGCCGTAGAAGAACAGGCCCTCGATGCACGCGGCGAAGCAGATCAGGTTGAGCAGGAACGCCCGCCGGTCCGCGCGGGTCCGCAGCTCGCGCAGCTCGAAGATCGAGTCGATCCACCGGAAGCAGAACTCGGCCTTGCGGGCGATCGACGGGATGTTCTCCACCGCGTCGAACGCGGCGAACCGTTCCTTCTCGTCCGGCACGTACGTGTCGAGCAGGTTCAGGTAGAACTGGACGTGCACCGCCTCCTCGAACAGCTGCCGGGACAGGTAGAGCCGGCCCTCCGGGGAGTTGACGTGCTGGTAGAGGTTGAGCACCAGGTTGTTGGCGACGATGGTGTCGCCGGTGGCGAAGAACGCCACCAGCCGCGACACCAGGTGCCGCTCGGCCGGGGACAGCTTCGCCAGGTCGGCGAGGTCCGAGTGCAGGTCCACCTCCTCGACCGTCCAGGTGTTCTTGATCGCGTCCTTGAACCGGTCGAAGAAGCGCGGGTAGCGCATCGGCCGCAGGGTCAGGTCCATGCCGGGGTCGAGCAGCATGTGCCGGGTCGGTGCGGTGGTGGTCACTGGCATGCCTCGCAGCTCTCGGGGTTCTCCAGGGAACAGGCCAGCGCCTCGTCGTCGCTCACGGCGGAGACCACGCCGGAGACCGGGGCGAGCACCGGCGCGACGGTGGCCTGCTGGATGCGGGTGGCGGGACGGGAACGCAGGTAGTAGGTGGTCTTCAGCCCGGCCTTCCAGGCGTACAGGTACATCGAGGACAGCTTGCCGATGGTCGGCGCGCTCAGGAACAGGTTCAGCGACTGGGACTGGTCGATGAAGGGCGCCCGCGCGGCGGCCAGGTCGATCAGCGCCCGCTGCGGCAGCTCCCAGGCGGTGCGGAACAGCTCCCGCACCGGCGCGGGCAGCTCGGTGATGTCCTGCACCGAGCCCTCGGCCCGCTTGATCCGGTCGCGGACCTGCGGTGTCCACAGGCCGCGCGCCTTCAGCTCCCGCACCAGGTACGTGTTGACCTGGAGGAACTCCCCGGACATGGTCTCGCGCTTGAACAGGTTGGACACCTGCGGCTCCACGCACTCGTAGCAGCCGGCGATGGAGGCGATGGTGGCGGTCGGCGCGATCGCCACCAGCAGTGAGTTGCGCAGCCCGTGGACGGCGATCCGCTCGCGCAGCGCCGCCCACCGTCCGGCCTGCGCCGGCTCCGCGCCCCACAGGTCCGGGTGCAGGTCACCCTTCGCGGCCCGGGTCTGCGGGTACGCCGGATGCGGCCCGAACCGCTCGGCCAGCCCGGCGGAGGTCTCCAGCGCGGTCAGCAGGATCTCCTCCTGCACGCGGGTGGACAGCTCCTTGGCCTGCGCCGAGTCGAACGGCAGGCGCAGCGTGAAGAACGCGTCCTGCAACCCCATCAGCCCGAGCCCGACCGGCCGCCAGCGCGGGTTCGACGCCGCCGCCTGCTCGGCCGGGTAGTAGTTGATGTCGATCACCCGGTCGAGGAACACCACGGCGGTGCGGACCGTGGCGCGCAGCCGCTCCCAGTCCACGCCGTCGGCGGTGACGTGGGCGCCGAGGTTCACCGAGCCGAGGTTGCACACCGCCGTCTCGGCGTCGTCGTTGACCTCCAGGATCTCGGTGCACAGGTTGGACAGGTGGATCACGTTGCCCGGCTCGCCGGTCTGGTTGGACAGCCGGTTCGCGGCGTCCTTGAACGTCATCCAGCCGTTGCCGGTCTGCGCGAGCGTGCGCATCATCCGCCCGTACAGGTCCCGCGCCCGGACCGTGCGGACCGCGTTCTTCTCCGCCGCCCGGTACGCGGCGTCGAACGCCTCGCCGTACAGGTCGGGCAGCTCCGGGGCGTCCGACGGGTCGACCAGCGACCACTCGCCGTCGGCCTCGACCCGGCGCATGAACTCGTCCGGGATCCAGTTGGCCAGGTTGAGGTTGTGCGTACGCCGCGACTCCTCGCCGGTGTTGTCCCGCAGCTCCAGGAACTCCTCCACGTCCGGGTGCCACGGCTCCAGGTAGACGCAGGCCGCGCCCTTGCGCCGGCCGCCCTGGTTGACCGCGGCCACCCCGGCGTCGAGCGTCTTGAGGAACGGCACGATGCCGTTGGAGCGCCCGTTGGTGCCCCGGATCAGCGCGCCCCGGCCGCGTACCCGCGACCAGGAGATGCCGATGCCGCCGGAGAACTTCGACAGCTTCGCCACCTGGTGGTACCGCTCGTAGATCGAGTCCAGCTCGTCGCGCGGCGAGTCGACCAGGAAGCACGACGACATCTGGGTGTGCCGGGTGCCGGAGTTGAACAGCGTGGGGGAGCTGGGCAGGTACGCCAGGCTGGACATCAGCCGGTAGAAGCCGACCGCCTCGCCCGGGGTGCGGGACAGCCCGCAGGCCACCCGCAGCAGCCAGTACTGCGGCGTCTCCACCACCAGCCGCGACTGCGGGTGCCGCAGCAGGTAGCGGTCGGCCACCGTGCGCAGTCCGAAGTACTCGAACCGCAGGTCGCCGTCCGGGTCCACGGCGTCGTCGAGCTTGCGGGCGTGCCGGGCCACGAACCCGGCCGTCTCGTCGCCGATCAGTCCCAGCCCGTGCGCGTAGGCGATCGACTGGCTGAAGCTCGCCACGCCCTGTCCGCGGACCTCCTTGTCCACGTACGCGGCGAGCAACCGCGCCGCCAGCTTCGAGTACTGCGGCTCCTCGCCGATCAGCTCCGCCGCGGTCTGGATCGACAACCGGTCCAGCTCGGCGGTGGTCGCCCCGTCGTAGAGCCCGCTTATCGTCTTCGTGGCCACCCGCAGCGGGTCCACCTCGTCCAGGTCGGCGACCCAGCGCTCGACCGCCCGGACGATCTTGCCGACGTCCACCGGCTCGGTGTCGCCGTCCCGCTTGCGTACCCGCATCGCCGGCCGGCGGGTCTCGGACCCGCCGGTTCCGGACGGGGGACTCTCCTGCACGACAGTCATGACCTCTCCTCGCTGTCACCGTCTGGAGACGGCGGGAGACGCCAACGGGCGCGGCGCACGGCCGGCCCGGCTGCTGGCGTCGGTCGTCCCGCGCGACCTCCGGCCGCCGTACGCGGAGGCGTACGGCGCGCTGGCAGGTCTTCGGACTCGCGGGCCCGACCGGGGTCGCCGGTCGCCTACCGGCCGTCGCTTCCCAGGCCGGTGGCCCAGTGCTGTTGACGGCTGTCGTTCCCACTCACCGCTGCGGGGCAGTCCCGGATTCCCACCGGGTTCCCTCTTGCCTCGGCCCCGCCCCGGAGGGCTCGGCCGAACCAGCTGCGGCACCACCATATATGGCGGTGAGGGCTTGCGTGCAACACCAGATGTCGTGTCGGCGTGTCGGAATGATCTCACTGTCCACAGTGCCTACCCCCGATTCCGGCGCGACCCGGCGGGCGCGATACTCGGCGGTATGGGGAATACCGGACGCCGCTGGGCGTGGGTGGCGGTCCTGCTCGTCGGCGTCGGGCTTCACCTGCTGGTGCTGGAGACACTCGCCGGCACCGGGACCGTCACGTTCGTCCCGGCGCTGATCGTGCTCGGCGCGTGCGTCGCGCCCGCCACGTTCCTGGCCTTCGCCCAGGGACGGCCGGCCCGCCGCCCGGTCCCCGGCTCCGTCGTCGGCGTCGCCGCGCTCCTCGGCGGCGTGGTCGGCGTGGTCGCCGCCGGCTGGCTGGAGTACGGCACCCTGCACCGCCTCGGCGTCCTGCCGATGGCGCTCGTCGGCCTGGCCGAGGAGACCGCCAAACTGATCGTGCCGGCCGGCATCCTGCTGCTGTGGCGGCGGCACCCGTCCCCGGCGCAGGGCCTGGTGATCGGCGTGGCCTCCGGCGCCGGGTTCGCCGCGCTGGAGACCATGGGCTACGCGTTCGCCGCGTTCGTCGGGTCGGAGGGCAACCTCGGCGCGGTCGAGCGGACGCTGCTGGTACGCGGTCTCACCGCGCCCGCCGCGCACCTGGCCTGGACCGGGCTGACCGCCGCCGCGCTGTTCACGTTCGCCGCCGCGCCCGGCGGCCGGAAGCTGGCGGCGTTCCTGCTCACCTTCGCCGCCGCCGTCACACTGCACACCTGCTGGGACACGTTCGGCACCCAGCCCGCGTACGTGTTCATCGGCGCCGTGTCGCTGGGCTGGGTGCTGCTGCGCCTGCACCTGGACCGCGAGCGGCCGCCCGCGTCCGGGACGCCGGCGGAGCCGAACCGGGACCGGCCTCATGATCATCGCCAGTTCGCCGAGGTGGCGGGGTCGGAGCACTTCTGATGCCGCCACCTCGGCGTGATGGAGTCGATCAACCGGCCGGGGCATTGCCGACCGCCGACCAGCCGACGCCCGCACCGCGCCCCGGTGCGTCTCAGCCGGCGGCCAGCCGGACGCCGAGCGCGACGAAGGCGACAGCGCAGAGCCGGTCGACGCGCCGTGACCAGCGGCTGTCGCCCCACCGCCTGGCGAACCGCCCGGCGCCCACCCCGAGCGCCAGGTCCACGGCGAGTTGCACCGCGACGAACAGCACGCCGAGCAGCACCAGCTGCGCCGCCACCGGGCCCGCCTCGGGCCGGACGAACTGCGGCAGGAACGCCACACTGAACAGGATCATCTTCGGGTTGAGCAGGTTCGTCAGCAGGCCGCGCCGGAACGCCCGCCCGGCGCCGCCGTCCGGCCGGTCCGCCGGTGCGCCGAGCCGGCCCGTGCCGCGCAGCGCCCGCAGGCCCAGCACGATCAGGTACGCCGCACCGGCCCACCGGATCGCGGTGAACAGCACCGGGGACGCGGCGATCAGCGTGGCGAGCCCGGCCACCACGGCGGCGACGTGCACCGCCTCCCCGGCGGCGACCCCGAGCGCGGCCACCGCGCCCGCCCGTGGGCCGTACCGGGTGGCGTTGGCGAGCACGAACATCATGTCCGGCCCCGGGGTGAGCATGAGCACCACGATGGCGGCCAGGTAACCCGCGAGCGTGGCCGCCGACAGTCCGAGCACCGTTCAGCCCTCCCCGGCGCCGTCGAGCAGCGCCCGGCGCAGCGCCAGCCGGTGTTCGCGCCGGATCTGCGCCTCCCGGTAGCGCCGCCGGTCGCCGTCGGTCTCGGCGTGCAGCGGCGGCACCGGCCGGGGCTGCCCGTCGTCGTCCACCGCCACCATCACCAGGTGCGCGGTCGCCACGTCCACCGGCGGCACCGCGCGGTCCCACCGGTCCGCGCTGACCTTCACCGCCACCTCCATCGAGCTGCGGCCGGCCCAGGTGATCCGGGCGTCCACGTGGACCACGTCCCCCACGCGTACCGCCCGCAGGAAGGCGGTCTCGTCGATGGCGGCGGTGACGGCCGGGCCGTCGGAGTGGCGGGCGGCGACCACACCGGCGACCGAGTCGATCAGGTTGAGGATCCGCCCGCCGTGGACCGTGCCCATCAGGTTGGTGTGGTGCTGGTCCATGATCTGCGACAGGGTCAGGTGCGAGGCCGACGGTGGTCGGCCGGTGAGCGTGATGGTGTCGGGCACTGTGCGGTTCCGTCCTCGCAGAAGCGGACCGCCGACCGGCCGGGGTGTGCACGTCGAGGACACGCCGACGGCCCTGCGCACGACGTGTCACCCGCCCGACCCACCCGCGAGGTCGACGGCGGCGCGCACCGGTGGTACGCGCGACGCGGGCAGGTCTTCGGACTCGCGGGCGTGACACGAGGTCGCCTACTGGCCGTCGCTTCCCAGGCCGTGGCCCAGTGCTGTTGACGGCTGTCGTTCCCACTCACCGCTGCGGGGCAGTCCCGGATTCCCACCGGGTTCCCTCTTACGACACCCGGCCGTCGCCGACCGGGTGAACCAGCGCTTCCCGCAGCGTAGACCAGCGTCCGAGGCCGGCGGCACAGGCGTCAGGCCGGCGCCGATCCCGTCACAGCGGCAAGCGGCGCCGCGCCGAACGACACCGCGAACCGCTTGCACCAGATCGACACGCTGCGCAGACCGTCCAGGTCCACCGACGCCGGGATGTCGTACGCCTGGTCGCCGATGTTGCCCTTGAGCCGGCCCAGCTCGACCCAGCGGCCGTCGTCGAACACCTGCCAGCCGGCCCGGCCGGGGAGCACCTTCCGGTCGGTCAGCCACACCCGCAGGTCGGGTCCGTCGGAGGTGTCCAGTCCGCGCAGGAGCAGCTGACGGCGGCCGTCGGCGAGACGGACGAGCTGCGCCCGGCCGGACGTGTCGTGCTCGTGGGTGACGAAGTCACCGGCGGCGAGCACCACGTCGGCGGGCGCCGCGCCGGTCGGCGACGAGCCGGTCGTGCCGGCCGGAGCCGGTGAGGGCTCCGCCACAGTGGGCAGCGTCTCGCGTACCTCGCGGTCGGTCACCAGCCGCCACGGCTGGAACAGGTACAGGCTCACCCGAGGCCGGTGACGGCCACGACGGCCAGCACCGACGACACCACACGTCTTCTGCCCATGCTCCGACGGTAGGCGCGTAGCCGGCGGAAAGATCTTTCCGTCCGCTTACGGGTCGACCGCGGGCCGCCGCACCGGGACGCCGATGGGTAGCGTCTGGCCCATGGGGCGCTACGTGCTCGTCGTCGACGACGACCGGACGGTGAGCGACGTCGTCCGGCGCTACCTCGAACAGGACGGCTGCCGGGTCCGGTTGTCCTTCGACGGGCCGGACGCGCTCGCCGCGGCCGAGGAGGAGCCACCCGACCTGGTGGTCCTCGACCTGATGATGCCGGGTCTCGACGGCATCGAGGTGTGCCGGCGGCTGCGTCGCCGGCTGCCCGGCCTGCCCGTCGTCATGCTCACCGCGCTTGGGGACGAGGCCGACCGGGTCGCCGGGCTGGAGGTCGGCGCGGACGACTACGTGACCAAGCCGTTCTCGCCCCGTGAACTCGTGCTGCGCATCCGGTCGGTGCTGCGGCGCGCGGCCCCGCAGGACCGGGGACCGACAGGGGTGCTGCGCGACGGCGACCTCACCGCGGACACCGACCGGCGCGTCGCCGAGCGCGGCGGGCAGCCGCTGTCGCTGACCGTACGGGAGTTCGACCTGCTCGCGTTCCTGCTCGCGAACCCGGGACGCGCCTGGTCGCGGGCCGAGCTGCTGGACCGCGTGTGGGGCTGGCGGTTCGGCGACCAGTCCACAGTCACCGTCCACGTCCGGCGGCTGCGGGAGAAGATCGAGGACCACCCGGCGCAGCCGCGCCGCATCGTCACCGTGTGGGGCGTCGGTTACCGGTACGAGCCGTCGGAGGCGTCCCGGTGAACGAGCTGATGGTCATCGGGCTCTACGCCCTGCTCGCAGGCGCTGCGGTCGGCGCGCTCGGCGTCGGCGCGCTGCGGCTGGTGCGCCACCGGTCGATCCTCGCGCACATCGCGGTGCTGCTCGCGGTCACCATCGCCTCGGTGACGGCCGGCGTCACGGCCGTTGCCCAGGCCATGTTCCTGTCCGCGCACGACCTCCAGGTCGTCCTCGTCACGGTCGCCGCGTCCGCGGCGCTCAGCCTGGCCGTCGGGGTGGCGTTCGCCCGCCGCCTCGCCCAGGCGGCGGTCTGGGCCGACCAGGCCCGGCAGCGGGAACGGCAGCTGGAGGCGGGCCGCCGCGAGCTGGTCGCGTGGGTCTCCCACGACCTGCGTACGCCGCTGGCCGGGCTGCGGGCGATGGCGGAGGCGCTGGAGGACCGGGTGGTCGACGAGCCGGCGGCGGTGGCCGAGTACCACCGCCGGATCCGGGTCGAGACGGACCGGATGACGCGCCTGGTCGACGATCTGTTCGAGCTGTCCCGGATCACCGCCGGAGCGTTGCGGCCCGCGCTGTCCCCGGTGCCGCTCGGCGACGTGGTCTCCGACGCGATCGCCGCCACCGCGCCGCTGGCCGCCGACCGGCGGGTCCGGGTGCTCGCCCCGGAGACCGGCTGGCCGACCGTCCGGGCCGCCGAGGCCGAACTCGCCCGCGTCGTGACGAACCTGCTGGTCAACTCGGTGCGGTACACGCCACCGGACGGCACTGTCCGCATCGACGCCGGGCGGGACGACGCCGACGCGTGGCTCGCCGTCTCCGACACCTGCGGCGGCATTCCGGAGGCGGACCTGCCCCGGGTGTTCGACGTGGCGTTCCGGGGCACCCGGGCCCGTACTCCCGCACCGGCCGGCGCCGACGAGGCGGCACCGGCCGGCGGCGGGCTGGGTCTGGCGATCGTGCGCGGACTGGTCGAGGCGCACGGCGGGCGGGTGCACGCGCACAACGTGACCGGCGGGTGCCGGTTCGTGGTCCGCCTGCCGGCGGTCTGACCGGGCCGGTCAGCCGGCGTCCGGGGGACCGGTCTCCACCAGGCGTCCGTCCGCCAGGCGCAGCCAGCGGCCGACGTCGATCGCGGCGAGGAACCGCTCGTCGTGGCTGACCACCAGCAGCGCGCCCCGGTAGGCGTGCAGCGCGCTCTCCAACTGCCCGACGCTGACCAGGTCGAGGTTGTTCGTCGGCTCGTCGAGCAGCAGGAGCTGCGGGGCCGGTTCGGCGCCCAGCACGCACGCGAGCGTGGCGCGCAGCCGCTCCCCGCCGGAGAGCACCCCGACCGGAAGATGCGCGCGCGGGCCGCGGAACAGGAAGCGGGCGAGCAGGTTCATCCGCTGCGCATCAGGGGCCTGCGGCGCGAACGCGGCCAGGTTCTCCGCCACGGTACGGTCCAGGTCCAGCAGGTCCAGCCGCTGCGACAGGTACGCGATCCGGCCGTCCGCGCGGGTGATCCGGCCGCTCTCCGGCTCCAGATCGCCGTCGATCAGGCGCAGCAGCGTCGACTTGCCCGCGCCGTTGTCGCCGAGCAGGGCGATCCGCTCCGGACCGCGGATCGTCAGGTCGACACCGTCGGCGGCGAACAGCGACCGCTCACCGTGCCGGACCCGGACCCGTTCGGCGGTCAGCAGTGTGCGTCCGGCCGGGACGGTGGTGGCGGGCAGCTCCACCGTGATCGTCTTCTCGTTGCGCAGCGCCCGCTCGGCCTCGTCGAGCCGTGCCCGGGCGTCGTCGACCCGCCCGGAGTGCATCTCGTTCGCCTTGCCCGCTGCCACCTGCGCGTCCCGCTTCAAGCCGCCGGCGACGATCCTCGCCAGACCCGCGTTCTTCAGGTTCCGGGCGGCGTTGCCGGCTCGCCGGGCCGCCCGTTCGCGGGCCTCCTGCAACTCCCGCTTCTCCCGCTTGAGGTCCTGTTCGGCGCTGCGGACGTTCTTCTCCGCCACCTCCTGCGCGGCCCGCACGGCCGCCTCGTACGAGGTGAAGTCGCCGCCGTGGAAGCGCATCTCACCGCGGTCGAGTTCGGCGATGCGGTCCATCCGGTCCAGCAGAGCCCGGTCGTGACTGACCAGCAGCAGACAGCCGTGCCACTGTTCCAGCACGTCGTAGAGCCGGTGCCGGGCGCCCAGGTCGAGGTTGTTCGTCGGCTCGTCCAGCAGCAGCACGTCGGGCTGCTTGAGCAGTTGCGCCGCCAGGCCGAGGGAGACCACCTGCCCACCGCTGAGCGTGCCCAGGTGCCTGTCGAAGGCGAGGCCGCCGAGGCCGAGCCGGTCGAGTTGCGCGCGCGTGCGTTCCTCGATGTCCCAGTCGGCGCCGATGGTGGTGAAGTGCCTCTCGTCGGCGTCGCCGGCCTCGATGGCGTGCAGCGCCGCGATCAGCGGTGCGATCTCCAGGACCTCGGCCACGGTGAGGTCGGCGGCCAGCGGCAGGCTCTGCGGGAGGTAGCCCAGCACGCCGTCGACGGTCACCGACCCGGCGGCCGGGCGGTACTCGCCGGCGATCAGCTTGAGCAGCGTGCTCTTGCCGGCGCCGTTCGGCGCGACCAGTCCGGTCCGGCCGCCGCCGAGGGTGAAGGAGAGGTTCTGGAAGACCGGGGTGTCGTCCGGCCAGGAGAAGGTCAGGTTCGAGCAGACGACGAAGGAATCGGACATCAGGAAGACGACCTCGAAGATGAGGGCGGGCGGACCTCAGCCGCCCGGCGGGGGACACGGTCTCGGGGTACGACGGAACGACCACGGCGCTCGCCTGCGGTCGGTCACATGTCCGGTCTCACCCGGAGATGTCGTCGTCACCCGCCATGTCTGGTCTCCCTGCCTGCCTGATCGCCACTGGATCACTCCGGTCCACCGTAGCACCGGCGGTGGTCGCCAGGCGGTCCTGCAGACGGGCGTGCCGGAACTGGTAGACCGGCCCCACCGTGCGCAGCACCGACCGGCGGTGCGCGTCGTCGAGGAACCGGAGCAGCCGCAGCGGCGCCACCCCGGTACGGCGCAGCTCGACCATGACGAGCAGGGCGCGCCAGGTCTGCGAGGACGTCACGCCGAGCAGGAAGCCGCCGACGATGCCACAGGCGATGCCACCTTCCGCCGACCCGGCGAGCCGCCCCACCAGGCCACCCAGGACACCGAGCACGGACCCGAGCCAGAGGCCGCCGCCCACCGCGGACCACAGGTCCCGCCGCCAGGACAGCCGCGACGACACCGGGTCGTCCTCGTCCGCCGAGCCGGCCATCGCCAGGTACAGGCCCAGGGAGAGGCAACCGAGAAAACCGGTCGCGGTGAAGGCGAGGAAGACCGGGAAGGCCCGCCCGGACCCGATGCCTGTGACATCGGCGCACGCGGCGACGAGGAGCCCGAAGAAGCCCAGGAACAACGCACCGGTGAGCCCGGCGCCGAGCACGCTCTCCATCCGCTGACGGCTGACGACCCGGCTCCATCTGATCCGGCGGAGCCGCAGCGGACGCCGGCCGATCAGCACGTCCCGGGACAGCTTGGCGGTGAACGTGAGCACCAGCCCGAACGCCAGCCCGGCCAGGACGCCGAACGCCGGCCCGGCGAGCAACCCCGCGCTCAGTCCGGCGCCGAGACCGGTGACGAGCACCGTCGTGACCGCGTACAGGTCCCAGGAGGTGAACGACGCCAGGTGCCACCACACCAGATCGCGGCTGCCCGCCCGGTTCATCAGGTGGGCGAGGTGACCGAGCCAGCGCGCCGCCTGCGCAGCCGTGTAGCGCGGCTCCGGCACGCCGGGCTGGACGGCGTACGCCGCGGGAAGCACCCGGTCGAGCAGGGCGTCCTCCACCGCCTCCCGGCTGTGGTAGCTGTCGAGCAGCTCCGCGGCATCGTCGTCGGTGGTCACCGTGTCCCGGAACAGGCTCAGCATCAGCGGGCTGCGCAGCGCCTGCGCGACGGGACTCTCAGGCCGGTCGCGCACCTCGTCCACCAGCCGCTGCCACCCCGGCGGCAACGGCTGGGTCCGGCTCCGGGTGACGTACGAAGCGATGTCCGCGCCGGTCAGCGGTTCCAGCTCCAGGGCGGCGGCGCCGGAGAGGTGCCGGGCGACGGCCACCGCCTCCACCAGCTCGCGGCTGCGGGTCGTCACCACCAGCCGGAACGTGGTCTGGACGTCGAGCGCGCGCAGGGCGACCGGTCGCAGGTCCGGCGGCAGTTCGTCCAGCCCGTCCAGGAAGAGCGCCACGTGCCCGCCCGTGACGAGCCGGCGGGCCGGTTCGAGCCCGCCGAGGACATCGTGATCGGCGGCCAGCCGGGCGGCCAGCCAGTCGGCGACCGGTTGCCGGCGCGGATCCCAGCCGGACACGGTCAGCAGCACCGGCACGGGTACCCGTGCGCGTTCCTGCTCCGGCAGGCGCTGCCGGTGCTCCAGCGCGTCGATCAGCAGCAGGACGACCGCTGCCGACTTGCCCGCCCCGGGCCGGCCGAGCAGCAGCAGGCGGCCGGAGCCCAGGCCCGCGTACACCCGGAACAGGTCGTGCAGGTCGCCGTGGGCGAGGTCGGCCGCCCGCACCGGCGGGACGGCCGGCAGGGGCGGGAACCGGACCAGGTCGCCCTCGGTCGCGGCGGCGTCCACCGGCCCGGTGACCGGCCGGTCCGACCACCGCCAGTGGACCCGGATCGGAACCGGCGCCCACAGCCCGCGCTCGGTCGCCGCGCGGCTCCACTGCGCGAGGACGGCGGCGGCCAGCTCGTCGGCCGCCCGCTGCGCCTCGGGGCCGGGGCGGCGTGCGCCCCGGTGGTTGCGCCGCCACAGCCAGCCCAGGATCGGGCCGCCGGCCGCCAGGACGGCGAGGACCGACTGCAGCAGGGTGAGCTGCCGGTCGGTGGCGTTCGGCAGCCAGGCGACCGATGCGCCGAGCCCGGCCGCGACGAGCATCGCCAGCACCGACCAGACCCCCCGCCGCATCCCGGTAGTGTGCCAGGCGGCCGGCTGTCCACACAGGCCCGTCCGCCGAGCCGGGAGTGGTCCGGCCCTATGCTCCTGGCCATGCCCCAGGTGAGTGCGAGCCGCTGGTTCGGGCCGGCCGGTTCCCCGGCCGGCGACGCCCAGGTGTTCGTCTTCCCGTACGCCGGCGGCGTCGCCGGCTCCTTCGCGCAGTGGCAGGAACTGGCCGCGCCGGAGCTGTCGGTGCAGGTCGCGCTGATGCCGGGCCGGGGTGCCCGGCTGCACGAGCCACCCGTGGACGACCTCGCGGAGCTGGTGGACGCGCTGGCGACAGCCGTCGCCGAGCGGGCGTCCGGGCCGTTCCTGCTGTTCGGCCACAGCCTGGGGGCGCTGGTGGCGTTCGAGGTGACCCGGGAGCTGCGCCGCCGGGGCGCGCCCGCGCCGCTGGCGTTGCTGGTCGGCGGCGCGGAGGCGCCGCAGACCCGGCTGGTGCGGCGGCGCGTGCACGACCTCGACGACGCCGGTCTGATCGAGGCGTTGCGCGACTTCGGGGCCACGCCGGCCGCGCTGCTGGCCGACCGCGACCTGATGGAGCTGATCCTGCCCGGGGTACGCGCCGACTTCGCGCTGTCCGAGCGGTACGCCTACCGTCCGGAGCCGCCGCTGGAGGTGCCGGTGCACGTGCTGCTCGGCGACGGGGACGAGCACGTGGACCGGGACCGGGCCGCAGGGTGGGCCCGGGAATGTGTCACCGAGCCGCGATGGCACGTGTTTCCCGGCGGGCATTTCTTCCTTACCGACCATCTGCCGGAAATCATCGACCTAATGCGACACGTCGTCGCCAGTCACACCCCTGTGGCGGAATAGGCGACAAAGAACGGGTAAGGACTCGTACCCGTACCGAACCTTCCACAATGTCCGGTATTCGGCCTGGTGAACGGCCGAGAAGCGGTGTTAAAGTTCGCCATCCGTTCGCCGAAGGGACGTCGCTGACGAGGCGGCATACTGTCGCGTGCGCCGAGGTGTTCATGAGCCGGCCGTACCTTCCGTCCCTGGTCCTGCGCGATTACCTGCACACCGTGGCGACCCTCCACCCGCAACTGCGCGAGCTGCTCGACTTTGGCCGCCCCGGCGCGGACGAGGCCCTCGCGGAACTGGCCGGCACGGTCAGCGAGTTCGACACCGACTCCACCGGCCGGGGCGATTCCTATCGCCGGGCGCAGCGGGACACGCTCGTCCGCTGGACCGGCATGCGGCGGCTGCTGGACCTCGCCACCCCGGACGCCGCCGCCCCGGTCACGCTCATCCTCGACGTGCTCGGCGGCGACGGCACAGTGGCCCGCGCCGCGAGCAGCCAGTCCGCCTGCTTCGAGTCCAAACTGGCGTTCATCACCGGCGACCTGTCCGGCCACATGGTCGACAAGGCGCTGGCCCACGGCCTGCCCGCCGTCCGCCAGGCCGCGCACTTCCTGTTCCTGCGCGACGCCGGCGTGGACGCGGTGCTGCTGGCGTACGGCACGCACCACATCCCGGCGGCCCGGCGGCCGCAGGCGGTCGCGGAGGCGGCCCGGGTGGTCCGCCCCGGCGGCCGGATCGTGCTGCACGACTTCGACGAGTCCAGCCCGATGGCCGGGTTCTTCGGCGAGGTGGTGCACCCGCACGCCGCCGGCGGCCACGACTACCGGCACTTCAGCCGCGCCGAGCTGACCGGCCTGTTCACCGGGGCCGGGCTGCCGGTACGCGTCGTCGACCTGTACGACCCGCTGATCGTGCGCGCCGACAGCGCCGAGTCCGCCTCCGCGGGCATGCGCGACTACGTCGGCGACATGTACGGCGTGCGCGACTACTTCGCGACGCTCACCGACGACGAGGTGTGGGGGCTGCTGACCCGCCACTTCGACCACACCGGCTACCTGGCCGGAATCGGCCGCGACGACGTGCCGGCCCGTCCGCTGGTCTACCGGGCCGACGGGCAGTTCGTGGCCGAGGTGCCCCGGATGGCGATCGTCGCGGTCGCGACGAGGACGCAGGTAGCGCCGTGACCGGCCCGCGCTACCTGACCGACCTGGTGCACCGGCCCGCCGGCGCCGGCGGCGACCGGCCCGCGATCGTCGGCCCGGACGGCGAGCTGAGCTACACCGCGTTGTGGGAGCGGGTCGGCGCGACGGCCGAGCTGCTGCGCCGCGCCCGCGTGCGGCCGGGTGACCTGGTGGGCCTGTACCTGCACCGGTCCGCCGACTACGTGACAGCGTTGCTGGCGACGCTCGCGGTGGGCGCGGTGGCGGTCCCGATCGACCCCGAGCTGCCCTCCGGCCGGGCCGAGCAGATGCTCACGGCGGCCGCGCCCCGGCTCGTCCTGTACGCCGACCGTCCGCCCGCCGTCGCCGCGCCCGCGTCCACCGGGTGGCGGGACGTGCGTACCGCGCGGGCCGGGTCGCCGGCCGACCTGACCGATCGCATCGGCTGGCTGCCGCCGGGTGAGCACGCCGCACTCGTGCTGTTCACCTCCGGCTCCACCGGCCGGCCGAAGGGCGTCGTGCTGCACCACGCCGGGCTGGTCAACCGGCTGGCCTGGGGCCACGACCGGTTCGGGTTCACCGCCGACGACCGGGTGCTGCACAAGGCGTCGATCGGTTTCGACGCGTCGGTGCACGAGATCCTCTCGCCGCTGATCGCGGGCGGCGCCGTGGTCGTCGCCGGGCCGGGCCTGCAGTTCGACAGCCTCG
Source organism: Micromonospora globosa (assembly GCF_000717585.1). NCBI lineage: Bacteria > Bacillati > Actinomycetota > Actinomycetes > Micromonosporales > Micromonosporaceae > Micromonospora > Micromonospora globosa. The sequence continues at coordinate 185,707 of NZ_JNZR01000002.1, forward strand.
GGCTGGTCCGGCTGATCCAGCGGGAGGCGGTCACCACCGCGCACTTCGTACCGACCATGTTGCGGCACGTGCTCGACGAGCCGGAGTTCGCCGGCTGCGTCACGCTGCGGCGGGTGCTGTGCGGCGGCGAGGCGCTGGACATGCGGCTGGTCCGGCGGCTGCGCGAGCTGCTGCCGTGCGGGCTGTTCAACGGGTACGGCCCGAGCGAGACCTCGATCAACGTGTCCTACTGGGACTGCGCCGAGCCGTACGCGGGCAGCATCGCCCCGATCGGCCGGATCATCGACGGCGTCACCGCCCACGTGCTCGACGACGACCTGCGCCCGGTGCCCGAGGGCGGGACCGGCGAGCTGTGGATCGGCGGGGTCGCGGTCGGGCTCGGCTACCTGCGCGACGACGAGCGGACGGCGGAGCGCTTCCGACCCGACCCGGCGCGGCCGGGCGCGCGGCTCTACCGCACCGGTGACCTGGTGCGGATCGCGCCGCAGGGCTTCCTGGAGTTCCGCGGCCGGGCCGACGACCAGGTCAAGATCCGGGGGGTCCGGGTGGAGCCGGGCGAGGTGGCAGCCGTGCTGCGCGAGCATCCGGCAGTGCACGACGCGGTGGTGGTGACAGTCCCCGACGCCGAGGACGGCCCACGCCTGGTCGGGTACGTGGTGCCGCAGCCCCGGCAGGCCCCGGCGGCCGGCGGGCTGCCGCGGTTCCCGCTTCCGAACGGCATGGCGGTCACGGCGGCGTCGCCGGACGAGGCGGTCTTCCTCTACCGGCAGATCTTCGACCAGGCCGAGTACGCCCGTTTCGGCGTCCGCGTCGGCGACGGCGCCGTGGTCCTCGACGTCGGCGCCAACATCGGCCTGTTCTCGCTCTGGGCGTCCCGGCAGGCGCGCGACGTGCGGCTGGTGGCGGTCGAACCGAACCCGGACACGTTGCCGTACCTGCGCGCCAACCTCGGCCTCTACGCCGGGTCCGCGTCGGTCGTCGAGGCCGCCGTGACCGACGCGGCGGGCACCGCCGAGCTGACCTCGTTCCCCGAGCTGAGCTACCTGTCCGGCCTCGGCGCCGACCGGGCCGGCGCCGCCTCCGACCTGGTCCGGTCGCACTACCGCCACGGCGGCGGCGACGCCGACGAGACCGAACAGGCAGCGCTCCTCGCGGACGCCCGCCGCCGCCTCGCCCCGGTGGCGCACGTGGTGCCGACTGTGACGCTGTCGGACCTGCTGGACCGCTTCGGGCTGGACCGCGTCGACCTGCTGAAGATCAACACCGAGGGTGCCGAGCTGAGCGTGCTGCGCGGGCTGCGCCCCGAGCACTGGCCCCGCATCCGCCAGGTCTGCCTGGAGGTCGAGCGCAGCAGCGTGACCACCCCGCGGGTGCGCGAGCTGCTGTGCGCTGCCGGGTTCGAGGTGCACGACATCGGCGACTGGAACGTCGGCGCGGACGCCGACGTCAGCTACGTCTACGCCGTACGGCCGCAGGACCCGCCACCCGCGGCGACGCCCCGGGACGAGCCCGCCGACCACCTGCTGACCACCGGGCTGCTCCAGGGCTACCTGGCCTCGGCGCTGCCGCCCGCGATGCGCCCGGACCAGATCGTCCTGGTCGACCGGCTGCCCCGCCTGCCCAACGGCAAGGTCGCACGGCTGGAGCTGCCACCGCCACCGCCCCGGCCCACCGGGCCTGCTGCGGAACCCGGCGGCGGCGCCCTCACCGACCGGTTGCGCGAGGCGTGGCGGGCCACGCTCGGCGTCGACGCGGTGCACGACGACGACACGTTCGTCGCGCTCGGCGGGCACTCGCTGACCGCGCTGCGGATGGCGCTGCGGGTACGGGAGATGGCCGGGCTGGAGGTGTCCCCGGCGAGCTGTCTGCGCGCCGGGTCGTTCGCCGACTGGGTCGACCGGGTCACGGAGGCGGGACGCGATGTCAGCCCGGTCCGCTGACGCGCGGCACGTCGTCGTGGTGGGCGCCGGCCGGCTGGCCCGCTCGCTGTGCCACGCCCTGGCCGCGACGCCCACCCCGGCGCCGCTGCGCGTGACGGTCCTGGCCCGCGACCCGGACGCGGCGCACGCGCTCGCCCGCGCCGCGCGGGTGCGCGCCACAGTCGCCGGAACCCCCGTCGCCGTCACCGCCCGGCCGTTCACCGCCGAACCCGGCGCCGGCCCGGGGGAGGGGTACGCCGCCGACGCCGCCTCGATGGCCCGGCTCCGGCCCGACGTGCTGGTCTGCGCCGCGTCCGCGCAGTCGCCGTACGAGCGGGCGGCGGCGCCGTCGGCCTGGACGGACCTGATCGCCGCGGCCGGCTTCGGGGTGACGCTGGCGTTGCAGGCCGAACTGGTGTCCCGGCTGGCCGTCGCGCTGGCCGGCGGCGCGCCCGGCGCCACGCTCGTCAACGGCGCGTTCCCGGACGCGGTCAACCCGCTGCTCGCCGCGCTGGACCTGCCGGTGCGCTGCGGCATCGGCAACGTGGCGACGCTCGCCGCGTGCCTGGACGCCGCGCTCGGCCGTCCCGGCCAGCGCCGGCTGGCGGTGCTCGGCCACCACGCCCACCTCGCCGCGCCCGGCCCGGACGACGAGGACACCGCCGAGGTACGCGCCTGGCTGGACGGCCGGCCCGTCCCGGACGTCACCGGGCTGCTCGCCGGGTACCGCGCGCTTCCCCGGCCGGAGCTGAACGCGCTCGCCGGGCACGCCGGGGCCGCCCTGGTGGTTGCGCTCGCCGCCGGTGACGAGGTGACGGCGAGCCTGCCCGGCCCGCTGGGACTGCCGGGCGGCTATCCGGTCCGGCTCACCGGCGGCCGGACCGAGCTGCGGCTGCCGGCCGAGCTGCCGGTGGCGCAGGCGGTCGCCTGGAACACCGCCGCCGGGCGCCGCGACGGCGTCGAGGTCGGCGGCGGCCACGTCCGCTACCCGGAGCGCGCCCGGGCGGCGCTGGCGGCGTACCGGCCCGACCTGGCCGGCGGCTGGCACGCGAGCGAGCTGCCCGAGATCGCCTGCCGGTTCACCGCCCTGCGTGACCATCTGCGAACGGTGCCGCCGGCGCCGGCCCGGAGTGTGTTGGAGGAAGCCCGATGACCGTGACCACCCCGGCCACCCGCAACATGATCACCGAGTACTACGACGTCATCGCGTCGGCGGTGCGCCGGTGCGGCGCGGTCCCCGGCGACGCGCCCGGCACGCCCGGCTTCGCGCCCGGCTTCGACCTGCCCGAGCTGACCCCCGCGGTACGCGAGTTCTACGCCGCCGCCACCGTCAGCTGGTCCCCGCTGGGCCACTACGGCGGGCACGACCTGACGATGCTCGACCTGACCGCCAACCCGGGCACCCGGACCACGAAGACGTTCGCCTCGATGGTGATCGTCGCCCGCGCGGTGGAGCACATCCGGCGTACCGGCGAGCGGCTGTGCATCGTCACCCCGACCTCCGGCAACAAGGGCGTGGCGCTGCGCGACTCGGTGGCGCGCGCGTACGGGGCCGGGCTGGTGACCCCGGAGCAGCTGTCCATCGTGGTGCTGGCCCCGGCGGCGACCCGGCACAAGTTCCGCCACGACGCGCTCGCCGCCGATCCCGCGACCCGTGCGGTCAACCCGCTGCTGCGGTACACCGGCGCGGACCCGGAGGGCGTGAAGGCGCTCGGCCGCGCGTTCGTCGACGAGTACGCGGCCACCGCGTACGACAAGCACGGCGTCACCCTCTGGTACACCCTCGACCTGCGCAACTACCTGGTCGCCGACGCCGCCCGGGCCGCCTTCGAGGCCGACGTGTCGCCCGCCACCGGTTCCCGCTGGCACGCGCACGCCGTGTCCAGCGCGTTCGGCCTGCTCGGCTACAACCTGGGCCGCGACGTGCTGGAGGCGGCCGGCGACGCCGACCCGGCCGCCCGCCCCGGTTTCCTGCTCGTGCAGCATCTCGGCACGCCGGACATGGTGCTCAGCCTGCGCCACGGCTCGTTCGAGCGGGACCACTGCCCGGCGTACACGCTCGACGAGAGCCGGGGCGTCTGGACGCAGGACGCCGACCTGCGCTTCCCGGCCGTCACCGACGACCCGGCCGAGGTGCTCGACCCGACGTTCTACACCCACCGCCCGGTGACCTCCCCGGCCATGAACGCGCTCGTGCGGCGGCACGGCGGCGACGGCATCGTGGTGTCGCGGCGCGAGTGCGTCCGGCGCTACCCGGTCGCCCGGCAGTGGCTCGCCGACGCCGGCCTGACGCTGCCCGAGGACCCGGCCCGGCTGCGGGAGTGGTCGATCCTGATGGCGCTGACCGGCGTCTGCAACGCCGTCGACCGGGGCCTGGTGCCGGCCGGGCACGAGATCGTGGTGCACGGCACCGGCAGCTACTGCGACGACTTCCGGATCGCCGAGGCCGACGCCGAGGTGTCCACGCTCGCCGACGTGGTCGCCGCCGTCCTGGACCAGCGGTGAGCCCGTCCCCGCAGCCGCTCGGCCCGCCGCCGCGGCTCGCCGCCCGGGCGCAGGCCGCGGGCGTCGACCCGGCCGCCGTCGTCCTCACCGCCACGGCCCTGGTGGTACGCCGGTACACCGGATCCCCTGTGGTGACGCTGCGGCACGGCGACGACCCGGTGACGCTCGACCTGACCGCCGACGCGCCGATCCGGGAGTTGTGCCGCTCGCTGTGCCCGGCGCCGCCGGACCAACCGGTCGACGCCACCGTCGAGGTGAGCGCCGACCTGGCCGGCGTCACCGTGTCCGGGCTGCCCGCCGCGTACGCCGACGACCTCCGCGCCGACCTGGCCGAGTTCCTGTCCACGCTGAACCCGGACGCCTCGTCGGCGGGGGTGCTGCCGTCGGCCAGCTACGAGCGGCGTCCGGCGCCGGACCTCTGGCGGCTGCACGGCGGCGACGGCACCGAGGCCGATCGGGTCCGCGGCGACACCATCCCGGCCGCGTTCGCCGCGGCGGTGCGGGCGTACCCGGAACGGCCGGCGGTGCTCGCCGACGACGCGACTGTGACCTACCGGGAACTCGGGGCGGCAGTCGCCGCGACCGCCGAAGCGCTGGCCGGGACGGGTGACGTCACGGCGCCGGTGGCGGTGCTGTGCCGCCACGGCGTCGCCACGATCACCGGCATCCTGGCGGCGCTGGCGTCGGGGTCGCCGTACGTGCCGCTGGACCCGGCGTACCCGGCGGCCCGCCTGGCCGCGATGCTGCGCGACGCAGGCGTCCGGGCGATCGTCGCGGACCCCGGCCACGAAGGGCGGGCCGCCGCGCTCGCGGCCGACGCCGGGCTGGAGCTGGGTGTCGTGTCGTTGCGCCGGGGCGAACCCGGCGTGCCGGTGCCGTCCGGGCCCGCGCGCCCGGACGACCCGGCGTACGTGCTCTACACCTCCGGGTCCACCGGGAAGCCGAAGGGCGTGGTGCAGAGCCACCGCAACGTGCTGTTCGGCGTCCGCAACCACGTGCGCAACTTCGCCGTCCGGCCGGACGACCGCACGAGCGTGCTCACCTCGTTCGGCTACGACATGGCTGTCACCGACACGTTCAGCGCGCTGCTGTCCGGCGCCGCCGCCGTCCCGGTCGACGTCCGCACGCACGGCCTCGGCCACCTCACCGGCGCGCTCGCCGACCGGGGCGTCACCGTCTACCACTCCACCCCGACCGTCTTCCGGTACGTGGTGGCGAGCCTCGGCGAGCACGGGCGGCTGCCGTCGGTCCGCGCGGTCGTCCTCGGCGGCGAGGAGGTCACCCGGCACGACGTGACGCTGGCCCGGCGGTCGTTCGCGCCGGGCGTGGTGTTCGTCAACGGGTACGGCACCACCGAGATCAGCTTCGCCGCGCAGCACCACCTGCCGCCGGACGCCGACCCGGGGCGCGCAGTCGTGCCGATCGGGCATCCGCTGCCGGGCGTCGAGGTGGTGCTGACCGACCCGGCCGGACGCCCGGCCTGCCTCACCGGCGAGGTGGTCGTGCGCACCCCGCACGTCGCGCTCGGATATCTGGGCCTGCCGGAGCTGACCGCGACCCGGTTCACCGAGCACGACGGGGTGCGCGCGTACCGGACCGGTGACATCGCGCGGCGGCTGCCCGACGGCATGCTCGTCTACCTGGGCCGCGGCGACCGGATGGTGAAGATCCGCGGCTACCGGGTGGAGCTGGGCGAGATCGAGGCCTGCCTGGCGGCGCTGCCGGGGGTGGCCCACGCGGCGGTGGTGGCGCGACGCGGTGCGTCCGGCGCGGGCGAGCAGGAGATCGTCGCGTACGTGGTCGGCGCCGCCGGGACGCACGTCGAGCCGGGAGTGCTGCGGGAACGGCTGGCCGGTGTGCTGCCGGACTTCATGGTGCCCCGGGCGGTGGTGGCGGTGCCGGAGTTGCCGATCGGCCCGACCGGCAAGCTCGACCAGGCCGCCCTGCCCGACCCGGACGCCGGTCGCCCGGCCGCCGGAGGGCCGCACGCGGGGCAGCCGACCGCCGGGGGACCGCCGGCCGGGCCGGTCGAGCAGACCATCGCCGCGGGCTGGTGCACGGTGCTCGGACTGCCCACAGTGGGCCGCCTGGTGAACTTCTTCGAGGCGGGCGGGCACTCGCTCCAGCTCGCCCTGGTGCAGGGGTACCTGGAGGAACACCTCGGCCGCCGGGTGCCGCTGGCCCGGCTGGTGGAGTTCCCGACGGTGGCGGCGCTTGCCGCGTACCTGGAGACGGCCGGGGACGCTCCGGGCGTACCGGAGGACGGCCGGCTGACCGCGGTCGGACGCCGGATGGCCCGCCGCGCCGCCGCGCGGGCCGCCGGCGGCGGGGAGGGACGGGCGTGAGCGAGGACGACCGGATCGCGGTGGTGGGCCTGTCCTGCCGGGTACCCGGCGCGGACGACGCGCCGGCGCTGTGGCGCAACCTGCTGTCCGGGGTGGACTCGGTGCGCCGGACCCCGGCTGGCGAGGGCGCGCCGGGCGGACCGGACTGGGTACCGGCGTTCGGCCGGCTCGACGACCTGGAGGGTTTCGACGCGGACCTGTTCGGCTGTCCCGCCGCGGCGGCGGCGCTGCTCGACCCGCAGCACCGGCTGTTCCTGGAGGTCGCCTGGCACGCCCTGGAGGACGCCGGGATCGACCCGGACCGCGACCCGGCCCAGATCGGCGTGTTCGCCGGATGCGCGCCCAACCGCTACCTGCACCACCACCTGCTGGGCAACCCCGCGCTGGCACCGGCGGCGGGCACGCTCGCCGAGGACTGGGACGACGCGCTGACCGGGTCCGGCTGCGACTACCTGCCGACGCGCACCGCGTTCGCGCTGGGGCTGTCCGGCCCGGCCGTGGCGGTCCAGACCGCCTGCTCGACCTCGCTCGTCGCGGTGTGCCAGGCCGGGCAGAGCCTGCTGGACTACCGCTGCGACGTGGCGATAGCGGGCGGCGCGGCGGTGGTCTCCACCCGGCAGGCCGGGTACCGGCTGCGGCCGGGCGGGCTGCTGGCCGCCGACGGGGTGTGCCGCCCGTACGACGCCGCCGCCACCGGGCAGGTGTTCGGCAACGGCGCCGGGGCGGTGGTGCTGAAGCGGCTCGCCGACGCCCGCGCCGACGGCGACCACGTGCACGCCGTGCTCGCCGGGTGGGCGGTGAACAACGACGGCGCCGACCGGCCCGGATTCACAGTGCCGGGCGTGTCCGGCCAGGCGGCGGTGATGGCGGAGGCGCTGGCGTCGGTCGGCTGGGACGCGGCCGACGTGGGCTACCTGGAGGGGCACGGCACCGGCACGCCGGTGGGCGACGCGATCGAGGTGGACGCGCTGGCCCGGGTACGCCGGGGCGCCCGCGCACCGCTGCTGCTCGGCTCGGTGAAGGGCAACCTCGGCAACCTGGACGCCGCGGCGGGCGTGATCTCCCTGATCAAGGCCGTGTACGCGGTCCGCACCGGGCAGGTGCCGGGTACCGCGCACTTCACCGCCGCGCACGACGACATCGACCTGGCCGCCGCGGGCGCCGAGGTGGACGCGCAGACCCGGCCGTGGGCCGGGGAGCGGCGCGCCGGTGTCAGCTCGTTCGGTCTCGGCGGCACCAACGCGCACGTACTCGTCGAGCCCGCGCCCGCGACGGACGCGCCGGATGCCGGGGCACCCGGCCCGGTGGTGCTGGGGCTGTCCGCGGGCAGCCCGGCGGCGCTGCGGGAGCTGGCCCGGCGGCTGGCCGTCCGGCTGGCCGACGGCGACCTGGCGGTGGCCGACGTGGCGCACACGCTCGCGGTGGGACGGCGGCGGCTGGCGTACCGGGACGCGGTCGCCTGCGCCGACGCCGGGGAGGCGGTGGCCGGGTTGACCGCGCTCGCGGCCGGCGACCCGGTCGACGGCGACGAGGCAGTCCGCGCCTGGCGTGCCGGTGCCGACCTGCCCGTGCCGCCCGGCCGGCGGGTGCCGCTGCCCGGCTACCCGTTCCGGCGGACCCGGCACTGGATCGAGGCACGACGATGACCGGCCGCGACGATCAGCGCGACCAGCAGGTCGGCCCCGAGCTGCCCTACCCCGAGGTGTGCCTGCCCGACCTGGTCGCGGCGCACGCCCGGCGGCGTCCCGGCGCGCCGGCCGTGGTGCAGGGCGACCTGACGCTCAGCTACGCCGACCTGGTCGGCCGGGCCGCCGCGCTGGCCGCGTCGCTGCGGGACCACGGCATCGGCGCGGACGACCTCGTCGGCGTCTGCGTGGACCGCCGCCCGGACCTGGTGGTCGCGCTGCTCGGCGTGCAGGCGGCCGGCGCCGGGTACGTCCCGCTCGACCCGGCGCTGCCGCCCGGGCGGTTGCGGGAGCTGGCCGCCGAGGCCCGGCTGCGCGTCGTCGTGGGTACGCCCGCAGCCGAGGTGTTCACCGGCCGGACCGTGCTGGACGTCCCCGCCGCCACCGCGCCCTGGCAGCCGACCCCGGCGACGCTCGCCACCACGGCGTACGCGATGTTCACGTCCGGGTCGACCGGGCAGCCCAAGGGCGCGGTGATCGAGCACCGGGCGCTGACCGAGAAGGTCACCTCGATCGCGGAGTTCTCCGGGTTCGACACGGCGACCCGGTGCCTGGCGTTCGCCTCGATCGGGTTCGACGCGTCGGTGGTCGACATGCTCGCCCCGCTCGCCGCCGGGGGCACCGTCGTGCTCGCCGGTGACGCCGAGCGGGCCGACCCGACCCGGCTCTACCGGATCTGCGCCGATCAGGCAGTCGACGTGGTGGTGCTGCCGCCGCCGATCCTGCCGCTGCTGGACCCGGACCGGCTTCCCGGCGTACGGCTGGTCATCACCGGCGGCGAGGCCACCGGCCCGGAACAGGTCGGCCGCTGGACCGCGGGTGGGCGCCGCTTCATCAGCGTGTACGGCCCGACCGAGGCGACGGTGCTGGTGACCTGGTTCGAGGGCAGCGGCGACTGGACGCGGCCCATCCCGATCGGCCGGCCCGCCGCCAACCACCGCATCCACCTGGTCGACGACGAGCTGCGCGAGGTCGGCCCGGGGGAGATCGGCGAGGTGCTCGCCGGTGGTCCCGGGCTCGGCCGCGGATACCTGTTCGACGCCGCCCATACTGCGGAACGGTTCCTCCCGGACCCGTTCTCCGGCCGGCCGGGGGAGCGGCTCTACCGCACCGGGGACCTGGCCCGGTGGCTGCCGGACGGGAGCCTGGAGTTCCTCGGCCGGGCCGACCGGCAGGTGAAGATCCGCGGGCAGCGGATCGAACTGGGCGAGGTCGAGGCCGTGTTGCGCCGCCACCCGGACGTCGACCTGGCCAGCGTCCAGGTCCGCGCCGGCGCCGGCGGTCAGGAACTCGTCGCGTACGTGGCCACCGGCCTCGACACCGCCGAGCTGCGCGACTACTGCGCCCGGCTGCTGCCGCCCGCCGCCGTACCGGCCCGGATGCACACGATGCCCGCGCTGCCCATCACCATCAACGGCAAGATCGACACCGAGCGGCTGGCCGCGCTCGACGTCGCCGGACCGGCTTCCGTGCCGTCCGGCGAGCCGCCCGCCACCGACACCGAACGCCTCGTCGCGCAGGCGTGGGCGGCGCTGCTGGACGTGTCCACTGTCGGCCGCGACGACGACTTCTTCCACCAGGGCGGGCACTCGATCACCGCGATGCGGCTGGTCGCCGACCTGCGCGAGCGGCTGGGCCGCGACCTCGCCATCGAGGACGTGCTGGTGGGGCGGACGCCACGCGGCATCGCCGCCCGCGCCGACGCCGCCGCCGGAACCGGCCCGGCCGACGCCGCCGCCGTCCGGGGACGGCCACCGGCGCTGTCCCCGGCGCAGCAGCGGCTGTGGTTCCTCGACCGCTACTTCCCGGCCGCCGCGTCGGCGTACAACGTCGCGTTCGCCGAACGGATCACCGGCCCGCTCGACGTGGCGGCGCTCGCCACGGCGCTCACCGCCGTCGCGGACCGTCAGCAGATCCTGCGCTGGCGCATCCCGGAGCGCGACGGCGTGCCGTACGCGGTCGCCGACCCGTCCACACCGGTGCCGCTGCCGGTACGTGACCTCGCCCCGGGCACGGATCTCGCCGGCAACCTCGCGGCGAGCGCCGCCACGCCGTTCGCGCTGGCGACCGACACGCTGTGGCGGGCCGAACTGATCCGCACCGGCGACGACGAGCACGTGCTGGCCGTCTACGCCCACCACGCCGTGTTCGACGGCTGGTCCCAGTCGCTGTTCTACGCCGACCTGGCCGCCGCCTACCGGGCCGCGCTCGGGGACGGGCCGCCGCTGCCGCCGCTGCCCGCCACGTACGGCGACTACGTGGCCTGGCGCGCCCACCGTGCCCGGCGCCGCGCCGCCGCCGACCTGGAATGGTGGCTGGACCACCTGACCGGGGCGCCAGTGGTGCTGCGACTCCCCGGGGGACGGGACCGGCCGGCCGAACAGACGTACACCAGCGCGACGGTGCGTACCCGGCTGGACCGGGCCGCCACCGCCGCGCTCACCGACCTCGCCGCCGGGCTCGGTGCGACCCCCGCCGCCGCCGTGCTCGCCGCGTTCGCGCTGGTGCTGGCCCGGCGCACCGGCCTACCCGACCTGGTGGTGGGCACCCCCACTGTGGACCGGCGCGCCGCCGACTTCGAGGCGATGGTCGGCTTCTTCATCGAGATCGCGCCGCTGCGGCTGCGGCAGACGCCCGGGGCCGGGTTCGCCGCGCACGTCCGCGCCGCCTGGGAGGAACTGCTCGCCGCGCTCGCCCACCCGGAGGCACCTGTCGAACGCATCGTCGGCGGCCTCGGGCTGGGCGGCCTGCTCGACCGCAGCCCACTGGTGCAGGTGCTGTTCAACATGTACACGTTCGACGAGCCCCGGCTGGACCTGGCCGGGCTGGCCGCCGAGCCGCTGCCGGTGCCCGCGCCCGGCTCACCGTTCGACCTCACGCTCTACGGCATCACCCGGGACGGGCGGCTGCGCGTGGAGATCGTCTTCAACCCGGACGTCTACGGCGAGGCCCTGATCAGCGACGTGCTCGCCGACGTCGAGCGGTTGCTGCGGGCCGGCGCCGCCGACCCGGAGCGGCCGGTGGCCGAGCTGCCCGCCTGGACCGCCGTCCCGGCCGGAACGGCCGACGACGTGCCCCGGGCCGCCCGGATCAACCGGGCCGTGGGTCGTGCCGGGGTGCCCGCCGCCCGCCCGGCCACCGCCACCGAGCGGCGGATCGCCGCGGTCTGGTGCGACGTGCTCGGCGTACCGGAGGTGGCCGCGACTGACAGCTTCTTCGACGTCGGCGGCGGCTCGCTCGCGGTCGCGGTCGTGCAACGGCAGCTCAACCGGCTGCTCGGCACGAACCTGCGGGTCGTGGACCTGTTCCACCACCCGACCGTCCGCGCGCTCGCCGCGCACCTGGACAGCCTCGGTGCGGCGTCGTCCGGCGAGGACGCCGAGGACGAGGCGGTGGAACGCGCGGCACGCCGGGGCGCGCTGCGCCGCCAGCGGGTCCAGCGCCGCCCGGTGGCGGAGGAGGAGCCGCGGTGACGTACCTGGTCCCCCTCGGCGACACCGGCTGGTCGGTGTGGCGGGACGTGCTGCTGCGCAGCGCCGGGTTCCCCGCCGACGGACTGGACCGGTTCGCCGCGCCGGACTGCGCCGACGCCGCCGACCGGCACCTGAACGGTGACCTGGACGAGACGGCGTTCACGGCCGCGTACGCCACCGCCGTCCGGGCGTCGTCGGCGGCGCTGTGCGGGATCGCCGCCGACCCGCTGTTCCGCGAGGCCGTCGCCTGGCAGAACCCGGAGGCGCTGGTGGCGCTGGACGGGCTGGTCCGCGACGGACCGGACGCACCCCGCAACGTCCGCCGCCGGGGCCGGGAGAACGTCGTCGCCGGGTACTGGCAGCGCTACGTCGCCAAGTGCGAGACCATCGGCTTCTTCGGGCCGGTGTGCTGGGGCACCGTGGCACCGGGTGCGCCCGGCGTCACCGCCGTGCCCGGCCCCGGGCTGCTCCGTCACCGCGCCGTCCACCTCGAACACTGGGCGCTCGCCGCGTACGCGGACCGGCTGGCCGCCGACCCGCAGGTCCGGCAGTGGCTGGCCCCGGTCCGGGCGCCGCACGTCCACCTGGAGGGCCGGGTCGTGCACCGGCCCGCCCAGCGCCCGGAACCGGTGTCGCTGAGCGAGTCGATCGCGCTGTGCCGGTGCGACGGCACCCGCCCGGCCCGGGACGTCGTCGACGACCTCGTGCGCGACGGGCAGACCGGCGTACGCCGCGCCGAGGAGGGGTTCCTGCTGCTTACCCAGCTCGTCGAGCGAGGGCTGCTGCGCTGGGACTTCGACCTGCCGCAGGGCTTCGCCGCGCAGGACCACCTGCGGGAGCGGATCGCGGCGATCGGTGACCGGGAGTGCCGCACACGGGCGCTGGACGGGCTGGACCGGCTGGCCGCCGCCCGCACCCGGGTCGCCGACGCCGCCGGTGACCCGGCCGCGCTCACCGGCGCGCTGTCCGCGCTGGACGCCGAGTTCACCGCGCTCACCGGGCTGCCGCCGCGCCGCCGGGCCGGGCAGAACTACGCCGGGCGGGCGCTGTGCCACGAGGAGACCGCACGCGACGTGGACCTCACAGTCGGCGGCGGCCTGCTCGACTCCCTGGCCCCGGCGCTGGACCTGCCGCTGCGGGCGGCACGCTGGCTCACCGCCGAACTGGCCACCGCGTACGGCGACGCGCTGCGCGACCTGTACGACGACCTCAGCGGCGACGGACCGGTCCGGCTCGGTGACCTGTGGTTCGTCGCGCAGGGGCCGCTGTTCGGGCCCGGCGACCGGCCGGTGGACCGGGTCGCGGCCGAGTTCGCCGCCCGCTGGGACCGGGTGCTCGGCCTGGCCGGACTGCCCGCCGGGACGTCCCGGGTGGAGTTCGCCGCGGCCGAGCTGGCGCCCCTGGTGGCCGACCGCTTCCCGGCGACCCGCCCCGGCTGGAGCGCCGGCCGGGTGCACAGCCCCGACCTGCAACTGTTCGCCGAGTCACCCGAGGCGCTGGCCGCCGGCGAGTTCGGGGCGGTGCTCGGCGAGCTGCACGCCGCGTACGCCACGTTCAACGCCGAGCTGTTCACCCACTGTCACCCCGACGTGGACCGGCTGCGGCGCGCGTACGCGGCCGACCTGGGCCCGGGACGGCTGCGCCCGCTCTACCCGGTCGACTTCCCCCGCGTCGGCGGGCGGCTGTCCGCGTCCCTGCACGGGCCGGACGACCACCGGCTCGCGTTCGCCGACGCGCCCGGCGCGCCGCGCGACCGGCTCGTGCCGGCGAACGCGGCGATCGTGTCCGAGGTGGACGGGGTCCTGGTGGCGACCGGCCCGGACGGCACGCGCTGGCCACTCGTCGAGGTGTTCTCCGACCTGATCGCGGTGCACGCCGGTGACGCGTTCAAGCTGATGACCGACCGCCCGCACAGCCCCCGGGTGACAGTCGACCGGCTGGTGCTGGCCCGGGAGACCTGGCGCACCACTGTCGGGGCGACCGGCCTGGCCGACGCCGTCGACCAGGCGCGGCGCTACCTCGCGGTACGCCGCTGGCGGGCCACGCTGGGCCTGCCGGAACGGGTCTTCGTCCGGGTGGCCACCGAACTCAAGCCCACCTACGTGGACCTGACCAGCCCGCTCTACGCCAACCGGCTCTGCCTGCTGCTGCGCGCCGCCCGGCGGGCCGGCGGCGACGACGTGGCGGTGACCGTGTCGGAGCTGCTGCCGGCGCTCGGGCAGGCGTGGCTGCCCGACCGCGCGGGCCGCCGCTACGTGAGCGAACTGCGCCTGCACATCAGCGATTCGGCCGAGCCGGAGGTCATGGCGTGAACGAGACAGTGGAGCCGATCGCGATCGTCGGGCTCAGCCTGCGCGTGCCGGGGGCGGCGTCGGCGGAGGAGTTCTGGCGCAACCTGGTCGTCGGCGCCGAGTCGCTCACCCGGTTCACCCGCGCGGAGCTGCTGGCCCGGGGCGTCCCGGCGGAGCAGCTCGACGACCCGGCGTACGTGCCGGTGGCCGCCGTGCTCGACGGCGTGGACCGGTTCGACGCGGAGCTGTTCGGAATGAGCCCCCGCGACGCGGAGCTGACCGACCCGCAGCAGCGGCTGTTCCTGGAACACGCGCACGCCGCGCTCACCGACGCGGGCTGCGACCCGGCCCGCTACGACGGCGAGATCGGCGTGTACGCGGGCGGCAACGCCGACCTGTACCAGTGGCTGAACGTCCGGCGGAACCCGCGGGCGCTCGCGGACGCCGGTGAGCTGCGCGTGTCGCTCGGCAACAAGCCGGACTACCTGGCCAGCACCGTCGCGTTCCGGCTCGGCCTGCGCGGGCCGGCGATGACGGTGCAGACCGCCTGCTCGTCGTCGCTCGTCGCGGTGCACCTGGCCGCCGAGGCGCTGCGCAGCGGCGAGTGCGACACGGCGCTCGCCGGCGGCGTGTGCGTGGAACTGCCGCACGGCGTCGGGTACGTCGCCGACGAGGGCTACACCTCCGCCGACGGGCACTGCCGCCCGTTCGACGCGGACGCCGACGGCACCGTCTACGGCAGCGGCGTCGGCGTGGTCGTGCTCAAGCGGCTCTCCGACGCGCTCGCCGACGGCGACGACATCAGGGCGCTGGTCATCGGCAACGCGGTGAACAACGACGGCTCGGCCAAGGCGAGCTTCACCGCGCCGAGCGTCACCGGTCAGGTGGAGGTGGTCACGCAGGCGCTCGCGGTGGCCGGCGTCGCCCCGCGTTCGGTGGGGTACGTCGAGGCGCACGGCACCGGCACCGTCCTCGGCGACTCGATCGAGCTGGCGGCGCTGAGCACGGCGTACGGGCGGCGCACCGCCGAGCGCGGCTGGTGCGGCGTCGGTTCCACGAAGGCCAACATCGGTCACCTCAGCGCGGCCGGCGGCGTGATCGGCCTGATCAAGACCGTGCTGTCGATGCGGCACCGGCTCATCCCGCCCACAGTCAACCACGACCGGCCGCACCCGGACATCGACATCGAGGCGAGCCCGTTCTACGTGGTGTCCACGCTGACCAAGTGGGAGCCCGAGGACCAGCGACCGCTGCGGGCCGGCGTCAGCTCGCTCGGCCTCGGCGGCACCAACGCGCACCTGGTGCTCCAGGAGGCGCCGCCGCGCGTACCCCCGGAGCCGGATCACGGCGGCGGCGAGCTGCTCCAGGTGTCCGCCGCGACCCCCGACGCGCTGGCCGCTGCCTGTGCCCGGCTGGCCGAGCGGCTCACCGGCGCGCCCGATGTGGAGCTGCGCGACGTGGCGTACACGCTGCGGGAGGGCCGGCCGGCGCACCGGCACCGGGCCGCCGTCGTCGCCGTGGATCGGGGCCGGGCGGCAGCGGCGCTCACCGACCCGAAACGCCGCGCCACCGGGGACGCCGCCGCGCCGCCCCGGGTGGGCCTGCTCCTGCCCGGCCAGGGCGCGCAGCACCCCGGCATGGGCGCGCACCTGGCCGCTACCGAGCCGGTGTTCGCCGCCGCCGTGGACGAGTGCGCCGCGATCCTCGGCTGGGACGCGAACGGGATGATCTTCGACGCCGGACCCGGTGCGGACGAACGGCTGGCCGGACCGGCGGTGGCGCAGCCCGCGCTGTTCGCCGTCGAGTACGCGCTGGCGACGCTGTGGCGGCACTGGGGCGTCACGCCCGCCGCGATGATCGGCCACTCCGTCGGCGAACTGGTCGCCGCGACCGTGGCCGGGGTGTTCGACCTGCCGGACGCGCTGCGGCTCGCCGCCGCCCGGGGCCGCCTCGTGCAGGCCGCGCCGGAGGGCCGGATGCTCGCCGTGCAGCGCGGCGCCGACGAGATCGCGGCGCTGCTGCCCGACGGTGTCGCGGTGGCGATCAGCAACGGCCCGCACACCTGCGTGGTGGGCGGCGCGCCGGAACCGGTCGCCGCCGCCGAGGTCCTCCTGCGCGAGCGCGGCATCGGCTGCACGCCGCTGCGGTCGCCGTACGCGATGCACGTGCCGCTGCTGGCGGCGGTGCGCGACGAGTTCGCGGCGCTCGTGGCGGCGGTGCCGCGCCGGGCGCCGGACCTGCCGGTGTTCTCGGCCGCGACCGCCGCGCCGTTCACCGACGAGCAGATCACCGACCCGGCGTACTGGGCCGACCAGCTCTGCCGGCCGGTGCGGTTCGGCACCACAGTGGCCGCGCTCGCCGCGACCGGCGCCGCCGACGACTGGCTGCTGCTGGAGTGCGGTCCCGGCCGGCAACTCGCCGGTCTGGCCCGGCTCAGCCTGCCGGCGGGAGCCCGGGCGCCGCTGCGCACGCTGCCCGCGCCGGGGGAGCGGCTGACCGACAGGCAGACCGCGTACGAGGCGGCCGGTCGCCTGTGGACGGCCGGGGTGCCGGTGCGGCTACCCGCCTCCGGCACGCCGCGCCGGGTGCCGCTGCCCGGCTACCCGTACCAGCGCGCCCGGTACTGGATCGACCCGGAACCGGTGGCCGCGCCCGCCGAACCGGCCACCGACGAGCGGTACGACGACGGCGTGGCCGAGGTGCCGGTCTGGCGCCAACTGCCCGACCTCGCGCCCGTCGAGGCGCCCGGGCCGCTGCTGCTGTTCGCCGCCGGGGAGCGCGGCACGGCGCTCGCGGACCGGCTGCGCGAGCGCGGCGCGGACGTCACAGCGGTACGTCCCGGACCGGCCTTCGCGGTCCGCCCGGACGGCTACCGGCTGCGCCCGGCCAACGTCGCCGACCACCAGCGCCTGCTCGACGAGTGCGCCGACGACGGCCGGGCCGCCCGGATCGTGCACGCGTGGGCGCTCGACGGCGACCCGGCCGGCCCGGACGCCGACGCCGTGACGGCGGCCCAGGAACACGGGTACCTCGCGCTGCTGACCCTGCTGGAGGCGCTGCCGGCCGTTGACGTGACGCTGGACGTGGTGACCGCCGGGACGGCCGACGTGACCGGCTCCGACCTGCTGCGCCCGGAACACGCCACAGTCGCCGGGGTGGTGCGCTCGGTGCCGCTGGAACGTCAGGGACTGCGCTGCCACTGGGTGGACGCCGACCCGGCCGAGCCGGGCGCGGACGCGCTGGCGGACGAGCTGCTCGGCGCCGAGCGGGCCGAGGCGGTCGCGCTGCGGCTGGGCGGGCGCCGCTGGACGCGCGGGTTCGCGGCGGCACCGGCGCGCCGGCGTGCCGGGCCGGCAGTGCGCGACGGCGGGCGCTACCTGATCACCGGCGGACTGGGCCGGATCGGCGGGGCGTTCGCCGCCGAACTGGCCCGCCGGGGCGCGCGGCTGGTGCTGGTCGGCCGGACCGCCCGGCCGGACCTGGTCGAGGCGCTGGAACGGGCCGGGGCGCAGGTCCGCCACGTGCGCGCCGACGTGACAGACGTGGACGCGCTGCGGGCGGTACGCGCCGACATCGAGGACGACCTCGGCGGACTCGACGGCATCGTGCACGCCGCGCGGCTGCCCGACACCGGGCTGTCCACCGGGTCGCGGCCGGCCGAGGCGACAGCCGAACTGCTGCCGAAGGTCACCGGCACGCTGGCGCTGCGCGCGGTCTTCGGCGATATGCCGCTCGACTTCGTGCTGCTCAGCTCCTCGGTGACCGCGCTCGCCGGTGGCCTGGGCCGCGCCGACGACACGGCCGCCAACGCGTACCTCGACGCGTACGCGCGCAGCCCGCACGGCTGGCGGTCGCCGGTGCTGTCGGTGGCCTGGGGCGCGTGGCGGGAGGAGGGCGTACCCGACCACGACGGGCTGGCCCCGGACGCGGCGGTGCGCGCGGCGTGCCGGGTCCTCGCCGAGGGACGGACCGGCTCGGTGGCGATCGGCGCCTACACGGTGGAGGCGGTCGCCGGGCACGAGCGGCGGCTCGCCGCGACCACGGCGGCCACCGCCTCGACGGTGACCGCCGCCGACGGCGACCTGCAGGACACCGTCGCCCGGATCTGGCGTGACGTGCTGGGCGTGACCGAGGTCGGCCCGCACGACGACTTCTTCCGGCTCGGCGGCACCTCGCTCGTGGCCGCCCAGCTGGTGCTGCGCATCCGGCAGGCGGTGGGCGCCCGGCTGTCCATGCGGGTGCTGTTCGACGCGCCCACCGTCGCGGCGATGGCCGCCCGGATCGAGTCGCTGCGCGCCGCCCCGCCGGCCGAGGCACCCATCCCGCGCCTGCGCCGACCGGGACGGCCGGGATGACCGAGTCACGCCACGACGTCACGCCGGTGGACGACGTCTACACCGTTCCCGCCTCGTACGCCCAGGAGCGGGTCTGGTTCACCGCCCAGCTCAGCCCCGGGCAACCGCTGTTCACGATGACCGACGCGGTCACCCTGCCGGCGGGCACCGGGCCGGAGCAGGCGCTCGCCGCGCTGCGGACGGTCACCGACCGGCACGAGGCCATGCGCACCACGCTGCGCCTGCACGACGGACGGCTCTACCAGGACATCCACCCCACGGTCCCGGTGGAGTTGCCGGTCACCGACCTGTCCGCGCTGCCCGGGCCGGAGCGGGACGCCGCCCGCGCCCGGATCGTCGCCGAGTACGCCCGCCTCGACCTGCCGATGGACGCGGCCCCGCTGTGGCGGGCCCGGCTGCTGCGGCTCGACCCGGACACCTGGTGGCTGCTGTTCGCCGGGCACCACGTCATCCTCGACGGCACGTCCCTGCTGCACCTGCGCGCCGAGCTGACCGAGCTGTGCGCCGCCGCCGTCGCGGGCCGCGCGCCGGACCTGCCCGAACTGCCGATCCAGTACGCCGACTACGCGGCCTGGGAACGCGACCGCCTCGACGGGCCCCGGTGGGACGAGCTGCGCGACCACTGGCGGGAGGCGCTGACCGGCCTGCCCGCCGTGCACGCGCTGACCACCGACCGGCCGCGCCCGGCGACGCTCACGTTCGACGGCGCCGACGTCCGCCGGACGCTGCCCGGGCCCGTGACGGCGGCGCTGCCGGAGCTGTCCCAGCAGGCCGCCGCGACCCCGTTCATGGTGCAGCTGGCCGCCTACGTGGCGCTGCTGCACCGGCTGTCCGGAAGCGACGACGTGGTGGTCGGCATGCCGGTGGCCGGCCGGGACCGGGCCGAGCTGGAACCGCTGCTCGGCATGTTCATGAACATGCTGGTGCTGCGCGTCGACGTGTCGGGCGATCCACCGTTCCTGACGCTCGTGCGCCGGGTCCGCCGGGTCGTGCTCGACGCCTGGGACCACCAGGACATGCCGTTCCAGAAGCTCGTCGAGGAGCTGGCGGTACGACGCGACCCGGGCGTACCGCCGCTCTACCAGCTCACGTTCCACCACCTGCCTACCGGCCGGGGTGAGGCGTTCGGCGGCGCCATGGACGACCTGTCGCTGGAGATCGCCGGGGACGAGCTGCGGCTGGAGTACCGCACCGCGCTGTTCGAGCGCGCCGCGATGGAGGCGTTCGCGGACCGCTACCTGCTGCTGTTCGCCGCGGCCGTGGCCGCGCCCCGGACCCGGGTCAGCGCGCTGCCGGTCATGCCGGACGCCGAGCACGCCGCGGTCGTGACCGGCTGGAACGCCACCGCCGCCCCGGTGCGCCGGACCACGCTGGCGGAGCTGTTCGACGCCCAGGCCCGCCGTACGCCGGACGCGGTCGCGCTGGTCGACGGCGATACCCGGATGACGTACGCCCAGCTGTCCGACGCCGCCGAGCAGGTGGCGTCGCGGCTGGTCGCGCACGGCGTGGGACCGGAGTCGGTGGTCGCGATCCACGAGCCCCGCTCCCGCCGCCTGATCGCCGGGCTGCTCGGCATCCACCGGGCCGGTGCGGCGTACCTGCCGCTGGACCCGGACCACCCGCCGCAGCGGCTGGCCTTCATGCTCGCCGACGCCGGCGCCGGGGTGCTGCTGGCCGACGAGCTGCCCGACGGGCTGACCGTCCCGGGCACAGTGCTGCCGCTGACCGCGCCGGACCGGCCGCGCACCGCCGGGGGCACTGCCGCCGGACCGGGGAACGCGGCGTACGTGATCTACACGTCGGGCTCCGCCGGGCGGCCGAAGGGCGTGGTCAACGAGCACGCCGCGATCGTCAACCGGCTCGACTGGATGCAGGACGCCTTCGGGCTCGGACCGGACGACGCGGTACTGCACAAGACGCCGATCGGGTTCGACGTGTCGGTGTGGGAGGTGTTCTGGCCGCTGCTCGTGGGCGCGCGGCTGGTGCTGGCCGCGCCGGGCGGGCACCGCGACCCGGCGTACCTGCGGGAGCTGATCGAACGGGAGCGGATCACCACGGTCCACTTCGTGCCGTCGATGCTCGACGCGTTCCTGTCCGCCGCCGGCCCGGCCGACCCGGCCCGCTGCGGGTCGCTGCGGCGGATCGTGTGCAGCGGCGAGGAACTGCCCGCCGACCTGGCCCGCCGCGCCGTGACCGCGATCCCGTCCGCGGCGCTGCACAACCTGTACGGACCCACCGAGGCGGCGATCGACGTCACCGCCTGGGCGGCCACGCCCGACGCGCTGACCGGCGTGACCCGGGTGCCGATCGGCGGGCCGATCCGCAACGTCCGCACCTACGTGCTCGACGAGGCGATGCGCCCGGTCCCGGCCGGCGTGGCCGGGCAGCTGCACCTCGGCGGCGTGCAGGTGGCCCGCGGCTACCTGAACCGCCCCGGACTCACCGCCGCCTCGTTCGTCCCCGACCCGTTCGGCGAGCCCGGCGGCCGGCTGTACGCCACCGGCGACCTGGCCCGCTGGCGTACCGACGGGACGCTGGAGTTCCTCGGCCGCATCGACGACCAGGTGAAACTGCGGGGCCTGCGGATCGAGCTGGGGGAGATCGCCGCGGTGCTGCGCGAACAGCCGGGCGTCGGCTCCGCGGCCGTCGTCGTGCGCGGCGCCACGCCCGCCGAGCAGCGTCTCGTGGCGTACCTGACGGGCGAGGCCCCGGACCCGGCGGAGCTGCGGGCGGCGCTGAAGCGGCGGCTGCCCGAGTACATGGTGCCGTCGGCGTTCGTCACGCTCGACGCGCTGCCGCTGTCCGCGAACGGCAAACTCGACACCGCCGCGCTGCCCGCACCCTCGTCCAGCGTCGCCCCCGCGCAGCGCCGTCCCCCGGTGACCCCGGTCGAGCAGACCGTCGCCGCCACCTGGCGCGACGTCCTCGGCGTGCCCGAGGTCGGCCTGGACGACGACTTCTTCGAGCTGGGCGGTCACTCGCTGCTGGCGATCCGGATGCTGGCGCTGCTGCGCGAGGCGTACGGGCAGGTCGACGTCGGCGTGATGGACGTGTTCGCGCACCCGACGGTGCAGGGGCTGGCCGCGCTGATCGACGCCCCGGCGGAGGGCGAGCGGCAGCGTCCGCTGCTGTACGAGCTGACCCGGCCGGTCCCGGCGGACCAGCGGGTGCGCTCGTACGTGTGCGTGCCGTACGGCGGCGGGCTCGCCAGCATCTACCAGCCGCTCGCGGACGCGCTGCCGGCCGGGCACACGCTGTTCTCCGTGGCGATCCCCGGCCACGACGTCGGCGTCCGCGACACCGAGCTGCCCTTCGACGAACTGGTCGAGCGGTGCGTGACCGAGATCCAGGAGCGGGTGGACGGCCCGCTGGTCCTGTACGGCCACTGCGTCGGCGGCGCGCTGCTGACCGGCATCGCCCGGCGGCTGCACGAGCGGGGACGCCCGATCGAGGCGATCTACGCCGGTGGCGTGTTCCCCACCGCCCGGCCGGACAACATGCTCGGCCGGCTCGTCGACTGGGCCGACTCCCGGGGCGCGGACCGGCGGTACGAGACGTTCCTGCGCTCGATCGGCGCGGAACTGGCCGACCTGGACCAGGCGCAGGTCGACCGGTTCGTGCACCACGTACGCCGGGAGGCCGCCGAGGCGCAGGAGCGGTTCACCGAGTGGCTGGACGGCGAGCCGGTCCGGGTGCCCGCACCGGTGATCTCCGTCGTCGGTACCCACGACGTGCTCACCGAGTACTACGAGGAGCGGTACCGCGAGTGGAGCTTCCTCGGCGAGTCCACAGCGCTCGTGGTGCTGGACGAGGCCGGGCACTACTTCGTCAAGCAGCGGGCCGAGGCGCTCGCCGAGGTGCTCACCCGTACCCATCCCCGGCTCGCCGAGCCGTCCGCC
The DNA here is from genome assembly GCF_000717585.1 of Micromonospora globosa. Lineage (NCBI taxonomy): Bacteria > Bacillati > Actinomycetota > Actinomycetes > Micromonosporales > Micromonosporaceae > Micromonospora > Micromonospora globosa. Next base: position 208,179 of record NZ_JNZR01000002.1, read on the forward strand.
GCGCCGCGACAGCTCGCCGGTAACGGCTGGGCACTGGCGGCCACCAGCACCGATCCGGTCACCGCCGAGACCGGCGTGCAACCGGGCGTACGCCGGTTCCTGGCCATCACCGCCAGCCAGCTCATCTCGTCGACCGGCTCGGCGCTGACCCAGTGGGCGGTGCCGGTCTGGGTCTACCTGGAGACCGGGTCGATGCTGTGGTTCGGCCTGTCCGGGGTGATCGCCTACCTGCCGGCGCTGCTGGCGCTGCCGGTCGCCGGCGCGGTCGCGGACCGGTTCGACAGGCGCCGCGTGCTGCTGGCCGCGTGCGCGACGGCGGTGACAGCGGAGGCGCTGCTGGCGCTGCTGCTCTGGACCGACCGGCTGGGACTGGCGGCCGTCTACACGCTCGTGTGCGTGCTCGGCGCGGCGTCGGTGTTCCAACGCATCACCTACCTGGCCGCGATCCCGCAAGTGGTGCCGAAACGCTACCTGGGGCACGCCAACGGCATCGCGCAGCTCGCGGTCGGGCTCAGCTCGCTCGCGGTGCCGCTGCTGGCGGCGGGCCTGCTCGCCGCGATCGGCCTGGCCGGCGTCCTGGTCATCGACATCGTCAGCTACGTGGTGGCGATCGGTGTGCTGGCCGCGGTGCGGTTCCCCGACCTGCTCGGCCGGCGCCGCAAGGAGCCGTTCCTGGCCGAGCTGATCGGCGGGGCGCGGATGACGTGGGCCGAGCCGGGCTTCCGGGCCATGCTGGGCTTCTTCTCGCTCTACAACCTGTGCCTGGCGAGCCTTCTGCTGGTGCCGCCGATGGTGCTCGCGTTCGGCACGATGGGCCAGGTCGGCACCGTGGCGTTCGCCGAGGCGCTCGGCGCCGTCCTCGGTGGACTCGCCATCGCGGTGTGGGGCGGCCCGACCCGGCGCCGGATGCCCGCGCTGATCGCCATCGCGTTCGGCGTGGCGGTCAGCCTGGTGCTCAGCGGCGTTCGCCCGAGCCTGCTGCTGGTGGCGCTCGGCAGCTTCGGCGTGGGACTGGGCCTGGGCCTGCACAACGGCATCTACCTGTCGATCATCCAGGTGAAGGTGCCGCAGCGGTTCCACGGCCGGGTGCTGGCGATCATCCAGACGCTGACCTGGGCGACGCTGCCGCTGGGCTTCGCCGTGCTGGTGCCGCTGAGCGGGTCGCTGCTGGAACCGATGTTCGCCCCCGGCGGCGCGCTGGCCGGCAGCGTCGGCGCGTTGATCGGAACCGGCCCCGGCCGTGGACTCGGGTTCGCGTTCGTGGTGTCCGGGCTGGCCCTGGCCGTGGTGGCGCTCGGCGCCTACGGCGTACGCCGGTTGCGCCTGTTCGACACCGAGACCCCCGACGCGCCGGCGGACGCCACCGAGTGGCTACCGCACCTGCGCCGGGTCGACGATCTGTAGCCGCAGTTCCGAGGCGTACGCCCGGCCGGACCCGTCGGTCAGCCAGGCGTCGTCCGGGCCGGGCAGCAGCTCGGTGACTGTGAGTCCGACCCCGTCGCCGCCCTTGGTGTGCGCGCCGCGCAGCAGCGTGCACAGCAGCCGGGTGTAGACGCCGCTGGTCAGGTCCACATAGCTGGGTTTGAGTTCGGTGTCGACCCGCACGAAGATCCGCTCGGGCAGGCCGAGCGCGAGCCGCCAGCGCCGTACCGCGAGGTAGCGTTCCCGCTCGCCCTTGACCGTGTGCAGGCCGGTCTCGCCCACAGTGGTGCGCCACGTCTCGCGGACCAGCACCAGGTCGTCGACTGTGACGCGCGGCGTGCGCCCGGCGTTGCCGGCCAGCTTCCACGTGTCGAACACCTGGTAGTCGAACAGCGGCGCGAACACCTCCAGCAGCGGCCACCGCCGCCCGTCGTCGGCGTGCGCGGTCAGCGTGCCGTCGTCGTCCGGCCGCACGGTCAGGGTGGTGATCGGCACGAGGCGGTCCGGGTCGGCGCCGGGAGCGTCGACGAACCCGAGCTGTGCGTCGCCGGGCCCGTGCAGCCACTCCGCGATCCGGGCGGTGTGCCGGGGCCAGTCCACCGGCGGCAGCAGCCGGACCCGGCCGCCGGGCAGGTCGGCGCGCATCCCGTCGCGCAGCCGCTGCGGGTCCGGGTGCCCGTACGCGAAGAAGTGCGTGTCGAACGCGGCCAGGGCCACGTGCAGCTCGCCGAGCACGACTGTGAAGTCCCCGCGCAGCAGCGCCGCCTCGTCCGGGGCGCACACGTGCACGTCCGGGCTGTGGATGCGGGCGGCGGCCCAGCCGGGCGCGTCGGCGGGGAACGCGACGGCGACCCGCTCGGTCAGCGCGGCGGCGTCGAACCGCAGCTCCCGGGCGTCGGAGTCGGCGTCGGCCAGGCCGAGCACCGTCGCCCACCGGTCCAGGAACTCGGCGGTGACGGCGGCGGCGGGCGGATCCGCCCCGAACACCACCGCCTGCGCCAGGAACCACAGGTCGGCCACCGGCACGTCGTCGGTGGCCGACTCCGCCGCGAGGTCGCGGTACAGGGCGGCCAGCGCGTCGGCGTACGCCTGCCCGATCGCCGCGGTCAGCCACCGCGCCGACAGCAGCAGCGGTTCCAGCGGCGCGAGCCGTTCCAGCAGCGCGTCACCGAAGCGGACGTCCAGGTCGCGGACCGTCTCCAGGTGGCACAGCGTGCGCCCGGCGTACACCTCGCCGGGCTGCTGCCGCGCGGCCCGGCCGGTCAGCTCCACGAACCGCCGGTCCAACGCGGACATCGCCGCGGCCAGCGCGTCCGGGCCGTCGGCGGCGGCCACCGCGTCGCGCAGGTCGCTCACCGTCGCGAGGTCGCCGAGCACCCGCTCGCGGACCGTGTCGTCGCCGATCGCGGCGAGCTGCTCGCGCAACGCGTCCTCGGCGGTGAGGTCGACCGGCAGGTCGAAGCCGATCCGCAGCACGCCGCGCCCGGCCAGGTCGTCGAGCTGCGCGTGCACGTCAGCGGCCCGGCGGAAGCCGCTCGCCGGGTCCGCGAGCAGCGCGGCGACCAGGTCGGTTACGCGCGGTCCGCGCCGCGCCAGCGCGAGCAGCACGGCGGTCGCCGCCGGGAGCGTCTGCGGTGGATGGTGCGGATGCCGCAGCACGCGGTCGCGCAGGCTCAGGTGCGGGGCGAGCCGCACCGGCAGCCAGTCCCGCACGCCGGGCACGCGGGCGAAGGCCTCCGCGAGCGCGTCCAGGCCCCACCGCTCCAGGAACACCTTCCGGGTACGCGTCAGCGCCGCGCCGGGACGCACCGTCGCGACCGGACCGCTGCCGCCCAGCTCGGTCCAGCAGATCGGGCCGAAGAAGCCCACAGTGTCGTTCTTCAGGCAGTACCGCTGCCAGTACTTCGCGACGACCTCCTCCCGGTGCCGCCGGCGCAGGTTGCGCGGGGCGTGCGGGCCGTCGCGCCGGATCGCGTCGACGGCGAGCAGGACCGCCGGGTTCTGCCAGGTCAGCGCCGTACGGAAGGCGTCGTCGCAGGCGATGTCGTAGACCGCCTGCCCGAGGTCGGCCGCGGCGGCGTCGAACGCCGCAGCGAACTCCGCGGCGTCGCCGTCCCCGCGCAGGTGCCGGTCGGCCGCCTCCGCGAGCGCCGGAGCGGCGAACCGGCTCATCCCGTCGGCCGGAAAACCGGCCGACCGGAGCAACGCGGAACGCCATACGTGCCAACGGGTTCCGGGCAGGGACGTGAGATGCTCTCGGGGCATGGGGGAATGGTAAGCAGCGGCGGATCTGCGGCGGGACGGTCGAGCATGAGCTTCGGGCTGGTGTCCTTCGGTGAGGCGCTCGGCGACCCGGCGCCCGTCGCCGACGTGGTGGCGCAGTACACCGACGACGTCAACCGCGTCCTCGGGTACGGCTACCGGCGGGTGCACCGCGCCGCGCCGGACGTCGGCCTGACCGACCTCGCCGAGCGGGCCGCCCGCCGCGCCCTGGACGCCGCCACGCTGCCCGCCGCGCAGGTGGACCTGCTGGTGCTCGCCGTCACCGACCTCACCGAACACCTCTACTGGGACGCCGCCGCCGACCTGGCGTACCGGCTCGGCGCGGCCGGCGCCGAAGCGGTGCTGCTCACCCAGGCGTGCACCACCGGTGTGCTCAGCCTCGACACCGTCGCCGGCAAGTTCGCCACCCACCCGGAGTACGCCACCGCGCTCGTGGTGGCCGCGAACCGGACCTGCGAGGCGTACTGGAACCGGATGGACACCCAGCCGATGGTGTTCTCCGACGGCGCGGTGGCCACAGTGGCCCGGCGCGGGCATCCCCGGCTGCGCTGGCAGGTCACCGAGGCGGCCACCGACGGCCGCTACGCCGGGTTCTACCGGCTCGACGGCGGTGGCGCGGCGGCGCCGTTCGCACCCGGCGCCGAGCCGCCCGCCGCCCGCGACGTGTGGCACGTGATGGAGTTCTTCGACTACGACCCCGAGCAGTTCGCGCAGTACGCCCGCCACCTCGACGAGCGGATGGTGCGGGTCACCGAACGCGCCTGCGAGCGAGCCGGCGTCACAGTCGCCGACCTGGCGCGGCTGATCCTGGTCGCCGACAACGAACGCGCCATGACGTCGCTCGCCGAGGCCCACAAGGTGCCGCCGGAGCGGACCAACCGGGAGCTGGCGGCCGAGTACGGGCATCTCGGCGCGGCGGACCAGCTGTTCGGACTGAGCCGCCTGTTCGACGCCGGTGAGCTGCACGACGGCGACCGGGTCGCGTTGATCTCGTTGGGCCGGGGCACCCACTGGGCCTGTACGATCATCGAGGTATGAGCATGTCCAGCCGGCTGGTGCGGCTCGTCGCCGACGCGCTGGAACTGCCCGTCGACCAGGTCGACGCGCAGACCGGCCCCGCGACCAGCGCCGCGTGGGTGAGCCTGCGTCACCTCCAGATCGTCGCGGCCGTCGAGGACGCGTACCGGATCTCGCTGACGCCCCGGGAGATCCGGACCGTGCGGTCGGTGGCCGACCTGCGCGCGCTGCTCGCCCAGCGGGGTGTGCCGGAGTGACAACCGCCCCGGCCCCGCTCGACGACGCCGACCTCGACACGGGGCTGCTCATCCGCCGCTTCGAGGAGCACCTGCTGCGCCTGTACGCCGACGGTCACCTCGCCGGCACCACGCACACCTGCCTCGGCCAGGAGTACGTCCCGGTCGCGCTGGCCCCGCTGCTGACCGGCGACTTCGTGTTCAGCAACCACCGCGGCCACGGGCACTACCTGGCGCACTGCGGCGACCCGGCGGGCCTGCTGGCGGAACTGCTCGGCCGCGAGGGCGGGGTGTGCCACGGGTACGGCGGCAGCCAGCACCTGCGCCGGGACCGGTTCCTGTCCACCGGCGTGCAGGGGGAGAGCCTGCCCGCCGCTGTCGGCGTGGGGCTGCACCTCAACCGCGCCGGGCAGGACGCGATGGTGGTGGCGTACATCGGCGACGGGACCTGGGGCGAGGGCGCTGTCTACGAGGCGCTGAACATGGCCGCGCTGTGGCGGGTGCCGCTGCTCGTGGTGGTCGAGCACAACCGGATCGCCCAGTCCACCCCGACCACCGCGCAGCTCGCCGGCACCATCGCCGGCCGGGTCGCCGGGTTCGGCATCACCGTCAGCGAGTCCGAATCGCTCGACCTCACCGAGGTGCGCGCCGCCGCCGCGCCGCACGTCGAGCGGGTCCGCGCCACCCGGACGCCGCACGTGCTCGTGCAGCACACGGTCCGGCTCGGCCCGCACAGCAAGGGCGACGACACCCGGCCCGCCGGCGAACTCGACCGGCTGCGCCGCCTCGACTGGCTCCAGCGGTACGCCGAGGCGTACCCGGAGCGGTTCGCGGCCGCCGACGCGCGGGCCCGGCAGCGGGTGGCGGAGGTCTCGGCCGAGGTGCTGGCCCGGCCGCTCGCGCGCGGAGCGGCGGCGTGACGCGCGCCGAACGGGTCAGCCGCAACCTCAACCGGGCCCTGCACGCGCTGTTCGCCGCCGACGAGCGGGCCTGGCTGCTGGGGGAGGACGTCGCCGACCCGTACGGTGGGGCGTTCAAGGTGACCCAGGGGCTCTCCACCGCCTACCCGGACCGGGTGCTGTCGACGCCGCTGAGCGAGAACGGCATCACCGGCGTCGCGGGCGGCCTGGCGTTGTGCGGCGACACAGTGATCGTCGAGATCATGTTCGGGGACTTCGCCGGTCTCGCCTTCGACCCGATCCTCAACCTGATCACCAAGTCCGTCTCCATGTACGGCGAGCGGACCCCGATGCGGGTGGTGATCCGCTGCCCGGTCGGCGGCGGGCGGGGCTACGGCGCGACGCACAGCCAGAGCCCGCAGAAGCACTTCATCGGCATCCCGCACCTCGCGCTCTACGAGCTGTCCCCGCTGCACGACGCGGCCGACGTGCTGGCCGCCGCGCTGCGCCGCGACGAACCGGCGATGCTGTTCGAGGACAAGGTCCTCTACACCCGGCGGCGGTACGTGGACGGCCGCGTCGACGACCGCCTCGCCTTCGAACTGCGCGGCACGGACGGCAACTGGGCCCGCGTCCACGACCCGGACGCCACCGGCGCGCCCACGCTCGTCATCGCGCCGGGCGGGGTCGCCGACCGGGCGATAGCCGCCGCCACCCGGGCCGCCGAGCGGGGACGTGCGGTCGAGGTGCTGGTCCCGGCGCGGCTCTACCCGGTGGACGTGGACGGCCTGCGCGGCCTGCTCGACGGCGCGCACGGCGTGATCGTCGCCGAGGAGAGCAGCGCGGGCGGTACGTGGGGGAGCGAGGTCGCCGCCCGCCTGCACGCCGAGGCCTGGCCGCTGCTGCGCGGCCCGGTCGAGCTGGTCAGCTCCGCCGACCGGGTCATCCCGTCCGCGCCGCACCTGGAACGGACAGTGCTGCTCGGCACGGAGGCGATCCTGGACCAGATCATGCGCCTGCCCGCCGCGGTTCCGGTGCCGCGCACCGATTCCTCGCCTGCCGGTCCGCCGCCGCCGGATCCGACCTCGGCGGCGCCGTCGGGCGTCCCGGTGGACGTACCCCGGCTCAACCCCAACGACGACAGCTACGTGCTGCTGGAATGGCTGGTCGTGGACGGCGCCACGGTCGAGGCCGGTGAGCCGGTCGCGGCGGTCGAGACGTCCAAGGCGATCGAGGAACTGGCCGCGACACAGCCCGGCGTGCTGCGCCAGGACGTGGCCGTCGGCGCCGACTGTGCGCCGGGCGCACCCATCGGCCGGATCCTGCCCGCCCCGGTGCCGCTGCCGGCCGTGCCCGCCCCGGTGCCGCTGCCGGCTGTGCCCGCCCCGGTGCCGCTGCCGGCTGTGCCCGCCCCGGTGCCGCCGGGACGGCCGCTGCCACCCGCACAGCGCCGCATCGCCGACGTGGTGGCCACCTCGCACCGGGAGATCCCGGTGGCCTTCACCGCCGTGCGCGTCGACGTGACGGCCGCGCTCGCGTACGCCCGCCGCGCCGCCGACGAGACCGGCGCCGCGGTCGGCCTGACCGAGGTCGTCATCGCCGCCGTGGCCGCGCTGCACGAGCGGTTCCCCGCTCTCTACGCCCGGCTCACCGACGACGGCCTGATCCTCGACGCGGAAGCGCCGTCGATCGGGCTCACCGTCGACGTCGGCACCGGACTGTTCCTGCCGGTGATCCGGGACGCGGCCGGGCTGGACCTCGGCGACCTCGCCGACGCCGTGGTCGCGCTGCGGATGAAGGCGCTGCGCGGCCGGCTCCGCGAGGAGGACATGGCCGGCATGAACGTCCTGGTCGCGCTCAACGACACACCCGGCGTCACGGTGGCCCGGCCGATCATCCCGCCCGGCGTCACCTGTGCCCTGTCGGTGCCGGACGTGCACCGTGAGGTCGTGCTCGACGGCGACGGCGGGGTACGCGAGCGCACGGTGGCGGACCTGGGCCTGGCCTACGACCACCGGCTGGTCAACGGGGCGCAGGCCGGGGCGTACCTGGCCGCGCTCGGCGACGCGCTGCAACGGTGAGGAGGCCCGCCCGGGGCGCGTGACCTGCGTTACCTCTCGCCGGGACGGGAATGTGATCACCGGGGGCGCATTTGACTCACTGTGTGAGTGCCGCACCCTCCCGCGCCCGGTCGCACGACCGGGCCGGGACGCCCCAGACGACCGATGCCGCCCCGACGCCCACCCCGGGCGACCTGATGAGCCGGAGCCGGCGGCTCAAGCTCGTGCTGGTCCTCGGCTCGCTGATCGCCGTGGGTCCGCTGACGATCGACATGTACCTGCCCGCGCTGCCCGCGATCGTCACCGACTTCGCGACCACGTCGGCGGCGGTCCAGTTGACGCTCACCGGCACGCTCGCCGGGCTCGCCGTCGGGCAGTTGCTGATCGGGCCGTTGTCGGACGCGGTCGGGCGGCGCCGCCCGCTGATCGCCGGTCTGATGCTGCACATCGTGGCGTCGGCGCTGTGCGTGGTCGCCCCGAACATCGCCGTCCTGGGCGTCCTGCGCGTCGTGCAGGGCCTCGGTGTCGCCGCGACCGCTGTGGTGGCGATGGCTGTGGTGCGTGACCTGTTCACCGGGTCGGCGTTCGCCACGATGCTGTCCCGGCTGCTGCTGGTGATGGGCGCGGCGCCGGTCCTCGCCCCGACGCTGGGCGGCGGCGTGCTGCGGTGGACCGACTGGCGCGGTGTCTTCGTGGTCCTGGCCGTCTTCGGGGTGCTGCTCGTCGCGCTGGCCACACTCGCGCTGCCGGAGACGCTGCCGCCCGCGCGCCGCCGGCGCGGCGGAGTCGTCGCGACCGTGATGACGTACGGCGGGCTGCTGCGGGACCGGGTCTTCGTCGGCCTCGTCCTGGTCGCCGGGCTCGCGATGGCCGCGCTGTTCGCGTACGTCGCGGGCTCGTCGTTCGTCCTCCAGGACGGGTACGGGCTCGACGAGCAGCAGTTCGGCCTGGCGTTCGGCGCGGGCGCGATCGGCCTGATCGGCGCCACCCAGTACAACGTGCGGCTGCTGCGGCGCTACCCGTCGCAGTGGATCCTGGTGACCTCGCTGGTGGCGGGCACGGTGGCCGGGTTGGCCCTGGTGGTGTTCGCCGCGACCGGCTTCGGTGGGCTGCCCGCCCTGCTGGTGTCGCTGTGGCTGGTGCTGGCGGCGGCGGGCCTGGCCATGCCGAACGCCCCGGCGCTGGCGCTGTCCCGCCACGGGGAGGCGGCCGGCACCGCCTCGGCCCTGCTCGGCGCGGTGCAGTTCGGCGTGGGCGCGGTGGCCGCGCCGCTGGTGGGCGTGCTAGGCACCGGCGCGGTGGCGATGGCGCTGGTGGTGGCCGGCGGCATGGTGGTGGCGCTGGTGGTGCTGCTGGCGGTCGTGCGGCCGTCCCAGCTCGCCGGACTGGAGGCGGCGCCGGCGGTCGCCGTCGCGCACTGACCGGGCCGCCCGGATCGCACCGGGTGCGCGCGGTGCCTACGCTGCTGCCATGACCGCCCCGGCCCGCATCCTGGTCGAGGGGATCCACGGCTCCGGCAAGTCGACGCTCGCCGCGCATCTGGCGCAGCGGTTCGGCCTGCCCTGGCATCCGGTCGACGACCTGCTGTGGGAGCCCGGCTGGGTCGAGGTGCCGGTGGCGGAGCAGCGTCGCCGGATCGAGGCGATCTGTCGGCGCGACAGCTGGATCCTCGACGGCGCGTACCACGGCTGGCGGGACGTGGTCCTCGGCCGCGCCGACCTGGTGATCGGCCTGGACCTTCCGCGCGGGGTCTCGTTCCGGCGGCTGCTGCGGCGCACGCTGCGGCGGCTGGCCGGCGGGGAGCTGATCTGCAACGGCAACCGGGAGACACTGCGCAGCGTGCTGTCCCGGGACTCGATCCTGGTGTGGCACCTGACCGGTTTCGGCCGGGCACGCCGACGCCTGCGGGCCTGGGCGGCCGACCCGGCCGGACCGCCGGTGCTGCTGTTCGGCGACCAGGCCGCGCTCGACGCCTGGCTGGCCCGCGGAGCGCCGCTGCCGCCGCATCCCGGTCCGGACCGGGGCGGCCTGCGGCCGCTGACGTGACTACATGGGGAAGCGGCCCCGGCGCCACTGCCAGTGCCGACCGGCCCGGAGGTGGTCGATGACCGCGCGCTGGAGCACGGTACGGCGCGGCAGCCGGTCCAGCGGCGTGTCCAGGGTGCGGAACACGAACCGCAGCACCTCGACGTCGCCGTCCAGCCCGGGCTGCTCCTGGTAGGGCTCCAGCGTGAACCGCCGCTGGAACCGGACGATGTTGGAGTCCTCCGGCAGGTACTCGCGCAACTGCGGGTCGAGCAGCCAGGAGCCGCAGGAGAACGCGGTGTAGCGCTCGCCGGGGAAGTGGCGCGGGAAGAACGCGCGGGCCCGGTCCAGCGACGCGTCGACCGCCTCCGGGGTCAGCGGTCCGGCGTCCGGGATGTGCAGGTCGATCGCCTCGGCGTCGCCGCGCTGGTGCTGGAGCCGGCCCAGCTCGTAGAGGCCGCCGCGCGCGTGCAGCGTCAGCCAGCACTGCATGACCGGCCAGCCCTCGCCGTTCATCCGCCTGTCGACGGCGAGGTTGTTGCCCAGGTCGGCGAGCGTCGCCCAGGACACGTCGTCGGGGACGCCGTGGTCGCTGTGGTAGGCCCGGACCACGTCGACCAGTGCGAGGTACGCGTACGTGTAGAGGTGCCGCCAGGCCGGGCCCCGTTCGCGGGGCAGCGCCGGGCCGGGCGGTAGCCAGGCGTGGCCGCCGAGGTCGGCGCAAACCAGGGCGATCGAGCGGTCGAGCAGCCAGCGCAGCTCCGGGGTCCACAGTGGCGAGCCGGGCTCCGGCCAGCCCGCCAGGATCTCGGCGGCGTCGTCGGGGCGGACCGCGAGCCGGGCCAGCAGGGCGGGCGCGTCCGCCCGGTCGGGCAGCGGCGCGGAGGGCCGGTCACCGGCGAGCCGGTGAACCCGGTCGACCTCCTCGGCGGGCACGCCGAGCCGGCCGGCGACGTCATCGACATCCATGGCGGTGACGCTACCGGCCGGCGCCTGCCCCGACAGCCCCGTGCGTGCTCAGCGGCGTTGCTGGCACGGCACGCAGAAGCGGGCCGAGGGCAGGATCTCCAGGCGGGCGGTCGGGATGTCCTGCCCGCACCGCTCGCAGACGCCGTACGTGCCCTCGGACATCCGCTTCAGCGCCTGGGCGGTGTCCGCGACGCCCTGCCGGGCGGTCTCGATCAGCCGGCGCAGCGTGTCCGGGTCGTGGCCGCCGTAGTCGGGCTGCCGCGTGTGCAGCGTCAGCTCGGTGAGCTGGTCGGTGTACTCGCCGAACTGCCGGTCCAGCAGTTCGCGCAACGTGTCGGTGCGGTCGAGGGCGTGCGTCATGATCAGGCGCTCCTTTCCGGGCGGCGCTGGGTGTCGTGCGGGTGTCGCAGGGCCGAGATGGCGGCCATGCCGGCGCCGGTCAGCGCGGCGGTACGGGGTGACGCGGCGCGGTGCACCGTCGCGCCGAGCGTGGCGACCAGGCGGGCGGTCACGTCGGGCCGGGTGGCGCCGTCACCGATGACGATCGGGCCACGGGCCAGCGCGTCGCGGACCAGAGGTCGCAGTGTCGCGTCCTGACGCAGCTCGCGTACCAGCCGGGAGGTGGTGTCGGCGAGCATGGCGGCGGTCGTCGCGTGGTTGAGGTCCCGGGTACCGACCTCGGCCCGGCGGGCGGCGACCACCCGGCCGTCCTCCAGCAGCGCCACCTCGGTGAGCTGGGCGCCGATGTCGGCGACCAGCAGGGTGCCGGCGGCGGCGCCGGCGCCGATGGCGCCCGCCCGGACGCTGTCGAGGAACAGCAGCCGGGACGGCGCGAGCACGGCGGTGAGCACGCGGCGCGTCGCCTCCTGCTCGGCCGGCGCGGCGAGCACCGGACGGCAGGCCACGACGAGCGCCCCGACCGGGACCGGGGTGCGGTGGTCGCGCAGGATCCGGCGCAGCTCGGAGACGCAGGCCGGACCGTCGACGATCCGGCCGCGCCGGACGACCGGGCTGCGCAGGCCGTGACCGAGCGGGACGCTCAGCGTCCGGCCCGGTCCCAGCCAGATCCGCAGCAGGCTGCTGCCGAGGTCCACGGCGATCGGCGCCGCGTCGACTGTGACCGGCGGGCGGCTGCCGTGGGAGCGGCCGATCAGCATGCCGGTACGGGCCGGAGGGCGAATGGCTGTGACAAGGTGCGGCATACCGACCTCTCTCGGATCAGGGTGCCCAACCGGGCGGTGGACGGTGCGGGGAAGGGGCGTGGCCGGGGCCGCGGGCGTCGGATTCACTCGACGACGCCGGCGGCCGGGGGCTCAGACGCGCTTCTGGTCGCCGCTCGCAGATCGGGACGCGAGGAGTCCGGCGGACACCGGTGGCGGAGCCATCGACGTGCGGGTCATGCTCACCACCTCCTCGCTGCTCGGGTACCGCCTCGGACCTCCAGCGTCGCCTGGAACACCACGCGCGGCAGTGCACGCCACCGGCCAACAAAGGGCGCAATGATTGCCGGTGGCCGGAACCCGGATCCGCCCGTCCCCCGTGGCTATGGTTGACACATGGAGAACGCGAGCTCAGCTCGAACGTCCACCGCGTCGCCCTAGCGCCGGCCGGCTCCGGCGGGCCCCACGGCGGCCGCGTCCGAAGGAGGTCCCCGTGATCATCGAACGTACGACCCTCCCCGGCATCGGGGTCCGGCACACGCTGACCACGGAGGAGGGCCGCCGCATCGGCGTGATCGACTACCAGGTCGGCGGCCGGCGCGACGTCGTCCACGACGACCCGGACGACCCGGACCGCATGGTCACGCTCACCCTCACCCGCGACGAGGCGTCGGCCCTGGCCAACCTGCTCGGCTTCCCGGAGCTGGTCGCCGTACCGGCCTGAGCCGCCTGTCACACCGGCGGCGGACCCGGACCGGCGGCGGCGCTATGCCGGCAGCGGCCGGCGCGGCCAGTCCAGCGCCCGCGCGCCGAGCACGGCGGCGTGCAGCGTGAACCGGTCCCGCGCGTCGGCGGGGTCGTAGCCGCTCAACGCCCGGATCCGGGCCAGCCGGTAGGTGACCGTGCGCACCGACACGTGCAGCCGGCGGGCGGCCTCGGTCGACACCTCGCCGCAGGCGAAGTACTCGTTCAGTGTGTCCAGCAGCGGCTCGGCGCCGCCGCGCGCCTGGGCCAGCGGCGTCAGCACCGCCCGTACCAGGTCGACCATGGCGGGCTGGTCGCGCAGCAGCACCCGGTAGATCAGCAGGTCGTGCGCATCGATCACGGATGCCTCGCTGTGCAGGCGCCGCGCCGTGGTGAGCGCCTCCCGGGCCTCCTCGTACGAGCGGGCGATGCCGTAGACGCCCGGGTGCGGGCGGCCCACCGCCACCTGCCACGGCCGGCCCCGCACCAGCCGGTCCAGCTCGCCGTGCATCAGCGTGCCCAGGTTGCCGGTCGCTCCGGCGCCGCGGCCCCGGTCGGCGGTGACCGGGTCCGCCGGGGCGACCACCACGAGCAGCCCTTCCTTCGTGGCCACCAGCACGTCCCGGTCACCGAGCCGGTCGAAGATGACCCGCTCCAGCGCGCTGATCGCCGCCTCCGTGTCCGGCAGCCGACGGCCGGGCGCGGCGAGAGCGACCTGGTGCACCCGGGCCAGGTCCAGGCCGAACGGCTCGGCCCGTTCCACCAGCCCGCCCAGGTCGGAGTCGCCGCGCAGCAGGTCGTCGACGAGTTCCCTTCGCAGCGACTCCTCGCGCCGGACGAGTTCCCGGCGGGCCACCGCGTACCCCTCGGCGAGCGTGGCCACGGCGGTGTCGACCACGTGCAGGACGGCGTCGGCGGCGGCGCGGACCGCTTCGCTGTCGTCGGACCGGTCCAGGTGGGGAAGCTGCCGCCAGACACGCCGCGCCGCGGACAGGTAGAGGCGCACCGCGCGGCCGGCGGAGATCCCCTGCTCGGCCGCGCGCCGGCCCAGCGCGCCGACCGCGTCGAGTTCGGCGCGGCGGGGACGGCGGCCGGTCACCGCCGCGTCGGTCAGCAGCCGCAGGTAGTCGCCGAGCAGCTCCACCGGCACGCCGCCCGCGTCGGCACCCGCCTCGCGGGCCACCTCGGCCAGCCACTGCTCGTCCTCGCCGCCCGCCACCGGTGCCGGCCGGCGGACGTTGTCGGTCATCGCGGTCTCCCCGGACGGGGCCGGCATCGGACGCCGGCCCACCACACCAGCCTAGGCGGCGGGTCCGGCCGGTCCGCCGGTCATCCCCGCGACTGTGGTTCCGGGTCGATCACCAGCGCCGGGCCGGTCCGCCGCCCGCCGCGAGGGCCGCGGGTCAGCAGCTGCGCCGTCCGCGCCGGGTCGTCGCCTGCGGCCACCTGATCGAGTACGCGCAACCAGCGCTCTCCGTGCGCGTCGGTGAAGCCGGTGCCGACGACGGCGATCCGGCGGCCGGTGACCGGGCCGGGCGTGGCGCGTCCGGCCGGTTCCGTCGACCCGATCGCCGGCCCGTCCGGCACCCGGGCGGGTTCGGCGCGGTTCCCGGCTGCGACCACGAGATCCGGCGATCCGCACCGCACCGCCCGGACCGCCCCGGCGCGGTCCACGTCCACGATCGTGGCACGCAGGTGACCCGCCGGGGCGAGATCGCGTACCACCCGGTCGAGCGCGTCGACCAGGTGCGGCACTGTGCGCCGCGGTCCGGCGGGGGTGTCCAGCGCGGCGCCGCTGACCGTGCCGAGCAGGACACGCAGTCCACCGCCGCGGACCGGGACGGCGGCGCCGATCTCGCCGGCGGTGCCGCAGATCGCCAGCGCGGCGCTCCCGGCCCCGGCCGGCACGGTGAACACGGCGACGTCCGGCGGCGCGGCGGCGCGCGCCACGGTCGCGGTACGCGTCCGGCGGCGGGCCCAGGCCAGGACCGGCACCGCGGCCAGGCCGGCCGCCGAGGCGAGCAGCGCCTGCGGGTCGCTGCGGTGGCCGGGGATCACCGGTACGACGACTGACAGCGCGACCAGCACGCCCGCCCACGCCGACACCAGCGCCGCCACCCGGGGCCGGGCCGAGACGCCGAGCAGGCCGGGCAGCAGCACCCAGCCGACCGGCGTGCTGACCTCGGCGAGGCCCATCAGCATCGCGTTCCCGGTGGTGCCCGCCAGGGCGGCTCGCATCGGCAGCACGCCGACCACCCTATCGGGGCGACCGGCGGACGCCGACCGGTGTACCGGGCGGAGTGAACCTCACTCCTTACCCGAAACAGAGCGGAGCCGACACGACACGTTCGCGTGATTCTCTCGACATACCGCCTCGCCGGATCGCCGGTTAGGGTTGACGTACCGCAGGTCGATCTTGAGGAGTGTGTGTGCTGGTTCTGGTGGCGGTCCATGCGTTCGCAGCCGTGACCGCCCCCGTGCTGGTACGCCTCCTCGGTCGGCGGGCGCTCTACCTGCTGGCGGCCGTCCCGGCGGCGGCCCTGATCTGGGCGGTGACCCGCACCGAACCGGTCCGTGCGGGCCGGCCCGTCGTCGAGACCGTCACCTGGGTGCCGCAGCTCGGCCTGGAACTCGCGCTGCGCATGGGCACGCTGTCCTGGCTGCTGGTGCTGCTCGTCGGTGGGGTCGGCGCCCTCGTGCTGGCCTACAGCGCGCGCTACTTCCACTCCGACGACCCCGGCCTCGGCCGGTTCGCCGCGGTGTTCGTCGCGTTCGCCGGCGCGATGCTCGGCCTGGTCGTCTCCGACGACCTGCTGCTGCTGTACGTGTTCTGGGAACTCACCACCGTCTTCTCGTACCTGCTGATCGGCAGCGACCCGACCAAACGGGCCAGCCGCCGCGCGGCGATGCAGGCGCTGCTGGTGACCACACTGGGTGGCCTGGCGATGCTCGCCGGGTTCGTGATGCTCGGCCAGCACGCCGGCTCGTACCGGTGGTCGGAGATCGCCGGGAACCTGCCCGAGGGCGGCTACCTCACCGTCGCGCTGGTGCTCGTCCTGCTCGGCGTGACCAGCAAGTCGGCGATCTTCCCGTTCAGCTTCTGGCTGCCGCGCGCGATGGCCGCGCCCACCCCGGTCAGCGCGTACCTGCACGCCGCGGCCATGGTCAAAGCGGGCGTCTTCCTGGCCGCGCTCATGGGCCCGGCGGTGGGCCAGACCACCGTGTGGCGCGGCGTCCTGCTGGCCGGCGGCCTGATCACCCTGTTCCTCGGCGGGTGGACGGCGCTGCGGCAGGTCGACCTGAAGCTGCTGCTGGCGTACGGCACTGTGAGCCAGCTCGGCCTGCTCATGGTGATCCTCGGCGCGGGCACCCGCGACACCGCGCTGGCCGGCGCCGCGATGCTGCTGGCGCACGCCCTGTTCAAAGCCACACTGTTCCTCGTCGTCGGCGTCGTCGACCACGTCACCGGCACCCGCGACCTGCGCGAACTCAGCGGCCTGGGCCGGCGCGCCCCGGTGCTCGCGGCGGTCGCCGGACTCGCGGCCGCCTCGATGGCGGGCCTGCCGCCGCTGATCGGCTTCGTGGCCAAGGAGGCCGCGCTCGAGGCGTTCCTGCACGGCGGCACCACCGAACTGGTCGTGCTCGCCGGAGTGGTGACCGGCTCGGCGCTGACCGTCGCGTACACCGCGCGGTTCCTCTGGGGCGCGTTCGCCGCCAAGCCCGGCGTCGCGGAGACCCGGCCGCACCGGATCGAGCCGGCGTTCATCGGCCCGGCGGCGGTGCTCGCCCTCGCCGGTCTCGCCGTCGGCGTCCTCGCCCCCGCGGTGGACCGGGTGCTGGCCCCGTACGCCGATCAGTTCCCGACCGCCGACCCCGGCTACCACCTCGCGCTCTGGCACGGGCTGACCCCGGCGCTCGGCCTGTCGGCGCTGGCGGTGACCGCCGGTCTCGGGCTGTTCCTGCTGCTGCACCGGCGCCGGCCCTACCTGCCGCGGCTGCCGTTCGACGGCGCCACCGGCTACGACCGGCTGGCCGGCGCGGTCGACCGCGCGGCGGTGGAGCTGACCGGCGCCACCCAGCGCGGCTCGCTGCCCTTCTACCTCGGCGTCATCCTGCTGGTCCTGGTCGTGCTGCCCGGCGGCGCGGTGCTCGCCGGCGCGCCGTGGGCCCGGCGGTTCCAGCTCTGGGACACCCCGTTGCAGGCCGTCGCCGGCGCGGTCATCGTGGTCGCGGCGGTAGTGGCCGCGCGGGCCCGCCGCCGGCTGACCGCGATGATCCTGGTCGGCGTGACCGGCTACGGCACGGCGCTGATGTTCATCCTGCACGGCGCGCCCGACCTCGCGCTCACCCAGTTCCTGGTGGAGACCGTCACGATCGTGATGTTCGTGCTGGTGCTGCGCCGCCTGCCGCGCCGGTTCTCGGCCCGCCCGATCCGCGCCACCCGGCGGTTCCGGGTCGCGCTCGGCGTCGCCGTCGGCGTGGTCACCGCCGGGATGGCGTACGTGGCGGCGGGCAGCCGGACCGCCACGCCGATCTCGGTCGGCTTCCCGGAGGAGGCCGTCTCCTACGGCGGCGGCAAGAACGTCGTCAACGTGACGCTCGTCGACATCCGCGCCTGGGACACGATGGGCGAGATCGCCGTGCTGGTCGTGGCCGCCACCGGCGTGGCCAGCCTGATCTTCCGCCGCTCCCGCGCGCTGGACCTGCGCAGCGGCATCCCCGGCGCGGGCCGGCAGCAGTCGTCGCGCCCGCGCTGGCTCACCACCGGCGCGACCTCCCGGCAGCAGTCGGTGATCCTCCAGGTGGTCACCCGCCTGCTGTTCCACGCCATCCTGCTGTTCTCGATCTACCTGCTCTTCTCCGGCCACAACGCTCCCGGTGGCGGGTTCGCCGCCGGGCTGGTCGCCGGGCTGGGGCTCGCCGTGCGATACCTGGCCGGTGGGCGTACCGAACTCAACGGCGCCGCGCCGGTCGACGCCGGCCTGGTGCTCGGCGCGGGCCTGTTCGTGGCGGTCGGCACCGGCGTGGCCGCGATGCTGCTGGGCGGCGAGTTCCTCCAGAGCGCGACGCTCGACTTCCACCTGCCGTTGCTGGGCCACGTGCACTTCGTGACGTCGGTCTTCTTCGACGTCGGCGTCTATCTCATCGTGGTCGGCCTCGTCCTGGACATCCTGCGCAGCCTGGGCGCCGAGATGGACCGCCAGGAGGAGGTCGACGAACAGGAGACCGGACCGGCCGGCGTACGGGAAGAGGAGCTGGTATGAGCCCGAACGTCCCCAACCTGGTCTACGTCGTGGTGATCGGCGTCCTGTTCGCCACCGGCGTCACCCTGCTGCTGGAACGCAGCCTCACCCGTGTCCTGATGGGGGTCATCCTGCTCGGCAACGGCGCGAACCTGCTGCTGCTCACCGGCGGCCGGGCCGGTGGCCCGCCGATCGTCGGCACCACCGCCCAGGAGGACATGTCCGACCCGTTGCCGCAGGCGATGGTGCTGACCGCGATCGTGATCACGCTCGGCATGACCGCGTTCCTGCTCGCCCTGGCCTACCGGAGCTGGCACCTCAACGGGCACGACGAGGTGCAGGACGACGTCGAGGACCGCCGGATCATGGAGCTGGCCGACCGGGACGAGGGCCCGGGCACCTCGGACTCGGACAACTTCGAGGCCGACGACGGCAGCCCCGAGGCCCGGGTGCTCGCCGCCGGTGAGGCGGAGGCCGTCCGATGACCTGGCTCGTCCCGCTGCCGGTGGTGATGCCGCTGCTCGGCGCCGCCCTCACCCTGCTGCTCGCCCGCCGGGCCCGCGCCCAGCGGTGGGTCAGCATCATCGTGCTCACCGCCACCGTCGCGGTGGCCGCGATGCTCCTGGTCCGCTCCTCGCTGGACGGCCCGCTCGTGGTGGAGGTGGGCGGCTGGGTGGCCCCGATGGGCATCGTGCTCGTCGCCGACCAGCTCGCCGCGCTGATGCTCGTGGTGTCCGCCTCGGTCACCCTGTGCGTGCTCGTCTACTCCATCGGGCAGGGCATGGCCGACGGCAACGAGGAGACGCCGCTGTCGGTCTACCACCCGACCTACCTGGTGCTGACCGCGGGCGTCTGCAACGCCTTCCTCTCCGGCGACCTGTTCAACCTCTACGTCGGCTTCGAGATCCTGCTGGTGGCGAGCTACGTGCTGCTGACGCTCGGCAGCACCGAGACGCGGATCCGGGCCGGCACCACGTACGTCGTGGTCAGCCTGCTCTCGTCGCTGATCTTCCTGGTGGCGATCGGCCTGGTCTACTCCGCCACCGGCACGCTGAACCTGGCGCAGCTCGCCGACCGCCTGGACGCGCTGCCCGACGACATCCGCCTGGTGCTGCAGGGCATGCTGCTGCTCGCGTTCGGGATCAAGGCGGCGGTGTTCCCGCTGTCGGCGTGGCTTCCGGACAGCTACCCGACCGCGCCCGCCCCGGTGACGGCGGTCTTCGCCGGCCTGCTCACCAAGGTCGGCGTGTACGCGATCATCCGTACCGAGACGCTGCTGTTCCCCGGCGGCCGCACCGCCGACCTGCTCATGGTGATAGCGGCGCTGACCATGGTGGTGGGCATCCTCGGCGCGGTGGCCCAGTCGGACATCAAACGGCTGCTGTCGTTCACGCTCGTCAGCCACATCGGGTACATGCTGTTCGGGGTCGGGTTGACCACCCCGCTCGGCCTGTCCGCGGCGATCTTCTACGTGGTGCACCACATCACCATCCAGACCACGCTGTTCCTCGCCGCCGGCCTGGTCGAACGACGCGGCGGCAGCACCGCGCTGGACCGCCTCGGCGGCCTGGCCCGGCTGTCGCCCCTGCTCGCCGTGCTGTTCTTCGTGCCCGCGCTGAACCTGGCCGGCATACCACCGTTCTCCGGGTTCCTCGGCAAGCTCGGCCTGGTCCAGGCCGGCGTCGACGACGGCGGGTTCCTGGCCTGGTCGCTCGTCGCCGGGGGACTGCTCACCAGCCTGCTCACGCTCTACGCCATCGCCCGGGTGTGGAACCTCGCCTTCTGGCGGGCCCCGCACGCGGACATGCCGGAGCCCGGCGACGCCGACCAGGCGGCCCGCACCGACGGCGCCGAGCAGCCGCACGACGGCCCGGCGCCGGCCGGGGCGGTGCTGCCCCGGCTGATGACGGTGTCCACCGCCGCCCTCGTGGTGCTCGGTCTGGCGCTGACGGTGGTGGCCGGACCGCTGTTCGACATCAGCACCGACGCCGCCGACGACCTGTTGCGCCGTGCCCCGTACGTCGAGGCCGTGTTCCCGGAGGGACCGCCGTGACCAGTCAGCCGAAAGCGCCACTGACCCGCCGTGACCGCTGGCGCAACCGGGCCATCGCGGTGACCGGCCTCGTCACCGTCTGGGTGCTGCTGTGGGGCACCTTCAGCTGGGCCAACGTGATCAGCGGACTCGTGGTCGCTGCCGTGCTGCTCGTCGTCTTCCCGCTGCCCCCTGTCACGTTCGCCGGCCGGATCCGGCCGGTGCCGCTGCTGCGGTTCCTGGTCCGCTTCCTGTACGACCTGGTGGTCGCGTCCGCCCAGGTGGCCTGGCTGGCCGTCCGGCCCGGGCACCCGCACTCGGCGATCATCGCGGTGCGCCTGCGGGTGAACACCGACCTCAACCTGACCCTCAACGCCGAGGCGCTGTCGCTGGTGCCGGGCAGTCTCATCCTGGAGGCCGACCGGAGTACCGGGACGCTCTACGTGCACGTCATCGGCATCCGGAGCCCCGACGAGGTGGAACGGTTCCGGCGCAGCGTGCTGGAGCTGGAGGCGCGCATCGTCGCCGCCGTCGGCTCGGCCGAGGAGCGCGACCGGATCCGCCACGACGAGGCCGAACCCGCCGGTTCGGTCGAACTGGAAGGAGCACCGACGTGACCGTCGTCGCCGTGATCGTCACCGCGCTGCTCGTCGCGGCCGGTGGACTCACCCTCGTCCGCATCATCCGCGGGCCGTCCATCCTCGACCGGGCCGTCGCCACCGACGTGCTGCTCGCCGTCGCGGTCGCGGCCATCGCCACCGAGGCGGCCTACAGCCGGGACGCCACAGCGCTGCCGGTCCTCGTCGTCCTCGCGCTCGTCGGCTTCGTCGGCTCGGTGAGCGTCGCCCGGTTCGCGTCCCGGAGAAGCCCGAAGTGACCGCCGACGCGATCCTGGACATCGTCGCCAGCGTCTGCCTGATCGCCGGCGCCCTGCTCTGCCTCGCCGCGGGCATCGCGCTGGTCCGCTTCCCGGACGTGCTGTCACGCATGCACGCGGCCGCCAAGCCGCAGGTGCTCGGGCTGCTGCTGGTGCTGCTCGGCTGCGCGCTGCGGCTGCGTACCGGGGTGGACATCACCACGCTGGTCCTCGTCGGCCTGTTCCAGCTCGCCACCGCCCCGGTCGCGGCGCACATGGTCGGGCGGACCGCGTACCCGCACGACGACATCCGGCGGGACCTGCTGATCACCGACGAGCTGGCCGACCACATCGACCGGATCCGCGCGGACCGGGCCGGTGAGCCGGAGGAGACGGCGCCGGTCCGCACGTCCTGACACTCCGTACGAGCGCCGAGGCAGGGGAGCCCATGAGCGGCACGGTCTACGAGAACGCCCGCATCCACACCCTCGACCCGGACCGCCCGTACGCCGAGGCGATGCTGGTCCGCGGCGAGCGGATCGTCGCCGTCGGCGACCTCGCCGGATGCCGGGACCGGGCCGGCGGCGGCGCGCGCCACGTCGACCTCGGCGGGATGGCCGTGCTGCCCGGCCTGATCGACAGCCACATCCACGCGGCGTCCTACGTGCGCGGGCTGGACCAGGTGGACCTGCGCGGCACGGCGAGCCTCGACGAGGCGCTGACCCGGATCGCGGGACACGCCGCCGCGCTGCCGCCGGACGCCTGGCTGCTCGGCGGCGGGTGGGACAGCAACAGATGGACCCGGCCGGTGCAGCCGGCCCGCACCGACCTGGACCGGGTCTGCCCGGACCGGCCGGCGGCGCTGCCGAGCATCGACGGCCACACCATCTGGGTGAACAGCGCCGCCCTGGCCCGCCTCGGCATCGACGCCACCACCCCCGACCCGCCCGGCGGGCAGATCGCGCGGGACGAGCACGGCGAGCCGACCGGCATCCTGCGCGAGGCGGCGGCCGACGCGGCGTACGCGGTGGTGCGCTCCCCGCACGCCGGTGACCTGGTGGCGCAGCTCCGCGTCCACCTGCCCCGGCTGCTCGCCACCGGCCTGACCGGCATCCACGACCTCGACGGGCAGGACGCCCGTGCCGCCTACGAGACGCTGTACGCCCGGGGCGAGCTGCCGCTGCGGGTGCACAAGACGATCCCCGCCACCGCCCTGGACGAGGCGATCGACGCCGGCTGGGCCACCGGCGACGGAGACCGCTGGCTGAGCACCGGCCCGGTGAAGATCTTCACCGACGGCGCGCTCGGCTCGCACACCTGCCTGATGACCGAGCCGTACGACGGCGAGCCCGGCAACCACGGCATCGCCGTCACCCCGGCCGCGGAGTTCGAGCGGCTGGTGGCGACCGCCGCCGGAGCCGGGATCGCGGTGGCGGCGCACGCCATCGGCGACGCGGCGAACCGGATGGTGCTGCGGGCGTACGCGCGCTGGCGCGAGTCGGCCGGTCCGGGCCCGGTGGCGCGGCTGCGGCACCGGATCGAGCACACCCAGCACCTGCTGCCGGACGACGTGCCGCTGCTCGCCCGCCACGGCGTGATCGCCTCGATGCAGCCCACCCACTGCACCAGCGACATCCCGCTCACCACCCGGATGCTCGCCGGCCGGGGCCTGGCCTCGTACGCCTGGCGCAGCCTGCTCGACGCCGGGGCCACAGTGGCGTTCGGGTCGGACGCCCCGGTGGAGGACCCCGACCCGTTCTTCGGCATCCACGCCGCGGTGACCCGCCAGCAGCCCGACGGCACCCCGCCCGGCGGCGTCGACCCGCACGAGCGGCTCGACCTGGACACGGCGCTGCGGTGCTTCACCGAGGCCGGCGCGTACGCCTCCTACGAGGAGCACCTGAAGGGCCGGTTGCGCCCCGGCATGCTCGCCGACTTCATCGTGCTGCCCACCGACCCGTACCGGGTCGAACCGGCGCGGCTGCGGGATCTGACAGTGGCACTGACGGTGGTCGGTGGCGTGGTCCGCTGGCAGCGCTGACCGTGCCCCGCCCGGACGACGCCGTCCGGGCGGGACACGGCGGTCAGGCGCCCTTCACCCAGTCGAGGCTGAACCGGGCGAAGTAGATGCCGCCGGTGTTGCCCACCTCGTACAGGTTGCCGACCGTGCCGTCGGCCAGGACCGCCATCGTCGAGTAGCCGGCGCCGCCGGGCTTGACCAGCGCCCGCGCCGGCCAGGTCGCGCCGTCGTCGGTGGACAGCCGTACGGTGAGGTCGTTGCGCGCGGTCGGGTGCGCGTTGTTGCTGAACAGCGCCGTGCGGGTGCGTACCGGCGCCCGGTTCGCGCCGACCTCGGCGGGGCGCAGGTAGGACATCTCGTCGGCGTTGCACAGCGGGTCGGGCAGCAGGGCGCTCGCCGTCGCCGTACCGAACGTCGCGCCCCCGTCGGCGGAGGTGGCGTAGAACCGGCTGCGGGTCGAGTTGTGCCGCATGTTCTGCACCACCGCGCCGGTGCCGCGCTCGATCGCCTTGCTCTCGTTGATGTTCCCGCCGGCGGATCCGCCGCGGCGCCAGGTCACGCCGTGGTCGTCGCTGTAGATGTTCGCGGCGTGGCTGGTGCCGGCGGAGTCCCGGTAGGCGATCGGCTGGATCAGGCGTCCGGTGCTGGTCTGGATGCCGTGGCCGGAGGAGAAGAACACCTGCCGCCAGGTGGGGTCCTTGACCGCGGGGTTCAGCTCGACCGGCGCGCTCCAGGTGGCGCCGTTGTCCCGGCTGGTGATGTAACGCAGGTGCATGCTGTTCGGGTCGTCGGCGGTGTTCAGGCCGGAGCCGCCGGACCAGAAGCTGATGCCGGGCCGGGGGGAGTAGGTGAAGAAGCAGTAGACGACGCCGGTGGCGCGGTCCACGAGCAGGCTGGGGTCGCCGACGCCCTCGCTGGTGGTGGGCGGGGCGTGGATGACGCGGGGCTGCTCGAAGGTGCGGCCGCCGTCGGTGCTGCGGATCATCACGATCTGGATGTTGTTGGTGCCGCCGCCGAGGTCGTACGAGCCGTTCACGCGCGCGTCGGCCACGGCGACGACGGTGCCGTTGTTGGTGACGGCCAGGCCGGGGATGCGGACCGAGGCGACGGTGCCGTCGTACCGGCCACCGGCTCCGTTGAGGTCGCGGATCACCGTCTGCGTGGTCAGCAGCGTGGTGGTGGCGAGCTGCGGGTTACCGGCGGCGAGGTCGCAGGAGGTGGTGCCGCGCAGCGTGGTGTCGAAACCCGGCGCGGTGACCCGCAGCGTGTACGGGGTGCCGGCGCCGACGGTCCAGTAGTGCAGGTAGTTGCCGCCGGCGGCGACGGTGCGGGTCCACGGCGAGCCGGTGCGTCCGGGCCAGGTGACTGTGAAGTCCCGGGCCGTCGTGGTGCGGTTCTCCAGGGCGAGCTGGAGGCGGCCGTTCGTGCAGTCGAAGCCGGCCAGCGCG
Organism: Micromonospora globosa; assembly: GCF_000717585.1. Classification (NCBI taxonomy): domain Bacteria; kingdom Bacillati; phylum Actinomycetota; class Actinomycetes; order Micromonosporales; family Micromonosporaceae; genus Micromonospora; species Micromonospora globosa. The sequence continues at coordinate 232,593 of NZ_JNZR01000002.1, forward strand.
GACATGCCGGTGCCGCAGTGGAAGATGCCGCTGGTGGTGTCGTCCAGACCGGTCGGGGTCGTGGTGCGCAGCGTGTACGGCGTGCCGGGGGACAGCGTCCAGTACAGCTCGGCGGTGCCACCGGCGGCGACCGTGCGGGTCCACGGCGAGCCGGAGCGACCCGGCCAGGTGACGGTGTAGGTCTGCGTCGTGGTGCTGCGGTTGTCGAGGTCGAGCAGCAGCCGGCCGGCGGTGCAGTCGGCCCCGACGGTGGCGGTCACGCCGGCGGGGGCGGCGGCCTGGGCCGCGGTGGCGGGCAGTACGGAGAGCAGGGTGAGGGCGGCCGCCGCGAGGACGGTTGCGCGGCGCGGTATGGCGCGGCGAGGGGACACGTGGTTCCTTTCGGGGACGGGGGAGGGGGAATCGGGCATCAATCTGACGTCAGATGTCCGATGTCTGCACGCTAGGCGGCTTCACCCCGGCCCGTCAAGGATCGGTTCCGGTCGACGTCCCCGTCCGGTTCGCGAGCCTTCAGCCGTCCTGCCCGGGCGTCTCGCCCAGGAGCGCCTCGCCCATCGCGGTGAGCCGGTGCAGCATGAGGTTGCCGTGCCGCTGGCTGGTGATCAGCCCGGCCTCGCGCAGGATGGTGGTGTGATGGCTGGTCGTGGCCGGCGAGATGCGGGCGCGCCGGGCCAGCTCACCGGTGGTGGCGCCGCTCGCGGCGGCGCGCAGGACCGCCACCCGGGTGTGGCCGAGCAGCGGCCCGAGCCGGCGTTGCGAGCCCGCCGGCGGCGTCGGTTCCGGTCGCTGCCGGCGTGCCGGATAGACGAGCGTCGGCGGCAGTTCGGGATCGGCCAGTGTGATCGGCGCGTGCCAGCAGAAGTACGACGGGACCAGCGTGATGCCCCGGCCGTCGAGATGCATGTCCCGGTCCTCCGGGTAGCCGTGCACGGACAGCACCGGCGAATCCCAGGAGGTCTCCGGGCTCAGGTCGTCGAGGATCTGCCCGGCGCCGCTGTCGAGGACCCAGGTCCCGCGCAGCGCCCGGTCGCCGGAGACGGCGGCGGTGATCTGCGTCCAGTACGGAGCGAGCGCGACCCGGAAGTAGGCGCGCAGCGCGTCGCCGAGGCCGTGTCGCGCGGCGGGCCGGCCGGCGGCCAGGTCGACCAGCCAGGCGCTGTCGACGGGCGTCACCATCCGCCCCAGTTCGGTGCGGATCCGCCGGGCCGGGGTGCCGAGCACCCGGTCGATCCCCTCGTCGAGGTCGGTGACCGGGCCGGGGGTGAGGAAGTCGGGGAAGTACCGCTTGAGCGGCGCGACGGGCAGCAGCCGTTCGCGGACGACCGGGACGAGACCGGCGCGCTCCAGGTCCGGGCGGATCTGCCGGTGCCACCGGGCGTAACCCGCGTAACCGGCCCGGGTCTGGAGGCGGTGCAGGCTGCAGATGATCTCCCACAGTGGATCGGGCCGGGCCGCCAGCCGGGTGCGGCTGAGGTCCCCGGCCGTGAAGTGGATGCGCAGCGTCCCCATGACGCACAGTGTTCCGACGTGTGCCGCCGCGCTCAGTCTCGTCTGCGACATTGACATCTATCACTGAATAGGGATAGGGCGGGGCGGCAGCCGCACGGCTGCCGCCCCGCCGTGTGTCGGCTCAGCCCGCGCTGCAGCTCGTGCGCCACCGGTGGGAGGCGATGTTGTCGTTGGCGTTCGCCATGTAGCCGTCCCGGTTGGAGCCCCAGCTGAACCAGACGCCGGTGAGGTTGTCCCACGCGTCGCCGGCGCCCAGGCAGGCGTACGCGCCGGTGTAGTCGGGGTGGATGTAGAGGGCGACCGGCCGGCCGCCGTTCGAGTCGTTCCACGCCGAGGACGCCAGGTTGCGCATGCTGGCCCGGTTGTTGTTGTCGCAGTTGGCGTTCTCCGCCGTGTTGATCGTGTCCCAGTTGTTGTCGGCGTTGTACCACCAGCACCACCGGCCGGCCCAGTTGGCGTCCTGGCTGACGTACAGGTAGCCGCTGCCCGCGGCGGCACGCTGCGCGTCGGCGTGCGGGGTCGGCCGCGGCGCGGCCTGGGCGGCGGTGGCGGTGAAGGCCAGCGCGGCTGCCGCCGCGGCCACTGTGGCCAGCACGGACCGTACTGCTCTCATGATGCTTCCCTCCGGTCGGGTTCTGCCGTGGCGGGCCGCCACGGAAGTCTTGGGGTGGGTCAGCCGGCGGCCAGCACGGCGCGGGCCCGCGGCAGCGCGGCGGACTCCAGGCGGAGCCGTTCGGCGACCTCGGTGTGGAACTGCCGGTCGAGGGCGCGGCGGTGCTCGGCGTCGAGCCGCCGGGCGAGCCGGCCGAGCCCGGTCCGCGTCGCGCAGGTCGCCTCGGACACCGCGAGCCGGATCTCGCCGGGCGTGACGGAGCCGGACGTCGGCTCGGGTGCCGACGCACGGGCCGATGCCGGGTCGGCGGAGTCGTGCCCGGCGGCGCGCATGCACCGCCGCCACGCCCTCACACCGTCGGCGTAGCGGGGGTCGGCGAGCACCCGGCCGACGCGCAGCCCGGCCAGGTTGTCGGTGATCCTGGTGACGCGGTACCAGCCGGGCAGGTCGCGATAGAGCTGTCGCTCCGCCTCGGACGTGCAGCTGTGACTGCTGCGGCGCAGCACCCCGCCGGCCGGCAGCGTCGCGCGCAGGGCGTCGGGCTCGCCGGGGTCGCCGTTCACCGCGCGTACGGCGGCGGCGCCGCGCTCCGGGGGCAGGTCCCGTACGTACCGCACGTTCGGGTCGGCCGCCATCGTCTCCTGGAGGCGGCGTTCCAGGGCGGTGCCGTATCCGTGCCGGCGGGCGTAGGACACGTCGTCGAGGACGTACGGGAACTCGCGCAGCTCCGGCACCGGCTGCCGGGGCACCGGCCAGTAGCGGAACCCGCGACGCTGCATGCAGTCGCGGATCAGCGCCTGCGTGGCGGCGTACCGCACCTCGGCGGGCGTACCGGAGACGGGCGGGACCGGCACGGCGGCCGCGCTCGCCGCGGGCGGCCCGGCCGAGGCGTGACCCTCGGACGGCGGCGCGATGTCCGGGCGGGCGCCCAGCGCCCCGGCCACCGCCGCCGCGAGAGCGGCGGGGACCGCGACGGCGTACCACAATGACCGCGTTCGGCGCGACACCACCGCCATGACATGCACCTCGGCCGTCCGGGGCGCCCGATGCGCCCGTCAGAAGACAGCTTCGGCGCGGGGCGAGCCCCGGGACAGAGACCTTCGATCAGGCTCGAACGACAGGCCCCGGCGTACGGCGGATCAGGTCTGCGCGGCGCGGGCGATGCTCGCCCGGATGGGCGCGTAGTGCTCGGCGACGGCCGAGCGCAGCGCCGCCGCGTCGGCGGCGGTGAGGGCGGCGACGATCGCCTGGTGCCGCTGGGCGGTGATGACCCGGTCCTCCGGCTCGGTCTGCAGCGTGGGCGCGACGATGGCCTGCACCTGCCAGAACGCCTCGGTCAGCTGGACCAGCAGGTCGTTGCCGAGGGGTTCCATCAGCTTCAGGTGGAACGCGCGGTCGACGTCGAGGAAGTCCTCGCCCCGGGCCGCCCGGCTGTGCATCTCGTCGGCGAGCGCGGACAGCTCCGACCGGTGCTGCTCGTCCAAGGCGTCGATGACGGTGGCGGCCAGCCCTTGCTCCAGCGTCTGGCGGATGTCGACGACCTGGGCCAGTACGCGGTGGTCGTCCTCGCCGCTGAGCAGCCCGCGGAAGGTCAGGCTCTCCACCAGGGCGTTGAGGGACATGCGGCCGACGAACGTGCCGTGCCCGTGGCGCACCTCGACGATGTCGAGCGCGGAGAGGATCTTGACGGCCTCGCGGACGCTGGATCGGCTGGCGCCGACGGCCTCGCACAGTTCCGCCTCGGTGGGCAGGAGGTTTCCCGGCTTCAGGCGGTTGCGCAGGATGTACTCCTTGATCCTGGTGGCGACCTCCTGCCTGCGAGGGCTGGGCCGCTCGGCGCCGCGTAGCGGACTGGCGTCAATGGTCGTCATCTGCCCCTTGCCCTTCGTTCCCGAATCTGACACCCTCACCCTACCGGCATCAGACATCAGACGTCATACACCTTATGCTTCACATCCCCGAGCGCGAGCGGTCACGCGAGCGCATGAAGAGCCTATGGAGGCAGCTACGTGAGCACCACCGGTAAGCCGTCGAGGAGCCGGCGCGTCCCCCGGGGCCGCGTCCGCTCCCTGGCCGTCGCCACCCTCGCGGGTGGCCTCGCGGTCGCGCTGGCGGCCTGCAGTGGCGGTCCCGCCTCGACCAACGCCGTGGGCGACGGGAAGGGGGGCACGTCCATCGAGGCCACGCTGGCCTTCACGCTCTCCAGCGGTTTCGATCCCAGCAACGCCTCCTCGGCCGTGGCGACGGCGGTCAACCAGCACGTCTTCGAGGGCCTCGTCGACCTCGACCCGATCACGCGGGAACCCTACAACGCCCTGGCCAAGAGCGACCCGACCCCCGGGGCCGACGGCCGGACCTACACCGTGACGCTGCGTGACGGGGCGAAGTTCTCCGACGGCACCCCGGTCACCGCCGAGGACGTGGCCTGGTCCTTCACCCGCGTGCTCAAGCCCGCGGACCCGAAGGCGCCGCCGCTGATGCAGGGCTTCGTGTCGTTCCTCGACAGCGTCGCCGCCAAGGACGCGACGACCGTCGAGTTCAAGCTGAAGTACCCGTTCGCCCTGTTCAGCGAGCGGATCGCGGTCATCAAGATCGTCCCCAAGGCCAAGACCGGCGACGCCGCCGCGGCCAAGGCGTTCGACACCGCCCCTATCGGCTCCGGCCCGTTCAAGGTGGACAGCGCGTCCAAGGAATCCGGCATCAAGCTGAGCAAGAACGCGAACTACAACGGCCCGCGCGCCGCCAAGGTCGAGACGATGACGTGGAACACCACCACCGAGGCGTCGGCCCGCGTGTCGGACCTGCAGGGCGGCCGGGTGCAGGCCATCGAGGCCGTGCCCTACCTGAACGTCGACTCGCTCAAGGACAAGTACACGATCGACGTGAAGCAGGCCTTCAACCAGGTCTTCCTCATGTTCAACAACTCCGCCGCGCCGTTCAGCGACAAGCGGGTGCGCCAGGCCCTGCACTACGCCATCGACAAGGAAGCGGTCATCAAGACCGCGCTCAACGGCTACGGCAGCCCGGCGACGAGCTACCTCGACGAGGGCAACAAGGCCTACCAGAAGGCCGCCACCGTCTACGACTACAACCCGGACAAGGCCAAGGCCCTGCTCCAGGAGGCCGGCGTCACCAACCTGTCGTTCCGGCTCGACACCACCGACAGCTCGGTGGTCAAGGACGTCGCCCCGCTGGTCATCGAGCAGTGGAAGAAGATCGGCGTCAACGCCACGCTGAACACCGTGCCGTCCTCGGCCATCTACGGCGACATCGTCCCCAAGGACACCTTCCGGGTGCTCATGGCCACCGGTGACCCGAGCGTCTTCGGCGTCGACACCGACCTGCTGATGCGCTGGTACTACTTCGGCGAGACCTGGCCGGGCCAGCGCTACCGCTGGAGCGACGCCGACCGCAAGGCCATGGGCGACCTGCTGGACAAGGCCGCGCAGACCTCCGACGAGACGGCCCGCAAGGCGCTGTGGAAGCAGGCCCTGGACATGGCGGCGGACCAGGTGCCGCTGTACCCGATCCTGCACACCAAGGTCGTCACCGCGTACGACCCGGCCAAGGTGGACGGCTTCTCCGGCGCCTCCACCACCGGCCTGTACTTCCTGGGCACCGGCCGGACCGGCTGAGCCCACGCGCGGGGTTCCGGCCCCGCAGACGTCCCGCCCGGCCCACGTGACCCGTGCGGCCGGGCGGGACGTCCCGGCGCCCCGCCACGAGAAAGAGAATCCATGCTGACCGTCCTGAACCTGGTCGCACGACGATTCCTGACGCTGATCCCCCTGGTGCTGGGCATCACGCTCTTCGTCTTCGTGATCATGCAGTTCTCCCCGATCGACCCGGCGTTGTCAGTCCTCGGTGACCAGGCCACGCCGGCGCAGGTCGAGGCGTTCCGTGCCGCCAACGGCCTGAACGATCCGCTGCCGCTGCGCTACCTGCACTTCCTCGGCGACCTCGTCCGCGGCGACCTCGGCATGACGTTCCCGCCGTCGGTCCCGGTCGCCGAGAAGATCGCCATGGCGCTGCCGCTGACCATCCAGCTCACCGCGCTCGGCGTCGTCGGCGCGCTCGTCATCGCGCTGGCGCTCGGCATCCCGGCCGCCCTGTACCGGGACCGCTGGCCCGACCAGGTCATCCGGATCGTCTCCATGGCCGGCATCGCCACGCCCTCGTTCTGGCTGGCCCTGCTGTTCATCCAGGAGTTCTCCGTCCGCCGACCGATCTTCCCGACCGGCGGCTACGTCAACCCCGCCGACTCGGTCGGTCTGTGGTTGCAGTCGCTGGCCATGCCCGCGCTGGCGCTGGCCGTACCGGTCGGCTGCTCGCTGGCCCGCATCGTCCGCACGTCGATGGTCGAGGAACTCGACAAGGACTACGTCCGCACCGCGATCGGCGCCGGACTGCCGCCGCGCGTGGTGATCGGCCGCAACGTGCTGCGCAACGCGCTGGTCAACCCGCTCACCGCGCTCGGCCTGCGGATCGGCTACCTCATCGGCGGCACCGTCGTCATCGAGGCCATCTTCTCGCTACCAGGCATGGGCACCCAGATCATGAGCGCCGTCCAGCAGAACGACACCGCGCTCGCCCAGGGCACCGTGCTGACCATCGCGCTGTGCTTCGTCCTGGTGAACCTGGTCGTCGACATCCTCTACCTCTTCGCCAACCCCCGACTGCGCGGAGGCCACTGATGCGCCGGTCCCTCACCACGCGGCTGTCCCGCCCCGGCATGGCCTTCGCCCGGCTCGGTCTCGCGGCCCGGTTCGCGCTCGGCTTCGTCGCGCTCATCGTCGTGGTCGGCGTGCTCGCCCCGCTGCTGCTGCGCCACGACCCCACCCAGACAGGGCTCGGACCGGCGCTGACCGGCCCGAACGGCGACTTCTGGTTCGGCCTGGACAAGCTCGGCCGCGACGTCTTCTCCCGGCTGGTCGCCGGCACCCGGCGCTCCCTGATCGTCGGGTTCGGCGCGGCCGGCATCGCGCTGGTGCTCGGCGCGATCCTCGGCGCCGTCGCCGGCAGCAGCCGCACAGTCGTCGACGAGATCATCATGCGCTGCCTCGACGTGGTCATGGCCTTCCCCACGATCGTGCTCTCCGCGCTGCTGATCATCTCGTTCGGCAAGAACAGCCTGCTGGTCCTCGTCATCGCGATCGGCTTCGTGTTCACGCCGTCGGTCGCGCGCATCGTCCGCGCCAACGTGCTGTCCCAGTACGGCGAGGACTACGTGGCCGCCGAGCGCATCATCGGTGCCCGGCGACCGCACATCCTCTGGCGGCACGTCCTGCGCAACTGCGCCGCCCCGATCCTCGTCTTCGTCACCGTCATGGTGGCCGACGCGATCGTCTTCGAGGCGTCGCTGTCCTTCATCGGCGGCGGTCTCGCCCCGCAGGAGGCGGCCTCCTCGTGGGGCTCGGTGATCGCGTTCGGCAAGGAGATGGTGCAGATCGGCGGCTGGTGGGCCACGTTCTTCCCCGGCCTGCTGATCCTGCTCACCGTGCTGGCGCTCAACGTGCTCTCCGAGGGCATGTCCGACGCGTGGGCCGCCCCGGCCGCGCGCCGTGCCACGTCCACCACCAGCGGTGACGCGCTGGAGCAGGCGAAGCCCGGCACCGGCGAGGTGGTCGAGCTGCCGGGTCTCGCCGAGGCGGCGCAGCGGCTGCGCGAACGCGCTCGTCCGCTGCCGCAGGGCAAGCCGGTCCTTCAGGTCAGCGACCTGTCCATCGGCTTCGAGGGCCGCCACCGCGGCGTGGACATCGTCGACGGGCTCTCCTTCGACGTCCGCCCCGGCGAGGTCGTCGGCCTGGTGGGGGAGTCGGGCTCCGGCAAGTCGCTCAGCGTCCTCGCGGTGATGGGCCTGCTGCCGCAGGGCGCCCGGGTACGCGGCGAGATCCGCTTCCAGGACACGAACCTGCTGAAGCTGAACGCCAAGGGCCGCCGCGCCCTGATGGGCCGCGAGATCGCCATGGTCTACCAGGACGCGCTGTCGGCGCTGAACCCGGCGCTGCGCGTCGGCGCCCAGCTCGCCCAGATGATCCGCCGCGGCGGCACCCGCTCGGCCGAGGAACTGATGCGGCTGGTCGGACTGGACCCGCAGCGCACGCTCGCCGCTTACCCGCACGAGCTGTCCGGTGGGCAGCGGCAGCGCGTGGTGATCGCCATGGCGCTGTCCCGCGACCCGAAGCTGATCATCGCGGACGAGCCGACCACCGCGCTCGACGTCACCGTGCAGGCCCAGGTGATGAAGCTGCTGCTGGACCTGCGCGAGCGGCTCGGCTTCGCCCTCATCCTGGTCAGCCACGACCTCGCCCTGGTCAGCGACGTCTCCGACCGGGTCGTGGTGATGTACGGCGGGCAGATCGTGGAGACCGGCGTGACCGCCGACGTGATGGAGGCGCCCGCCCACCACTACGCCCGCGGCCTGCTCGGTTCCGTCCTGTCCCTGGAGACCGGCGCGGAACGGCTCACCCAGATCCGCGGCGTGGTGCCGTCACCCGCCGACTTCCCGAAGGGCTGCCGGTTCTCCGACCGCTGTCCGATGGCGACCGAGATCTGCCGGGACACCGCACCCGCCCTGGAGGGGACGGACGGCCACGGGTACGCCTGCCACCACCCCGCCGTCACCGTCAGCGAGAAGGAGCCGGCCCGATGAGCGCCACCGCCGAGCACCGGCCGATCGCCGAGCTGAGCGACGTGCACGTGGTGCACGCCGCGCGCGGCGGCGGCATGTTCAGCCGGGAGAAGGTCTACGCGCTCACCGGCGCCGACCTGGTCATCCGGGCCGGCGAGACGGTCGGCATCGTGGGCGAGTCCGGCTGCGGCAAGTCGACGCTCGCAAAGGTGCTCGTCGGCCTGCAACGGCCGACCGCCGGCACGGTGTCGTTCGCCGGCAAGGACGTGTGGTCGATGAGCGCCGCCGAGCGGCGTGAGCACATCGGCGCGGGCGTCGGCATGATCTTCCAGGACCCGGCCACCTCGCTGAACCGCCGCATGCCGGTACGCGACATCCTGCGCGACCCGCTCGACGTGCACCGCCGGGGCACCCGGCAGCAGCGCGAGCAGCGGGTGGCCGAGCTGATGGCACTGGTGGGCCTGCCCCGCTCGGTCGCCGACGTGCTGCCCAGCCAGCTCTCCGGCGGCCAGCGCCAGCGGGTGTCAATCGCCCGCGCGCTGGCCCTGGAACCGGGACTGGTCATCGCCGACGAGCCGACCAGCGCGCTCGACGTGTCGGTGCGGGCCCAGATCCTCAACCTGCTGCTGGACCTCAAGGACCGGCTCGGCCTGGCGATGGTGCTGGTGTCGCACGACATCCAGACCGTCAAGCGGGTCAGCGACCGGGTCGTCACCATGTACCTGGGCCGCATCGTCGAGCAGACGCCCGCCGACCTGCTGCCCGAGGGTGGCCGGCACCCGTACACCCGGGCGTTGTTCTCGGCCACGCCGGGCCTGCTCTCCCCGATCGAGCCCATTCCGCTCGTCGGCCCGGTCCCGTCGGCCACCCGGCCGCCGAGCGGCTGCCCGTTCCGGACCCGCTGCTGGGCCGCCACCGACGGCTGCGCCGTGGACATGCCGGCGCCGCGCCCCGCCGAGGGCGAGGGCCACGAGTTCCGCTGCCACCACCCGGTGCCCGCCGGAACCGCCAACACCGAACTGGTCGCGCTCGCCACCTCGGCGACCGGCCGCACCACAACTGAGTCTGTCGAGGAGAACCTGTGACCACCCCAGCCCCGCGGTTCGCCGGAGTCGTGCCGCCGGCCGTGACCCCCCTGACCGATGAGGGCGAGGTCGACGTCCACTCGCTGGAACGGCTGGTCGAGTGGCTGCTCGACGCCGGCGTCGACGGCATCTTCGCCCTCGGCAGCTCCGGCGAGACGGTCTTCCTCACCGACCGGCAGCGGGACCTGGCCCTGGAGACCATCGTGAAGACCGCCGGCGGTGCCGTGCCGGTCATCGCCGGCTGCATCGAACCCACCACCCGCCGGGTCGTGGAGCGGGCCGAGGCGTCCACCCGGCTGGGCGCGGACGGCCTGGTCGTGACCGCGCCGTTCTACGCCATCGTCGGCCCGCACGAGATCGAGCGGCACTTCCGCGCGGTCGCCGCGGCGGTCGAGCTTCCCCTGCTGGCGTACGACATCCCGGTCTGCGTGCACAGCAAGCTCTCCGTCGACCTGCTGACCCGGCTCGCCGCCGACGGCGTGCTCGCAGGTGTCAAGGACTCCAGCGGTGACGACGTCGCGTTCCGCCAGCTGGCGCTCGCCGTCGCCGAGCACGCGCCGGAGCGCGACTTCAGCCTGCTCACCGGCCACGAGGTGGTGGTCGACGCGATGATGCTCGCGGGCGGCTCCGGCTCGGTGCCCGGACTGGGCAACGTGGACCCGGCCGGGTACGTGCGGCTGCACCGCGCCTGCATGGCCGGCGACTGGGCCGCCGCCCGCCGGGAGCAGGACCGCCTGACCCGGCTGTTCCGCATCGTCGACGCCGCCGACCCGGCCACCTCGGCGGGCGCCACCCGGGGCATCGGCGCGTTCAAGACCGCGCTGTCCCTGCTCGGCGTCATCGCCGGCAACGCGGTGTCGCTGCCGCTGCGGCCGCTGGACGCCGCCGAGACGGGCCGCGTGCGTACCCAGCTGGAACTGGCCGGGCTGCTCTGACCATGCCCGAGGTGAGCACGACCGGTCTGGTCGCCGCGCTCGACATCGGCGGCACCAAGACCACCGCCGCCCTGGTCACCGCCTCCGGCGAGGTCGTCGGCCGGCGCACCGCGCCGACGCCTGGTCGCTCCGGCGCCGCCGCGGTGCTCGACACCGCCGCCGGCCTGGTGGAGAAGCTGCGGGCGGAAGCGCCGGGCGTCGTACGGGCGCTCGGCGTCGGCAGCGCCGGAGTCATCGACAGCGGCTCCGGCCTGGTGCTGTCCGCCACCGACGTGCTGACCGGGTGGACCGGCACGGATCTGCGCGGCGACCTGAGCCGGCGCCTGGGCGTGCCGGTCACCGTGATCAACGACGTGCACGCCCACGCGCTGGGCGAGGCGCGTCACGGCGCCGCCGCCGGGTACGACACAGTGCTCTACGTCGCCGTCGGCACGGGCGTCGGGGCGTCGTTCGTCCTCGGCGACACAGTGCTCGCCGGTGCGCACAGCGCCGCCGGGCACGCCGGGCACCAGCCGTCCCCGTACGCCGGAACGCTTGCCTGCACGTGCGGCGGGCGCGGGCACCTGGAGGCGATCGCCGCCGGTCCCGCGCTCGCAGCCGAGTACGTCCGGCGTACCGGCCGGCCGGTGGCCGACCTGCGGGCCGTCGCCGCGCTCGCCGCGGACGGCGACGAGGCGGCCCGGGAGGTCGTCCGGCTCGGCGGCGCCGCTGCCGGTTCCGCCGTCGGCGGCCTGGTCAACGTGCTCGACCCCGCTGCCGTGGTGATCGGCGGCGGCGTCACCGGCCTCGGTGAGCCGTGGTGGCGGGCGCTGCGCGACGCGGTGCGCGCCGAGACGCTGCCCGGCCTGGCCGGCGTGCCCGTGCTCGCCTCCACCCTCGGCCCCGACGCGCCGCTGCTCGGCGCCGCCTCGCTCGCCTGGAAGGTCTCATGAACGCGCTCGTCGACCAGCTCCGTGACCGCCTGGTCGTCTCCTGCCAGGCGTACCCGGGTGAGCCCATGCGCGACCCGGACACCATGCGCCGGGTCGCGCTCGCCACCGCCCGGGGCGGCGCCGCCGGCATCCGCGCCCAGGGACTGGCTGACATCGCCGCCATCCGCGCGGCGGTGGACCTGCCGCTGATCGGGCTCTGGAAGGACGGCGACGACGACGTCTTCATCACCCCGACGCTGGAGCACGCGCTCGCCGTCGCCGACGCCGGGGCGCACGTCGTCGCGCTCGACGGCACGTCCCGGCCCCGGCCCGACGGCCGCACCCTCGCCGACACGATCGCGGCCGTGCACGAGCGCACCGGCGCGCTGGTGATGGCCGACTGCTCCACGCTGGATGAGGGCATCGCGGCGGCCGCCGCTGGCGCCGACCTGGTCGGCACCACGCTCGCCGGGTACACCGCGTACACCACCAAGGGCGACGGGCCGGACCTGGACCTGGTCGCCCGGCTCGCCGCCGCGGTGGACGTCCCGGTGGTCGCCGAGGGGCGCATCCACACGCCCGAGCAGGCCGCGCAGGCGCTGCGGGCGGGCGCGTGGACGGTCGTGGTCGGCACCGCCATCACCCACCCGAGCACCATCACCGGCTGGTTCGCCGCCGCCGTGCAGGAGGCCGCGTCGTGCCGCTGACCGACCTCGACCTGGCCGGCTGCCTCGCGTACCGGCCGGAGCTGGACGTGCCGGCGGACCTGGACGCGTTCTGGTCGCGCACCCTCGGCGGCGGCGGCGACCCGGAGGCGGCGGTCTACGAGCCGGTCGACACCGGCCTGACCCAGATCCGCACGTACGCCGCCACGATCCCCGGCTTCGGCGGCGAACCGGTACGCGGATGGCTGCACCTGCCCGCCGGGGCCGACGGGCCGCTGCCCTGCCTGGTCGAGTACCTCGGCTACGGCCGGGGCCGCGGCCTGGCGCACGAGAAGCTGTTCTGGGCGGCGGCGGGCTTCGCGCACCTGATCATGGACAGCCGGGGCCAGGGCTGGAGCGCCGCCACCGGCGGCACGCCCGACCCGCACCCCTACCCGGCCGGCACCGTGCCCGGCGTCCTCACCCGGGGCGTCGCCGACCCGGCCGACCACTACTACCGGCGGCTCATCACCGACGCGGTGCGCTTCGCCGAGGCCGCCCGGCGGCACCCCGCCGTCGACCCCGCGCGGGTGGCGGTCACCGGCTTCAGCCAGGGCGGCGGCCTCGCTCTCGCCGCCGGCGCGCTGTGCCCGGACGTCGCCGCCGTCATGCCGGACGTGCCGTTCCTGTGCGACATCCGCCGGGGCGTGCGCGTCGCCGGCCCGGACAGCCCGTACGCCGAGGTCGTCGACTACCTCGCGCTGCACCGCGACCGCGCCGACCAGGTGTTCCGCACCCTGTCCTACCTGGACGCCGCGGTGCTCGCGCCGCGCGCGACCGCGCCGGCGCTGTTCTCGATCGCCCTGCGGGACCAGGTCTGCCCACCGTCGACCTGCTTCGCCGCCTACCACCGCTACGGCGGCGACAAGGACGTGCGGGTGTACGAGTTCAACGACCACGAGGGCGGCGAGGCCGAGCACCAGCGCGAACAGCTCACCTGGCTGCGCGGCATCCTGGGCGGCTAACGCGCGCGTTCCACCACGTAGTCGGTCAGCTCCAGCAGGAAACGGCCGTCGTCGGTGTCGGCAGCGTCGCCCAGCGCCCGCTCACCCTCGCGCCGGGCGGCCAGCGCGAGATCCCGGGCGCTGCGCCGCGCCGACTCCACACAGTCGTACGCGAGCAGCCGCCCGTGCAGCCAGCGCACCTCGGCGTCGGTGCGCTCCGCACGGGTCCGGCTCAGCAGGCGGACGAGCCGTTCGCGTTCCTCCGGTGTGCACCGCCGCATGAAGTCGATCAGGATCAGCGTGCGCTTGCCCTCCCACAGGTCACCGGCGATCTCCTTGCCGTACCGGGCGTAGTCGCCGGTGAGGTTGAGCGCGTCGTCCTGGATCTGGAACGCCGCACCCAGGTACCAGCCGTAGCGGTCCAGCACGTCGACCGCGTTCTCCCGGCCGGTCGCCACGAGGATCCCCGTGCGGCACGGGTAGATGCACGTGTACCAGGACGTCTTCTTCAGGCACATCCGGTAGTAGTCGTCGGCGTCCAGGTCGCACACGTTGTCGCGGATCCAGCCGATCTCGATGGCCTGCCCCTCCAGCGAGTGGCGCATCATCAGCTCGGTCTCGGTGAACAGCCGCCAGGCGATCCCGGAGCCGAGCGCCGCCCGATTCGCCGCCAGCCGCCGCAACGCCAGCAGGTTCGTCATATTGCCGACGTTCAGGGCCACGCCCACGCCGTACTCGGCGTGCAGGGTCCGCCCACCGCGCCGCTGCTCGCTTTCGTCCTGGATGTCGTCGTGGATGAGGAAGGCGTTGTGGAACAGCTCCACAGTCACCGCGGCGTTGAGGCCCACCGCGTCGCCGCCGCCGAACGCCCGGCACGTGGCCAGGCACAGCGCGGCGCGCAGCCCCTTGCCCCACCGCCGTGGGTACTCCGCGACCAGGTCGTAGAGGTATCGCGGGCCGTCGTCGGGCACGTCGTCGAGCAGCGCGCCGAGGGCGAGCCCGCGATAGCGCTCCAGCATTCGTTCCACGTGCCCGCCGGCCACCCCGGTGGTCGGCGCCATCGCGCGGCTACCGGTCCGTCGGCCGCTTCGGGGCCGGCGACGCCAGCCGGTCCGCGAGCCCGTTTGCGATCTCGGGGGCCAGCCGCGCCAGATTGAGTACGGTGTCCAGCGCGTCGTGGGCATCCGAGGTGTACCGCCGGATCACCTCGCCGCGCTGGTCGTCGGCCATCTTCAGTTGCCCGACCACGGTGTCGATCAGGGCGTGCCCGTCGGTGCGGACCCGGGCGACGAGTTCGTCGAACGCCTCCGGGTCCACGCGCCGGCTCTCGGTCAGCTTCTCCTCGAGCCGCCGGGCGCCGGCCAGCCCCGCCGCGAGTTCCTCCTCCAGCACCGTGGCCGCGTGGGTCACGGTCTCCGAGGTCTCCTCGGCCACCTTCTCGAAGCGCTCGTTCGTGCGCTCACGCTCCACGTTCTCCATGCGGCGGAGTCTCCACCGGTCTCGGCCCGGCGGGCTAGGGATGTGTCGTCATGGTGACTGACGGTAACGATCGGGTGCCGGGCTCGCCCCCTCACGAGCCCGGCACCCAGCTCATCCGGCCAGCTCGGCGATCACCACGTCGTGGTCGGAGTGGACGGAGTCGACGGCCTGCACGCCCGGCGGCTGGATCCCTCTCAGCAACATGTAGTCGAACTTCTTGCGATGCGGGCTCGCGTCGGCAGTCGGGGTGCACAGCGGGTTCTCCTGCGGCCCGCAGTGCGGATCGGCGTCGCGGAACGTGTTCCAGACCGGCCGCAGCTCCCGCCGGTGCGGCTCGGTGTTGAAGTCACCGAGCACCACGGCCCGCCGGTAGGAGCGGGTCGCGCGCAGCAGTTCGTTCACCTGGACGGCGCGGACGTCGGCCTGCCCCGCCTGGGCGAGGTGGGTGTTGAAGATCCGGGTGGCCTTGCCGTTCACGGTGGTGGTGACGGCCATCCAGCCGCGCGGCTCGGTGCCTCCCTGCGAGTACCTGCGGTTGACGGGATTGCGGAGCGGAGTCAGGGAGAGGATCGCCTGGCCGTAGGCGTTGCCACCCCAGAAGCCGCAGTTCCAGCGGTCGTTCATCACCGTTCCGTACCGTACGTAGTAGTGCATCCCCTGCTCCCGCAGGAGCGCCACGGTCTTCTCCACCGCCCCCCGGCAGGCCTCCTGCACCCCCAGCACCGCCGGCCTGTGCCGGGCGATCTCCCGGGCGTAGTCGACGGGCTCCGCGTCGCCCGGCGCGAACAGGTTCCAGGTCATGAACCGCGTACCGGCCGCGGCCGACGGCTCGGCCGATGCTCCCGCCGGAGACGCGGTGATCAGCAGCAGGCTCGCCGACACTCCCGACAGTACGAGTCGCCACGCTCGTCTCACTCCGTACCTCAGCTTCCCTCGGGTCGGTCGTCCACAGCGGACGTTCTGTGCTCACAGTGACGGAGGCGGTACGCTCGAAACCTTGCCGGAACCTTGTATCCGCGGGTGTCGGCACGCCGACGGGCGGCAATGGGGAGGTCTGCCGGGTGTCGAGGGCGTGGTTCGGTCTGCTCGGTGACCTGGAGTTCCGGATCGACGGCCGTCTCGTCCAGACCGGTCACGCCCGGCAGCGGTGCGTCCTCGCGGTGCTGCTGGCCGAGGCGAACGTCGTCGTCCGTACCGACCAGTTGCTGGAACGGGTCTGGGGCGACCGGCCCCCGCAGCGCGCCCGCAGCGCGTTGTACGCGTACCTGTCCCGGCTGCGCGGGCTCCTGGCCGGTGCCGCGGACGCCCGCCTGGAGCGGCGTTCCGGCGGCTACGTGCTCGTGGCCGATCCGGCCGCGGTCGACATGCACCGGTTCCGCGAGCTGACCGGGCAGGCGCGCGCGGCCGACGACGACGAGAAGGCGTCACGTCTGTTCGACGAGGCGTTGGGCCTATGGCGTGGGGAACCGTTCGCGCACCTGGACAGCCCGTGGCTCGACCTGGTGCGGCAGGCCCTGGAGCAGGACCGGGCGGCGGCCCAGCGGGACCGGACGGACAAGGCGCTGCGGCTGGGCCGGCACGCGGTGGTGCTGCCCGACCTGGTCCGGCGAAGCGGCGAGCATCCACTGGACGAGCAACTGGCCGGGCAGCTCATGCTCGCCCAGTACCGCTGCGGGCAGCAGGCTGAGGCCCTCGACCGCTACCACCGGCTGCGGCGGGACCTGCGGGAGGCGCTGGGGCTGGACCCGCATCCGGACCTCCAGCAGCTCCACCGCCGCATCCTCAACGCCGATCCGTCGCTGGCGCTCTCCTGGGCCACGGCCGTGCCGCGCCGCAGCGTTCCGCGGCAGCTTCCCGCACCCCCGACCCGGTTCGTGGGCCGGGCCCGGGACCTGGCCCGGCTGGACACCGCCGTCCGCGGAGCCGACGCGGAGGGGCGGATGCCCGTCGCGGTGATCAGTGGCGCGGGCGGGATCGGCAAGACCTGGCTCGCGTTGCGGTGGGCCCACGACAACCGGCAGAGCTTCCCGGACGGGCAGCTCCACGTCGACCTCAACGGCTTCGACCCGGTCACGGAGCGGACACCGGCCGCGGTGGCGCTGCGGGGCTTCCTCGACGCGTTCGACGTGCCGGTCGATGCCATGCCGGCCGACCCGGACGCCCTGGCCGGGCGTTACCGCAGCCTCGTGGCGGGCCGGCGGATGCTGATCCTGCTCGACAACGCCCACGACACCGCGCAGGTCACGCCGCTGCTCCCGGGTACGGAGTCGGCAACCGTGCTGGTCACCAGCCGACGCCGGCTCCTCGGTCTGGTCACCGGCCACGGCGCGGTCCCGGTTCCCCTGGACCTCCTCGATGACCGCGACGCCCGTGAGCTGCTGACCGGCCGGCTGGGCCACCCGGCGGACGCCGACCCGGCCGCTGTCACCGACATCCTGGCCCACTGCGCGGGCCTGCCGCTGGCGCTCGGTATCGCGGCGGCGCACGCCGTCACGCACCCCGACCTCCCGCTCGCGGCGTTCGCCGGGCGACTGCGTGACCACGGCACCCGGCTCGACTACCTCAGCACCGACGACCTGAGCGCCGACCTGCGCGCCGTCTTCGCCGCCACGTGCCGTGTCCTGACCCCCGGCGCGGCACGCCTCTTCGACCTGCTGGGCCTCACCGCCGGTCCGGACATCGGCCTCGCGGCGGTCGCCGGCACGGCCGGCCTGACCGCAGGCAGGTGCGTGACGCTGTTGCGCGAGCTGGTCGACGCTCACCTGCTGGTGGAACACACCCCCGGCAGGTACCAGCTACACGACCTGGTCCGCCTCTACGCGGCCGAGCGCGCCGGGTCGGCGGGGGAGCGGCACGAGGCGTCACGCCGGCTGCTCGACCACTACGCGGACCTGGCCGAGGCCGCCGACCGGCGTCGCGACCCGGACGAGGCGGCGGGTCCGGGCGCGGCGGGCCCCTTCGCCGTACGCGACGAGGCGGTCGCCTGGTTCCGGGCCGAGCACGACGTCCTGGTGGCGACCTGCCACCGGGCGGCGGAAACCGGGTTCGACAGGCACGCCTGCCGGCTCGCCTTCGCCCTGCGGTACCACCTGGAGGACGGCGGCCACTGGGACGAGCTGACCGCCGTGCAGCGCACCGCGCTCGCCGCGGCCCGCCGGCTGGCCGACCCGGCGGCGGAGGCACACGCCCGTCACTCGCTCGCCCGGGCCGACGCCTACCTGCGCCGTACCGGCGAGGCCGAAGCCGGCTACCGTGCCGCCGTCGACCTCTTCCGGTCGGTGGACGACACGGCCGGCGAGGCGCAGGCCCGGCGAAGCCTCGGCGGGCTGTGTGCCCGGCTCGGCCGCCGGGACGAGGCGTTCGCGCACAACCGGCGCGCGCTCGACCTCTACCGGCGCGCCGGTGACGTGTCGGGCCAGGCCATGTCGTTGAACAACGCGGCCTGGTTGCACGCGATGGACGGCGACTACGCGCAGGCGGTCGCCCACTGCGAGGAGGCGCTGGCGCTCCTCACGTCCACCGTGCACCGTCATCCCGTAGCCGCCGTGCACGACACACTCGGCTTCGTCCACCATCGCCGCGGCGACCTTCGGGGGGCGGTGGCCGCCTACCGGCGGGCCGTGGACCTCAGCCACGACCTTGAGGACCGCTACGGCGAAGGCGGCTGTCTGTGCCGGCTCGCCGAGACCTATCGGGACGCCGGCGACCACCGGGCCGCGCGCGAGGCGTGGCGGCGCGCACTGGTGATCTTCCAGCGGCTCGGCCACCCCGACGCCGACGAGGTCGTGGCCGAACTGACCGCGCTGGGCTGACGGCCGTCGCCCGGCTGGGTACGCGTACTCAGCGCAGTACCGTCCCGTCGCTCATGTGCGGGCGCGGCGGCGTCGACAGGATGCTTGTCATGGCCGAGACGCTGCACCGACACGCCGCTGCACGTACCGTCGACACGCCCCTGCCCGCCGAGGCCGCGCTGGCCCCCGCCGGCCGCGCGGTCGCCGCGCTGGCCCGGCTCGTCGCCCACCACCCCGCCGGCTGGCGCTGGCTGGCCCGGCGCCACCACCCGGTCCTCGACCGGCTCGCCGCCGCGAACGCGCGGTCGACCTGCGTGCGGGCCGCCCGGCGGGTGCCTGCTTACCAGGCGTTCCTGCGGGCCCGCCCGGGCGGCCTGCGCCGCCGGCTGCGGGACTTCCCGGAGACCGACAAGCGCGGGTACGTCATGGCGTACGACGCCTCCGCCCGCTGCCGGGACGGGCGGATGCCGGATCGGGGCGTGGTGGTCGACGAGTCGGCCGGCTCGTCCGGGCGGCCGTTCAACTGGCCACGCGGCGAGCGGGAACTACGGGCGGTGCACCGGGACATCGCCGGCTACACCGGACTGGCGTTCCCGATGCGCCGGCCGTTCGTGATCAACGCGTACTCGATGGGCGCCTGGGCGACCGGCACCACCACCGGTGCGGCGATGGCCCGGATCGCGACCGTGAAGAACACCGGCCCGGACCTCGGGAAGATCGTCGACACGCTGCGCGAGTTCGGTCCCGGCCACGACTACCTGGTGACCGCGTACCCGCCGTTCCTCAAGCACCTGCGGGACCGGCTCGACGCCGAGGACTTCCAGTGGTCGCGGTACCGGATCTTCGCCAGTTGCGGCGGCGAGGGGATGACCGAGGCACTGCGCGACTACCTGGAGCAGCGGTTCGTGCGGGTGCGCTCGGCGTACGGGGCGTCGGACCTGACCATCGGCATCGGCGCGGAGACCCGGTTCACGGTGTGGCTGCGGCGGCGGCTGCGCACCGACGCGGGACTGCGCGCGGAACTGCTCGGCCGGGGCGAGCAGCGGCTGCCGATGGTGTTCCAGTACAACCCGTTCGCCACCTACCTGGAGACGAACGAGCGGCGGGAACTGCTCTGCACTGTGGCCAGCCCGCACGTGCTCCAGCCCCGGCTGCGCTACAACGTCGGCGACGAGGCGCTGCTGGTGCCGTACCGGCGGATCGTCGAGCTGGCCAACGCGGACCCGGTACGCCGCGCCGAGTTCCGTACCGCGGTGGCGGAGGAGCGGATGACGCTGCCGCTGCTGCTGTTGTTCGGCCGCAGCGACTCCACCGTGTCCTACCTGGGCGCGAACCTCTACCCGCAGGACGTCGAGTACGGCCTCTACACCGGCAACCCGTACGCCGCCGAGATCAACAGGTTCTGTCTCACGCTGCACGAGGACGCGGCGCTGGAGACCCGGCCGGTGATCCACGTCGAGCTGCGCCGTCCGCTGGACGCCGCGGCACGCGCGGCGCTCGCCGACGCCTGCCGCGACGGGGTACGCGCGCACCTGACCTCGGTGTCGCGGGACTTCGCGCAGTCCCTGGTGGAGGACCCGACCGCCGGCGACCTGCGGGTCGAGCTGCACGAACCGGACGGCGGCCCGTTCGCCGACATGCAGAAGCTCAAGAACGTCTACCTGGTGAGGTGAGCGATGCGTACCCGTGACTTCTCCCGCGCCCCCGCGCAGGCCCGCGCCGGCGCCATGTTCATCGGCGGCACCCGGTACGCGAACCCGCTGGTGCTGCTGCGCCTGGCCCCCGACTGGATCCGGATGGTGCGCGACATGCGCCGGATGTCCGGCTACTGCTGGCACACCGTCTACTGGCAGTTCCCGCTGACGCTCGGCACGATCGCGTTCTTCACCGACCGGGACGCGCTGCTGCGCTTCGCCCGGACCCGGCACCACCGCAAGCTGATGATGTGGCTGACCGACGGCGACCGCAACGCCACCGCCGGGTTCATCCGGCTCTACACCGCCTCCCCGGACGGCTACTCCAACGGCGCGTGGCGGGCCGAGGACGGCGCGATGGGCCACATCGAGCGGTTCACGCCGCTGGGCGCGGAGACGACCGGACCGGCGGTGCGCCGGTGACCGGCCACCGGTTCGAGCGCGTGACCGGCCGGCGCGGCCTGCGCGACTTCCTCGCCCTCACCGACCGGCTGTACGCCGACGAGCCCCGGTACGTGCCGACGCCCCGGCAGCAGATCCGCCGCTGGTGGCGCGACGGCGTGCCGATGTACGTGCTGCGCGACGCCACCGGCGCCGTGGCCGGGCGGACCACGCTGCACACCGACGCGGACTTCGACGCCGAGATGGGGCGCCGCTGCCAGCTGTTCGGGCTCACCGAGTTCACCGCGCCGGCCGCCCGGCCGCTGTTCGACGCGATCGGCGCGTACGCGACGCCCGGCCGGGACCTGCTGTTCGGGCCGGTGGCGCTGCTGCCCAACCAGGCCGGCGGCGTGATCACCTCCGGGTACGCCGACCGGGGTTTCGTGGACAGCGCGTGGAACCCGCCGTACTACCCGGACGCGTACGAGGAGAACGGGTTCACCGGGCGGTTCGTCTCCGACACGTGGATCTGCCCGGTCCCGCCGCCGGTCGAGCCGCCGCCCGCGCTGGGGGTCCAGCCCGACGGCGCGCGGCTGGAACTGCACCGGGGGAACACGCGGCGGCTCGACGAGCAGCTCGACCTGCTGCGCGGGATGCTCAACGACTCCTTCGCCCAGCTCGGCTACTACACGCCGATCTCCGCGGCGCAACTGCGGCGGCAGACCGACGGCCTGGCGTACCTGCTGGACGAGTCGCTCCTGCTCTACCTGACCCGCGACGGGCGGCCGGTGGCGTTCGTGCTCTGCGTGCCGGACATCAGCGACTTCCTGGTCGCGGTCCGCGGCGACCTGAACCCGGTCAACCAGCTTCGGCTGCTGGCCACCCGCCGCCGGTACCGGCGGGAGGCGGTGCTGATCGTCAAGGGCGTGGTGCCGGAGTTCCAGGGGCGCGGCTACCAGCGGCTGCTCTCCGCGCACCTGCACCACAACCTGCACGACGGCGGCTACACGGCGCTGCGCAGCACGTACGTCGGGTGGGACAACCCGGCGTCGGCGGCCCAGTACCGACGCCTCGGCGGGCGCCCGCTGCACGGCTACACGTTCTACGCCAGGGAGCGGTGAGCATGGACCTCGCCGCGTTCCACGCGCTGGAGCCGCTGTGCTGGCGGGCGCCGAGCGCACACAACACCCAGCCGTGGCGGCTGCGCTACGAGCGCTGGGCGATCACCGTCGGCTGGGATCCGGCCGACGCGCTTCCCGCGGGCGACCCGACCGGGCGCGACCTGCGGCTGTCGCTGGGCGCGTTCGTGGAGACCTGCCTGATCGTCGCCGCCGACGCGGGGCTGCGGCTGGACTGGGCCGCCGACCACGACGAGTCCGACCGGCGGGTGGGGCGGCTACGGCCGGGACGGCAGCCGTACCGGACGCCGTTCCGCACCGCCGACGTGTGGGACCGGCGTACCCACCGGGGCCGGTTCACCGCCGGGCCGGACGCCGACGTGGTCGCGGCCGTGGACGCGGTCGCCCGGCGGGCCGGTGGCGCGGTCCGTGCCGTGCCGGCGGCCGGGCGGCTGCGCGCGTTGCTGCGCACGGCCGACCGGCAGGTGTACGCCGACCCGGCGGTGGTCGCGGAGCTGCGCCGCTGGCTGCGCCTGGACCGGTCGGGCCCGCGCTACCGGGCGGACGGGCTCAGTGACAGGTGCCTCGGGCTGGGCCGGGCCACTGCCACCGGACTGCGGGCGGCGCTCGCGGCGTACCCGGCGTTGCGCCCGCTGGGGCTGCCCCGGCTGCTCGCCGCCGCGGGCGGTGACCCGCTGGCGCAGGGCGGCGGGGTGCTGGCGCTCGTCGCGCCGCCCGGTCTGGACGCGGCCGGGCAGGTCGAGTTCGGACGCGTGCTCATGCGGATGTGGCTGACGCTGCACACGGCCGGGCTGGCCGCGCATCCGCTCAGTCAGCTCGTCGACGTGGCCGCCACCCGGGACGCGCTCGGCACGCTGCTGGACGTGGCGCCGGAGCGGATCGTGCACGTGGCCCGGGTGGGCCGGCCGGTCGCGCCCGCGCCCCGCTCGGCGCGCCGGGTCGAGCGCACGGGTGGGGGAGTGCTGATGCGGGACGCCGCGGTCCGGGTGGGGTAGGACCGCCGGGGGTCATCGCGACGGCGGCGCGGTGCTGGCCCGTACCACGAGAGTGGTGCCGAGTTCGTACCGCTCCTGGGCCGGGGCGCGGCCGTCGGCCAGGGTCAGGGCGAGCCGGGCGGCCGTGGCGCCGATCTCGGCGAACGGCTGCCGCACCGTGGTCAGCGGTGGCGCGAGCCAGGCCGCCTGCTCGACGTCGTCGAAGCCCACCACGCTGAGATCCTCCGGTATCCGCAGACCGGCGTCCCGGGCCGCCGCGTAGACGCCCATCGCCTGCAGGTCGTCGCCGCAGACGACAGCGGTCGGCGGGTCGGGCCGGGCGAGCAGCTGAGCGCCGAGGTCGCGGCCGTCCTCGAAGGTGAACACGCCCCGCTGTTCGAGGCTCTGGTCGAACGGGACACCGGCGTAGTCCAGCGCGGCGTGGAACCCGTCCAGTCGGGCGCGCGCGGACAGGTCCCGGACCGGTCCGGTGATCACGCCGATCCGGCGATGGCCGAGTTCGAGCAGATGCCGGGTGGCGGCGAGCGCGCCGCTCCAGTTGTTGGACCCGACGGCGGGGGTAGGGAACAGGTCGCCGGTCGGGTCGATGGCGACCAGCGGTATCCCGTCGGCCTCGAACCGTTCGCCGTCCTCGGCGGTGACCAGGGCGAACGCCGTGATGACGGCGGTCGGCTGCCGCACCAGCAGTTGCTCCGCCCAGGGCAGCCCGGCCGACACGAGCCGGTGCACGTCGGTGAAGCCGACGGTGTGGTCGTGGGCGGCGGCGACCTCCTGGACGCCGCGCAGGATCTGCATGGCGATCGAGGACAGCATCCGGTGGAAGACCACCTCGACGCAGAGGGCCGCGCCGGTGGTCTGCCGTCGCCGGTAGCCGTGGTCGCGGAGCAGGGCTTCCACCCGCTGACGGGTCTGCTCGCCCACCCCGCGCCGGCCGTTGAGGACCTTGGAGACGGTGGGTGGGGACACTCCGGCGAGTTCGGCGATCGTCGCGAGGGGCAGGTCACCGCGCCGGGGCTTGCGCAGGTGCGGCCGCGGTCCTTCTTCGATCACGAGGGAAGTCTATGGCTGCGGCGCGAGGGCGAGTACGCGCCGCTCAGACCGCCCGCGAAAGGTTATCGATAACATTTCGCGCCCCGGAGGACTTTGCCGGGTCGGGTCGTGGATCTCCGGCTTTCCGCGGGAACTTTCGCGAAACCTGTTCGTCACATCTTGACGGCCGACGCCTCCATCCATGAGAGTCCATATAGGCAGATGCGGCGCACGGACGGGAGCCCGGCGCCGGTGGGGTGGCGGAGCGCGTACGGAAAGGATGCCTGGGCAGCATCCTGTTAGCGCTAACACCAGCCCTTCCTGCCGACATCAGACGCCGGTCCGGCCCGCGTCATCACGTCCCACCCATCCACGCGCACGAGCGTGGCGGCAGAGGGGTTCCGATCCGTGGCGATCAGTCGACGAGCACTCATCAAGGCCGTGGCCGCATCCGGCGCACTCACCGCGGCGTCGGTCACCGGCCTTCCCGGCGTGGCCTGGGCGGCGAACACCGCGTACGCGATGGCCTACTTCACCGAGACGCCGAACTTCCAGGGCGCGGACTACGGGCTGCACCTGGCGGTGAGCCGGGACGGTCTGAACTGGACGCCGCTGAACCAGAACAACCCGGTGGTCACCCCGACGCAGGGGCAGATGGGCCTGCGGGATCCGTTCGTGTTCCGCAAGCAGGACGGCAGGTTCGTCATCCTGGCCACCGATCTCAAGGGCACCAACTTCGGCCTGAACAGCCAGTACCTGCACGTGTGGGACTCGACCGACCTCACCGCTCTCACCGGCTACCGCCGGATCCGGATGCACACGCTGCCCAGCTCGCACACCTGGGCGCCCACGGCGTTCTGGGACGCCGGCCGCGGCCAGTACGGCATCGTCTACTCCTGCAACAGCGGCGGCGACGTGCTGATGGTCAACTACACAACCGATTTCGTCACAGTCGGCCCGCAGCAGGTGTTCTTCAGCCCCGGCTTCGGTGTGCTCGACGGTGACGTCGTCGTCGACGGCGGCACCACGTACCTCTACTACAAGAACCTGTCCACCGGCCTGCTGCACGGCGCCCGCTCCTCGACCGGCGCGCCGAACAGCTTCACCACGTACACCAGTGGACTGCGGCAGGGCAACGCGATCGAGGCGCCACTGCTGGTCAAGAACAACGACGGCAGCGGCTGGCGGCTCTGGGGCGACTCGTTCAGCCCGGTCAACGCCGACTACTACATCTGGTCCACCTCGAACATCGGCGGCAACTCGTGGACCGCGCTCAACCAGCGCGACTACACGCCGCCGCTGAACGCCAAGCACGGCTCGATCGTCGGGATCAGCGACGCCGAGTACAACGCGATGATCTCCCGGTGGGGCACCCCGAACTGGGTCCGGCTCAAGTCGTCGAACCTGCCCGACCACGTGGTACGGCACAGCAACGGGGTCGGCCGGGTCGACGCGTACCCGTTCGATCCCTACCAGGACCAGATGTGGCGGATGGTGGCCGGCCTGGCCGACCCCGCCGCCGTGTCGTTCGAGTCGGTGAACCGGCCGGGCAGCTTTCTGCGGCACAGCAACTACGCCATCCGCCTCGATCCGAACGACGGGTCGGCCACGTTCCGGGCGGACGCCACCTTCCACCGCACCGCGGGACTCGCCGACGGGTCGTGGACCTCGTTCCGGTCGCACAACTTCCCGGACCGCTACCTGCGGCACGCCAACTACCTGCTGCGGATCGACCCACTCGGCTCGGCGTCGAGCGCGAGCGACCGCCAGGACGCCACCTTCCGCATCACGCCCTGACCGAGGAGGCCGTCATGACCAGAAGACTCCTGCGACGCGGTGTCGCGCTGTTCGCGAGCATGCTCTGCGCGGTCGCGCTGACGCCTGCTGTCGCCCACGCGGACAACCCCGTCGTCCAGACCATCTACACGGCCGACCCGGCGGCGCTGGTGCACAACGGCCGGGTCTACCTCTACACCGGCCACGACGAGGACGGCTCGACCTACTTCACCATGAAGGAGTGGCGGGTCTACTCGTCGGCCGACATGGTCAACTGGACCGACCACGGCTCGCCGATGAACCTGGCCACCTTCAGCTGGGCCAGCGCCGACGCGTGGGCCGGCCAGACCGTCTACCGCAACGGCCGCTTCTACTGGTACGTCCCGGTCAAGAACCGGGCCACCGGCCGGATGGCGATCGGCGTCGGTGTCTCCGACAGCCCGACCGGCCCGTTCCGGGACGCCATCGGCCGTCCGCTGGTGGAGAACGGTGAGATCGACCCGCACGCCTTCGTCGACGACACCGGGCAGGCGTACCTGTACTGGGGCAACCCGAACCTCTGGTACGTGCGGCTGAACGCCGACATGGTGTCGTTCTCCGGCGGCCCGACCCAGATCCCGCTGACCACAGCGGGCTTCGGCGCCCGCAGCGGGAACACCAGCCGTCCCACGCTGTACGAGGAAGGGCCCTGGGTCTACAAGCGCAACGGGACCTACTACAACGTCTTCGCGGCCGAGTGCTGCTCGGAGTTCATCGGCTACTCCACCGCACCCGGCCCGACCGGTCCGTGGACCTACCGCGGCACGATCATGCCCCGCCAGGGCGGCAGCTTCACCAACCACGCCTCGATCATCGACTTCAACGGCGGCTCGTACTTCTTCTACCACAACGGCGCGCTGCCGGGCGGTGGCGGCTTCACCCGGTCCGTGGCGGTGGAGAAGTTCAGCTACCGCTCCGACGGCACCATCCCGACGATCAACATGACCAGCGCCGGCGCACCGCAGGTCGGCACGCTCAACCCGTACGTGCGCCAGGAGGCGGAGACGATCGCCTGGTCCGCGGGCGTCGAGACGGAACCGTCGAGCGAGGGCGGGAGGAACGTCGGCTGGATCGAGAACGGCGACTACATCAAGGTCAAGGGCGTCGCGTTCGGCGCCGGCGCCGGCTCGTTCACCGCCCGGGTGGCCTCGGCGACGGCCGGCGGCCGGATCGAGGTGCGGCTGGGCAGCCCCACCGGCGCCGTGGCCGGCACCTGCGCCGTCGGCGGCACCGGCGGCTGGCAGACGTGGACCACGGTCACCTGCCCGGTCAGTGGCGCCACCGGCACCCAGGACGTGTTCCTGCGCTTCGCCGGCGGCAGCGGCTACCTGCTCAACGTCAACTGGTGGCAGTTCCGCTAGACCGGCCCACCCCACCATCACCGGAGGAGACCTCAGATGTCGAAGCGCAGAACGAGAGCCGGGTCGGTCACCGCCGCGATCCTGCTGGCCCTGGGCATGGGCGCCGCCATGGTCGGCGGCTCACTGGGCGGCAGCGCCCGGGCCGCGGACGTCGGCGCGGCGGCCGCGACGGCCGGCTGCGGGAA
Source organism: Micromonospora globosa (assembly GCF_000717585.1). Lineage (NCBI taxonomy): Bacteria > Bacillati > Actinomycetota > Actinomycetes > Micromonosporales > Micromonosporaceae > Micromonospora > Micromonospora globosa. The sequence continues at coordinate 259,794 of NZ_JNZR01000002.1, forward strand.
GGCCCCGACGCTGGCCAGCGGGACGCACACCGTCACCAGCAGCGGCAAGAACCGCACGTTCATCCTGCGGGTGCCCGACGGCTACGACGTCAACCGCCAGTACCGGCTGGTCGTCGGCTTCCACTGGCGCGGCGGCACCGCCACCGACGTCGCCACCGGCCAGACCGTCCAACGCGACGTGTGGTCGTACTACGGGTTGCAGCGGCTGGCGAACAACAGCACCATCTTCGTCGCGCCGCAGGGGCTCAACAACGGCTGGGCCAACGCCGGCGGCGAGGACATCACCTTCGTCGACGACATCCTGCGCCGTGTCGACGCCGGCCTGTGTGTGGACACCAGCCAGCGCTTCGCGCTCGGGTTCAGCTACGGCGGCGCCATGAGCTACGCGGTCGCCTGCGCCCGGCCCACCGTCTTCCGGGCGGTGGCCGTCTACGCCGGCGGCCAGCTCAGCGGATGCAGCGGCGGCACGCAGCCGATCGCGTACTTCGCCGCGCACGGCATCCGCGACGGCGTCCTCGGCATCGCCGGCGGGCGGACGATGCGCGACCGGTTCGTCCGCAACAACGGCTGCGCCACGCAGAACCCGCCCGAGCCGGGCCAGGGCAGCCTGAGCCACCGCACCACCACGTACACGGCTGCCGGGCGGGGTACCCGGTGGTGTGGGCGGCCTTCGACGAGGGGCACATCGCCGCCCCACAGGACGGCGCGCCGGGTGACAGCGGCTCGCGTACCTGGCTGCCGGGGGAGACGTGGCAGTTCTTCACCCAGTTCCAGAGCACGACGCCGCCGCCCACCACACCCGCGCCGACCACCCCCGGCCCGACCACCCCGCCGCCGTCCGGCGTCGCCTGCAGGGTCACCGCGACGGTGAACGCCTGGAACACCGGCCTGACCGAAGACCTCACCGTCACCAACACCGGCGGCAGCGCGATCAACGGCTGGTCGCTGGTCTTCACCCTGCCGGGCGGGCAGACCATCACCTCCGGCTGGAACGCCACCTACTCGCCCGGGTCCGGTCAGGTGACCGCCCGCAACGTCTCCTACAACTCCACCATCGCGCCCGGCGCCTCGGTCAGCCTCGGCTTCCAGGCGAACCACACCGGCAACACGGCCGCACCGGCGGCGTTCACCCTCAACGGCGTCGCCTGCGCGAGGTAGCCACCGCACCCGGTGCGCGGGCGGGCCGACGCCGACCCGCCCGCGCACCGGCCGCACCACCACCCGACCCGCCTGCGAGGAGAAGACCATGTCCGACGTGACCCGAAGGAACATCCTCAAGGCCGGCGCGGCCGGGGCCGGTGCCGCGCTGGTGCCGGCCGCCTGGAGCGCCGCCGCACGCGCCGGCTCGGCGGCGCCACCACAGGTGCTGGCCGCGAACGACCTGGCACTCTGGTACGACGAACCGGCCGGCACCGACTGGCTGCGTGCCCTGCCGATCGGCAACGGGCGGCTCGGCGCGATGGTGTTCGGCAACGTCGACACCGAACGGCTCCAGCTCAACGAGGACACCGTCTGGGCCGGCGGCCCGTACGACTCGGCGAACACCAGGGGAGCGGCCAACCTGGCCGAGATCCGGCGTCGGGTCTTCGCCGACCAGTGGACCTCGGCCCAGGACCTGATCAACCAGACCATGATGGGCAGCCCGGGTGGTCAGCTCGCGTACCAGACCGTCGGCGACCTCCGGCTCGCCTTCGGTTCGGCGAGCGGGGCGACGCAGTACAACCGGACGCTCGACCTCACCACCGCCACCGTCACCACCACGTACGTGCAGGGCGGCGTCCGGTACCAGCGGGAGGTGTTCGCCAGCGCGCCCGACCAGGTCATGGTGCTCCGGCTGACCGCCGACCGCGCGAACGCGATCACGTTCTCCGCCGCGTTCGACAGCCCGCAGCGGACCACCGTGTCCAGCCCGGACGGCGCGACCATCGCGCTCGACGGCGTCTCCGGGTCGATGGAGGGGGTCACCGGCTCGGTACGGTTCCTCGCGCTGGCGAACGCCGCCGTCACCGGCGGCACGGTCAGCAGCTCCGGCGGCACGCTGCGGGTGTCCGGCGCCACCAGCGTGACGGTCCTGATCTCGATCGGCACCAGCTACGTCAACTACCGCACCGTCAACGGCGACTACCAGGGCATCGCCCGCAACCGGCTGAACGCCGCCAAGAGCGTCGCCGTCGACCAGCTCCGCACCCGCCACCGCGCCGACTACCAGGCGCTGTTCGACCGGGTCACGATCGACCTGGGCCGCACGGCCGCCGCCGACCAGTCCACCGATGTACGGATCGCGCAGCACGCGAGCACCAACGACCCGCAGTTCGCCGCGCTGCTGTTCCAGTTCGGTCGGTACCTGCTGATCTCCTCGTCGCGGCCGGGCACCCAGCCGGCGAACCTCCAGGGCATCTGGAACGACTCGCTGACGCCGTCCTGGGACTCGAAGTACACGGTCAACGCCAACCTGCCGATGAATTACTGGCCGGCCGACACCACGAACCTGTCCGAGTGCTTCCTGCCGGTCTTCGACATGGTCAAGGACCTCACCGTGACCGGCGCGCGGGTCGCCCAGGCGCAGTACGGCGCCGGCGGCTGGGTCACCCACCACAACACCGACGCCTGGCGGGGCGCGTCGGTCGTGGACGGCGCGTTCTGGGGCATGTGGCAGACCGGCGGGGCCTGGCTGAGCACGCTCATCTGGGACCACTACCTGTTCACCGGCGACAGCGGTTTCCTCCAGGCCAACTACCCGGCGCTCAAGGGCGCCGCCCAGTTCTTCCTCGACACCCTGGTCGCCCACCCGACGCTCGGCTACCTGGTGACGAACCCGTCGAACTCGCCGGAGCTGGCGCACCACGCGAACGCCAGCGTCTGCGCCGGCCCGACGATGGACAACCAGATCCTGCGCGACCTGTTCGACGCCGCGGCCCGGGCGAGCGAGGTGCTCGGCGTCGACACCACCTTCCGGTCCCAGGTGCGTACCGCCAGGGACCGGCTGCCGCCGAGCCGTGTCGGCTCGCGGGGGAACGTGCAGGAGTGGCTGGCCGACTGGGTCGAGACCGAACGCACCCATCGGCACGTCTCCCACCTGTACGGGCTGCATCCCAGCAACCAGATCACCAGGCGCGGCACCCCGGCGCTGTACGAGGCCGCCCGCAGGACGCTGGAGCTGCGGGGCGACGACGGGACCGGCTGGTCCCTCGCCTGGAAGATCAATTTCTGGGCGCGGCTGGAGGACGGCGCCCGCGCCCACAAGCTCCTGCGCGACCTGGTGCGTACCGACCGGCTCGCGCCGAACATGTTCGACCTGCACCCGCCGTTCCAGATCGACGGCAACTTCGGCGCCACCTCGGGCATCGCCGAGATGCTGCTGCACAGCCACACCGGCGAGCTGCACCTGCTGCCCGCGCTGCCGACCGCCTGGCCCGCCGGGCAGGTCGCGGGCCTGCGCGGCCGGGGCGGCTACACGGTGTCGCTGACCTGGAGCAGCGGCCAAGCCGACGAGATCACCGTCCGCGCCGACCGCGACGGCACGCTGCGACTGCGGTCCCGGCTGTTCACCGGGAGCTTCACCCTCGCCGACGTCACCGACGGCAGCACACCCGCCACCACCCGGCCGGAGTCCGACGTCGTCGCGCTCACCGTCCGCGCCGGGCACACCTACCGCGCGGCCCGGCCCGGTGTGACGCCGTCGCCGACCCCGACCGTCACACCCACATCGAGTACGACGCCGAGCCCGGCGCCCACCACCAGCTCCCCGGCTCCGTCCGGCGCGCGTGCCACGTACGCGATCACCGGCTCCTGGTCGGGCGGCTTCCAGGCCGAGGTCACGGTGACCGCCGGCGCCACCGCGATCCGCGGCTGGACGGTCTCCTGGACGTTCCCGAACGGGCAGGTGATCAACCAGATCTGGAGCGGCACGCACACCCAGAACGGCGCGAACGTGACGGTGCGCAACGTCGACTACAACGGCTCGCTGCCGGCCGGCGGCTCCACCACGTTCGGCTTCATCGGTGCCGTCAACGGCAGCAACAACCCGCCGGCGAACCTCACCTGCACGACCACCTGAGCACCGACGCACCCCGCTTCGGCCACCCGGCCGGGGCGGGGTGTGCCGCCGGTCAGGCCAGCAGCGTCTCGCGCAGCCGCGCGCCCAGGTTCAGCTCGCCGACCACGCGGGGACCGGCCGGGTCGTGCACGGCGATGCGGTGATTGCGGCGCATCATCTCCCGCACGGCCGGCGGCAGCCGGGGCGGTTCGTCCATCGTCGCGAGCACCCGCGCGCCGGTGCCCATCAGCCGCTCCACGAGCGTCGCGCTGTCGGTGTCCACACGCACCCGGCCGAACTCCCAGCCGGCGGTGGTCAGGTCGAGCACCTCGAACAGGCGCGTCACGAACGGCTGCGGGTCGGTCACCCGGTCCAGCCGGTCGGCTCGCCCGCCGACCACCGCCACGGCGGCGCTGACCTGCGCGTACGGGTGCAGCCCGCTGGGTAGCGCGCCGAGCGGCCAGCGCAGCGCCGGCCCGGCCTCCTTCCACAGGGGCCGGTAGTTGCGGCGGTGCACCAGCAGCCGCCGCCCGGTGCGCCGGAACACCTCCTGCGCCTGGCCCTGGAGGTCGGCGTGCGCCTGGTCGGCGGCCTCGCAGACGATCCCGGCGGCAACCACGAGACCGTCGTCATCGGACAGCAGCCGGGTGATCGCGTCGGCCTGCTCCGGGAACCGGAGGCGGGCGTGCGCCCCGTAGGACCGCCGCACGTCCCGCAGCAGCTCCTGCTGACGTGCGGGGTCCAGTTCGACCCGTCCGCCACCGAGCAACCGCTGGAGCCAACCCATCGCGCCTCGCTTCCGTCGCCGTCTGCGGACCGGGCAATGCTAGTTCGTCGGCCGATGCTCGTATGGTGACGGGGTGACCGATCGATCCCTGACCCTGATGGCGGTGCACGCGCACCCCGACGACGAGGCGACGAGCACCGGCGGCGTCCTGGCGCGCTATGCGGCCGAGGGCGTCACCACTGTGCTCGTGACGTGCACCGACGGGGGGTGCGGCGACGGTCCCGGCGGGATCAAACCGGGCGACCCCCGGCACGACCCGAAGGCCGTGGTCGAGATGCGCCGCGCCGAGCTGGCCGCCAGTTGCGAGGCGCTGAAGGTCACCCACCTGGAGACGCTCGACTACGGCGACTCCGGGATGATGGGCTGGGCGACGAACGACGCGCCCGGCGCGTTCTGGAACACGCCGGTGGCCGAGGCGGCCGACCGGCTGGCCGAGCTGATCCGGCGCTACCGCCCCGACGTGGTGGTCACCTACGACGAGAACGGCTTCTACGGCCACCCGGACCACATCCAGGCCCACCGGATCACCATGGCCGCTGTGGAGCAGACCGGCATCCCGGCCAAGGTCTACTGGACCACAGTGCCGCGCAGCGCGTTCCAGCAGTTCGGCACCGTCATGAAGGAGATCGGGGTGGAGTTCCCCGAGCCGGAGGCGACCGACGAGATGCCGGCGCTGGGCCTGCCGGACGACGAGATCACCACCTGGGTCGACACCAGCGGCTACGGCGGGCAGAAGTTCGCCTCGCTCGCCGCGCACGCCAGCCAGGCGGAGAACATCTTCTTCCTGCGCCTGGGGCAGGAGCGGTTCACCGAGCTGATGAGCATGGAGACGTTCGTGCGGGTGCGGGACACCACCGGCGCGGCCACACCCGAGGACGACCTGTTCGCCGGGTTGCGCTGACCGGTCGCCGGTCCGGTCCGGGGAGGTCATCGACTCACGTCGAGACGGTCTGTGCGGCCAGGTGCGCCAGCACGGCGCGGACGTCCCCGTCGGTCCCGGCCATGATCCGTCGTTGCCGGGTGGCGCCGGTGCCGTCCCGGCGCACCCGGTCCAGCTCGCGCCGGACCAGACCCAGGTCACCGTGGCGGGCCAGCGCGGGCGTGACGGTGACGACCAGGTCGTCGACGAGGTCCCAGGCCGGCCGGGGCCGACCGGAGCGCAGGTCCACGAGCTTGCCGTCGACGCCGTCGTGGGCGGCCCGCCAGTGCGCGGCGGCGACCAGGCAGTCCCGGATGCGGGGTGCCGGCACACCGGCGCGGACGTCGTCGATCAGGGTGGCCACGAGCGCCCGGACCAGCCCGGCGACCAACACCGTGTCGTCGACTGTGGGGCACACGTCGCCGACCCGGACCTCCACCGTCGGGTACGCCGCGGACGGGCGGGCGTACCAGTAGACCATCGCGGCGTCGAGCATGATCCCGGCGGTGATCAGGTCCGCCACCGTGGCGTCGTAGTCGGCGGCGGAGTCGAAGTGCGGTGTCGGTCCGATGCTCGGCCACCGTTCCAGCTGCATCGAGCGCCAGCTCGCGTGGCCGGTGTCCCGCCCGTCGTGCAGCGGCGAGTTCGCGGTGAGCGCCTGCACCACCGGCAGCCACGGGCGCAGGTGGTTGCAGACCTGCACTGCCAGTTCCCGGTCCGGCACGCCGACGTGGACGTGGCAGCCGCAGACCGCCGGGTCGTGGGCCACCGGGCCGAACCGGCGGGACATGTCGTGGTAGCGCTGCTCGTCGGGCACCGTGCGGTGGGCCTCGCAGACCGGCGTGGCGCCGACGGCGACCAGCCGCGCCCCGGCCGCGTCGGCCGCCTGCGCGGCCGCCCGGCGCAGCGTGACCAGGTGCTCCCGCAGCTCTCCGAGATCGGGACTGACCGGCGTCACCATCTCGACCATGCTGTGCCGGAACTCCTGCCGGCTCTGCTCGCGGGCGGTGCCGGACAGCGCGCCGCGTACCCGGTCGGCGACCGGCATGCTCTCGCCGGTGGCCGGGTCCAGCAGCAGGAACTCCTCTTCCACCCCGAGGGTCAGGACGGTGGGGATCTGCGGGGTGGTGGTGGCGGTGGTGGTGGGCCGCGGCCTCACCGACGGCTCCACCGGCACGGAACGGTCGGCGTGTCGTCGTGAGGCGGAGTCATGTCTCGACGGTACGAGGGCGGGGGCCGGCCCGAGGCCGTTTCCGCCGACCACCGCCCCCGCGGGTGGCGGGGGCGGTGGCGGTACGGCTCAGCAGTCGAAGTAGAGCGCGAACTCGTGCGGGGTCGGGCGCAGCCGGACCGGGTCGACCTCGTTGGCGTTCTTCCAGTCGACCCAGGTGGAGATCAGGTCGGCGGTGAAGACGTTGCCGTCGAGCAGGTAGTCGTGGTCGGTCTCCAGCGCCGCCAGCGCCTCGGGCAGCGAGCCCGGGACCTGCTTGACGTCGCCCCACTCCTCCGGCGGCAGGTCGTAGAGGTCCTTGTCGATCGGCGCGGGCGGCTCGATCTTGTTCTTGATGCCGTCGAGACCGGCCATGAGCATGGCGGAGAACGCCAGGTACGGGTTGCTCGACGGGTCCGGCACCCGGAACTCGACGCGCTTGGCCTTCGGGTTGCTGCCGGTCACCGGGATGCGGGTGCAGGCGGAGCGGTTGCGCTGGGAGTAGACCAGGTTGACCGGCGCCTCGAAGCCGGGGACGAGACGACGGTAGGAGTTGATGGTCGGGTTGGTGAAGGCGAGCAGCGAGGGTGCGTGGTGCAGCAGGCCGCCGATGTACCAGCGGGCGGTGTCGGACAGGCCGGCGTAGCCGGTCTCGTCGTAGAACAACGGTTCGCCGCCGCGCCACAGGCTCTGGTGGGTGTGCATGCCGGAGCCGTTGTCACCGAACAGCGGCTTGGGCATGAACGTGGCGGTCTTGCCGGCGGCCCACGCCTCGTTCTTGATCAGGTACTTGAACAGCTGGAGCTCGTCGGCCGAGTGCAGCAGCGTCGAGAACCTGTAGTTGATCTCGGACTGCCCGCCGGTGCCCACCTCGTGGTGCGACCGCTCCACGGTGAAACCGGCGTCCACCATCCGGCGGACCATGCTGTCGCGCAGGTCGGCGTAGTGGTCGACCGGCGGCACCGGGAAGTAGCCACCCTTGTACGCGGTCTTGTAGCCGCGGTTGCCGCCCTCCTCGATCCGCCCGCTGTTCCAGGCGCCCTCGATCGAGTCGATGTAGTAGAACGACTGGTGCGCCGAGGTCTCGTGGCGGATCGAGTCGAAGATGTAGAACTCCGCCTCCGCCCCGAAGTACGCGGTGTCGGCGATGCCGCTCGCCGCCAGGTACGCCTCGGCCTTCTTCGCCACGTTGCGCGGGTCGCGGGAGTACGCCTCGCGGGTGAACGGGTCGTGGACGAAGAAGTTCAACGCGACGGTCTTCTGCGTGCGGAACGGGTCCACGAACGCGGTCGCCACGTCCGGCAGCAGCAGCATGTCCGACTCGTGGATCGACTGGAAACCACGGATCGACGAGCCGTCGAAGGCGAGACCGTCGGTGAACACGCTGTCGTCGAACGACTCGACCGGCAGGTTGAAGTGCTGCATCACGCCGGGCAGGTCACAGAAACGTACGTCGACGAACTTCACGTCCTCGTCGGTGAGGTATCGCAGGAGTTCCTCGGAATTGGCGAACACACGTCCTCCTGGCAGGCGTCGTTGATCCTGGCCACGTCCCGTGGCCGGACCGCCCGGGGACATGGCCCGTACCGCCACCGTACGACGGCGCGCCGTGCCCGGCTCGCCAACAGCCCATCCGGGTTTCCTTCGCCACAGGCCGGGTAGTCGCCGTACCCGGCGGACCGCCCGGGAGACGACGTGGCGGGAGGTTGGCGTGGTGGGTGCTCCCCGACTGACCGGTGGACGCTGAGATGTGCGGGATCAGCGGTGAGGCCAGATTCGACGGGGCCGCCCCCGACGCCGCCGCGGTGACCCGGATGACCGCTGCCATGCGCTCACGCGGCCCGGACGGCGAGGGCACGTGGAGTGACGGCTGGATCACCCTCGGGCACCGTCGGCTGACAGTGATCGACCTGTCCGAGGCCGGCGCCCAGCCGATGGTCCGCGACGACCTCGGCCTGGCCCTGGTCTTCAACGGCTGCGTCTACAACTACCCGGAGCTGCGCGACGAGCTGCGCGCGGCCGGGCACACCTTCCGCAGCACCAGCGACACCGAGGTGATCCTGGTGGCGTACGCGCAGTGGGGGGAGCGGTTCGTCGACCACCTGGTCGGCATGTTCGCGGTCGCGCTGGTGGACCGGCGGCGCCGCCGCCTCGTGCTGGCCCGCGACCGGCTCGGCATCAAGCCGCTCTACCTCGCCGAGTCGCCCGGCCGGCTCCGGTTCGCCTCCACGCTGCCGGCGCTGCTGGCCGGCGGTGACGTCGACACCGGCATCGACCCGGTCGCGCTGCACCACTACCTGTCCTGGCACTCGATCGTGCCGGCGCCCCGCACGATCCTGCGCGGGATACGCAAGCTGCCGCCGGCCACCGTCCGGGTGATCGAGGCCGACGGGCGCAGCCGGGAGCGCGTCTACTGGCGGCCCGAGTACCGGCGCGACCCGGCCCACGACGGCATGGACGCCGCCGACTGGCGGGCCGCCGTCGGGGACGCGCTGCGCACCGCCGTACGCCGCCGGCTGGTCGCGGACGTGCCGGTCGGGGTGCTGCTCTCCGGCGGGCTCGACTCCAGCATGATCGTGGCGCTGCTCGACGACGCCGGACAGCACCACCTCCAGACGTTCAGCATCGGCTTCGACAGCCGCGGCGACGAGACCGGCGACGAGTTCCACTACTCCGACCTGGTGGCCCGCACGTTCGGCACCGACCACCACCGCATCCGGCTCGCCGACGGCGATCTCGGTCCGGCCGTACGCGCCACCGTGGCGGCCATGACCGAACCGATGGGCAGCCACGACGTGGTGGCGTTCCACCTGCTCTCCGAGCAGGTCGCCAAGCACGTGAAGGTGGCGCAGTCCGGCCAGGGCGCCGACGAGGTGTTCGCCGGCTACGGCTACCACCACCGGCTGGCCCGCTCGCCCCGAGAGGACGCGACGGCCGAGTTCACCGCCGCGTTCTTCGACCGCGACCACGCCGAGCTGACCGAGGTGGTCGAACCGGCGTACGCCTGCGACGGTGACGCCTCCGGCGAACTGGTCGCCGCGGACCTGGCCGCGCCGGGCGCGCAGACCGCCGTGGACGCGGTGCTGCGCCTGGACACGCACCTGATGCTGCCCGACGACCCGGTCAAGCGGGTGGACAGCATGAGCATGGCGTGGGGGCTGGAGGTGCGTACGCCCTTCCTCGACCAGGACCTGGTCACGCTCGCCGCGGCGTGCCCGCCGGAGCACAAGCTGGCGCAGGGCGGCAAGGGTGTGCTCAAGGACGTGGCCCGCGAGGTGCTGCCGGCCGAGGTCATCGACCGGCCCAAGGGCTACTTCCCGGTGCCGGCGCTGCGCAACGTCGACGGTCCCGTGCGAGAGTTGGTGGTCGAGGCGCTGGGTGCGCCCGAGGCGCGCCGGCGCGGGCTGTTCCGCCGGGCGTACGTCGACGAGCTGCTGGCCGAGCCGGACCGGGCCCAGGCCGCCGCCGGCAGCAACAAGTTGTGGCAACTGGGCCTGCTGGAGCTGTGGTTGCAGACGCACGGCGTGAGCTGAGCTGAGCGGGAGGAGCGCTGTGAAGTTCGTCATCGAGAGCGAGGCCGACGGCAGTGTGGGGTTCACGGTCGTCGGCGGCGACGGTCAGGTGCTCGCCACCGGGGCGCCCTGCCCGGACAAGGGCTCGGCGCTCGCGGTCGTCGGGGAGCTGATGCACGGGCTGGGCGACGCCTGCGTGGAGGACCGGACCGAGGCCGGTGCCGGGCCGGTGGCCGGCACCCGGACCGAGATCGGCGACGACATGTCGGACATCGGCCGCTCCGGCATCCCGCCGGTCTGACCGCGGCACGTCCTGGCGGCGTGACGGCGATCCGCCGGTCCGGCCGCGACACGTCCCGTCCGGCCGACGAGCCCGGGCGGGACGGTGCGCTCACTGCTCGTCGTCGAGCACGTCCGTGTGGCCGTCCCGGGTGACGGTGGGCGGCAGGTGCTCGTCCGGCTGGGGCGCCTCGGCGAGCGTGTGGTGCGGGTCGCCGTCGGGCGAGAACAGCACCCGATCGGTCTTGCGGGTCTTCTCCTGCTCCTCCTCCGGCTCCGTCACCGCGTTCTCCCTCCGCTCACCGGCGCCCCGGGCAGGCCGCCCCTCGTCCCACGCTAAGCGCCGGACGGGCGCCGGGAGCCGGTTTCCGCGCGACGGCCCCGCGGTCACCCACCGGGACGGTACGGCCGCCGGGTGAGGCTCGCGTACGCCATCGTGGTCAGCGTGACGATGTCGAACACCGGCACACCCAACCGCGCCTGGATCCGGTGGGCGAACGGCACCAGGTCGGTGCACTCGACGACCAGCGCCCCCAGGTCCGGGTGCGCGCGGGCCAGCGCGTCGACCCGCTCGTCCACCTCGGCCGCCAGCCGCCCGACGTCGAGGGCGTCGCGCCGCCCCTCCAGCATCACCTCGCGGAACTCCGGCTGCCCGGCCATGCCGGTGACCGCCACCGGGACGTCGGCGGCGCCGATCGCGGCCAGGTGGCGCGGGGTCAGCGCGGCCTCGTCGGCGACCAGCAGCCCGACCGGGCGCCCGACCATGCGGTGCACCATCGGCAGTTGCACCAGGCTCGACGACCACAGCGGGACGCGCACCGCGGCGGCGAGTTCGGCCTGGAACAGCACGAGGAACCCGCACGCCCCGGTGATCCCGGCGACCCCGGCCGCCTCCAGGTCGCGGGCCGCGTCGACGAACGGTCGCAGCAGCGCCGGGTCGGCCTCGCGGACCAGCCGCTGCGGCGTGGCGCCCTCCACCACCCGGTAGCGCACCGGGAAGTCGAACGTGTCCGGGTTGCGGATGTGCCCGGGGATCTTGTCGAAGCTGGTGTCGAGGCAGAGCACGCCGATCTCCGGCCGGTCGCTCACGAGATCCCCTTCCGGAAGCGGTCCAGGGCGAACGTCTCCAGCGGCAGGTCCGGCTCGGCGCCGGAGACGAGCTGGGCGAGCAGCCGTCCGCCGGCCGGGGCCAGGCCCATCCCGATGTGCCCGTGCCCGGTGGCCACGCTGACGTTGTCGTAGCCGTCGGCCCGCCCGATCAGCGGCAGGCTGTCCGGGGTGCACGGACGCAGGCCGCTCCACACGTCCAGCCGGCGGCCGGTGTCCAGCGCAGGCAGGTACCGCCGCGCGGTGTGCAGGATCCCGTCGACGCGGCGCGGTGAGATCGACGTGTCCAGCCCGGACAGCTCCAGCGTGCCGCCGACGCGTACCCGGTCACCCAGCGGCATCACGGCGACCTTGCCCTCGCTGAGCAGCACCGGCCGGGTGGGCGTGCCCGGCCCGGCGGGCAGCGTGACGGTGTAGCCCTTCGCCGGTTGCAGCGTCAGCCCGACGTCGAGCATCCGGGCGCAGGCCGCCGACCACACCCCGGCGGCGATCACCACCTCGGCCGGGCGCAGCTCGCCCCGGGCCGTGCGCACCGCGCGTACGCGCCGCCCGGTCACCTCGAAGTCGCGTACCTCCGCGCCGGTGACGACGTCCACGCCCCGGGCCCGCAGCGCCCGCGCGAGTGCCACCAGGAACGCCGGGATGCGCAGCGCGGCGCCCTCCTCGTTGAGCAGCGTCCCGGCCACCGCGAAGTCGACGCCGGGTTCCAGCCGGGCCAGCTCGGCCCGGTCCAGCTCGCGCAGCGGCACGCCACGCGCGGTCGCCGCCGGGATCGTCCGGCGCGCCTTCGCGTACCCCTGCTCGGTGTGGCAGGCGAGGATCATGCCGCGTTCGGTGAGCGTCCCGGCCAGCTCGTCCTCGGCGCAGATCTCGCGCAGCAGCGCGAGGCTGCGCTGTTTGAGCGCGAGCAGCGTCTCGAACCCGGCGCGGGCGTGCCGTTCGGTGCAGTGCCGGCGGAAGTGCCAGAGCCAGGCCAGCAGCGCGCCGTCCAGCCGGGGCCGGACCGCGAACGGGCTCTCCGGGCGCAACAGCCAGCGGATCCCGGTGGCCGGCACCCCCGGCTCGGCCAGCGGCGCCGAGCCCTGGGTGCCGACGAAGCCGGTGTTCCCGGCCGAGCAGGCCGCCGCGTCGCCGACCTCGCCCCGATCCACCACCGTCACGCTGAGCCCGGCGCGGCGCAGGAACCAGGCGCAGCACAGGCCCACCACGCCCGCGCCGACCACCAGCACGTCGGGGTCGGTACGGCCCGGCGTCGTCATCAGTCGCCGCCGGTCAGAGCGTCACGACGAAGAAGCAGGTGGGCAGGTTCACCACGACCCGCTCCCAGATCTCGGCGCGCAGTGCCACCCCGGGTTCGGCGAACGTGCCCGGCGGCGGTTCGGCGAACGCGATGGTGGACCGGCCGGCGTCGAACAGCAGCGCGCCGTGTCCGAAGTCCCCGACGATCGCGGTGCCCGGGTCGACCAGCCGGGTACGCACGATGAACACGCCGTTGTCCTCCACGTCCCGCATCAGCGAGCCGCTGCCCAGCAGGCGGTAGTAGTCGGCCGGGTTGATGATCAGCCCGTCGGCGGTGCTGCCCATCTGCTCGACCTCGTTGCACGCGGCCAGGACGGTGGACGCGAACGGTCCCGGGTCGGTGAGCCGGCCCAGGTCCGGCATGGTCAGCAGCCCGCCCTCGCCGCGCAGGATGGTGTGGTTCTCGGCCGTGGCCAGCCGCACCACCAGCCGGTAGTCGATGAACTGCGCGAAGCTGACCGGGTCCTCCCACAACGTGTCCGGCACCTGCACCCACGCGGTGGTGGTGAGCAGCGGCGGGATGGGGGAGCGGTGGAAGTGGTTGGCCGCCTCCCGGCGCAGGTCCGCGCCGTCCACCGCCGGGTCGTCCGGGCGGGGCGGGCTCTCGTGCCAGTAGTAGTCCTGCGGATCCCGGGACAGGTCCACCACCTTGAGCATGTTCCGCGACGGGTAGCGGGGCTTGCGCCGGGAACTGGTGAGCGAGTCGGTGATCGTCACGTCGTAGTCGACGCTGGTGTCGAAGCCGTCCTTGGCGAACGCCTCGACGAACGCCGCGCCGGGCGACATCTGCGTCTTCCGCTCGGCGACCACCTCGGCGATCGTCCGCTTCACGGTGTCGGTGCGCTGCGACATCTGCTGTCCCTCCCTCAGGCCGGCTTGCGGGCGACGAACATGCCCCAGCCGAACTCGCCCCTGTCGATCGCCGCCTGGATCTCGTCGCACGAGTCGGCGAAGCCGAGGATCCAGGTCCGCGCCGCCTCGTCCGCCGTCGTCTCCGCGCGCTCCCGGGCGGTACGGCCCAGCACCCGGTACGTCTGCCTGATGTGCGCGTCGAGACTGCGCGCGACCACGTCCACGAACCCGGCCTCGGTCAGCGCCCGGCGGTAGCCGTCGAGCGAGTAGCCGTCGTTCCAGCGCACCCGGTCGTAGACGTGCCGGCGGGCCGCCTCGCCGATCCGTTCGGTGGGCTGGAGGAAGTCGGACACCGCGAGCACCCCGCCGGGGGCGAGCACCCGGAACATCTCGGCGTGGCTGCGCGGCTTGTCCGGCACCAGGAACAGCGCGTCCTGGCTGACCACGTGAGTGAACGTGCCGTCGTCGTACGGCAGGGCGGTGGCCGAGCCGTGCCGGAACGACACCGGAAGCGAGGCGCCCCGCTCGGCGCGCCGCTGCTCGGCGAAGCGCACCCGCTCGATGCTCAGGTCCAGCCCCTCGCCCCGGCATCCGGTACGGGCGGCCAGGCGCAGCAGGAAGTTGCCGCAGCCGCAGCCCACGTCGAGCACGTTCGACGACGCGTCGATCCCGGCGTCCGCGGCCAGGATGTCGGAGGTCCGGTCGGCCGCCGCGTGGTAGTCGGTGTCGTCCTCCCCGGCGAAGTAGCCGGTGTGCAGCACGCCCTCGCTGTCCCAGAAGCTGAGGTAGGTCTGCGTGGTCTGGTCGAAGAACTCGGAGACGTCCCGCTCGGTGAACCGGCTGGTCGTGGACATGGGCACTCCCTTGTGCGGCGATCGGTGGGTCAGGCGTAGGTGTCCTTGCGGACGCCGGTGAGGTGGGGCAGGTCGGGGCCGGTGGCGGCGGCGCCGCCGTCGATCAGGTGCACCCCGGCGGTCACGTACGACGCGCATTCGCCGGCCAGGAACGCGGCCACCGCGGCGACCTCCTCGGGCCGGGCCAGCCGCCCGACGGCGCTGTGGTGGCCCATCGCGGCCAGCCGCGCCTCGACGTCGCCGTCCGCGCCGGCGAGCCGGGCCGCGGCGCGTTCCATCGGCGGCGTCCGCACCCCGCCGGGCGCGAGCACGTTCACGGTGATGCCGTCGCGGCCCACGTCGACGGCGAGGCCCTGGGCGAAGCGGACCAGCGCCGCCCGGGTCACCCCGGACAGCACGAGCGGGCCGATCGGCACGCAGGCGGTCTCGGAGGCCACCAGCAGCAGCCGGCCCCAGCCCGCGGCACGCATGTGCGGCAGCGCGGCCATCGACACCGCTACCGCCGGCAGCAGCACCCGGTCCACAGCCGCCCGGTAGTCGTCCGTGCCGAACCCGGTGGCGGTGCCCACAGGCGGGCTGCCGCCGCTGACCAGCAGCACGTCCACCCCGCCCAGCTCCTCGGCGACCCGGTCCACCCAGCGGGCGGCGGCGCCGGTGTCGGTGAGGTCCACGCCGGTCGCGCTGACCCGGCCGGACGCCACCGCCGTCAGCTCCCGTTCGGCGGCGGCCAGCCGCTGCGGGTCACGCCCGCAGACCGCCACGTGCGCGCCCTCCGCGGCGAACTCCCTCGCGCAGGCCAGCCCGATGCCGCTGGTGCCGCCGGCGACGAGCGCCACCCGGCCCTTGAGCCCCAGATCCACGTCCTCACCTCTCCGTCTCGCCGACGCGGGCCGCCGCGCCGGGGTACGCCGGGTCGCCGTCCGGCCCGCCGGACCGGTAGCCGTACCGGGTGGACAGCGGCCAGGCCAGCGCCGCCACCGCGAGCCGCTGCCGGCCGGTGAGCGTGCGCCGCCACCCGTCGTCGCGGTCCCGGATGACGGTCGGCCCGGTCCGGAACCGGTCCGGGTTGCCGGTGACCGTGTGGTTGCCGCGCAGCTCGACGCTCCGGTCCCGTACCGGGTTGGCCGCCGGGTCCACGCCGACCAGCCGCAGCAGCGCGCCGATCGTCCCGGCCGGGTCGGCGGTGAAGTCCTCGTAGCGCAGGAGCGCCGACCGGTCCGGGTACCGCCTGTTGATCGCCGCCGACGCGAGGTTGAACCCGTGCCAGTACGCGGTGCTGCGCGCCGCCGACATCGCGTAGACGTACTCCTTCGGCTCCCGCCACGAGTGCGCCACCGCACGCGGGTCGCGCACCAGGTGCAGCCAGTACGCCTCGACGCCCGGCACGTGCGGCAGCAACGCCGACTCGCCGGGGATCTTGGTGCTGTCCACGATGACCCGGGCACCGGTGCGCGCGGCCACCTCCCGGTAGACCGCGCCGAGCAGGTCCGCGTGCGCCCGGGTGTCCGCGTCGTACGCGCCCCGGCGCAGCACCCGCCACGTGTGCCGGGTCCGCAGCCGGGCCCGTTGCCGCCGGATCACCTCGGCGGCGTGCGCGTCCGCCGGCATCCCGGCCGGGCGGCCCAGCGGCAGCACCGCCGACCACAGCGGACACGCGGTCAGCGCGGCGCCGCAGCCGCACCTGTCGTTCACCCCGCGCCCGGTCGAGTTCTTCCACAGGAAGTGCAGCTCACCGACGTGCACCACACCGGGCGCCTCGCCGAGGACGTTGCCGATGATGGTGCTGCCGTTGCGGCACCAGCCGTTGACGCTCAGGACGGTCACCGGTGCGCTCATGCCGCGCGTACCTCCACCGCCTGGGCGGGCGCGGGCGCCGGCCGGCCGATGCGCAACGCCATCGCGGCGGCGACGGCCGCGCCGGCCGCACCCGCGACGAACACCGCCGGATAGCCGAGACCGGCCGCGACCAGGCCGGTCGCCGGCCCCCACACCGCCAGGCCCAGATCCCAGAACGAGGTGTACGCCCCGATCGCCGCGCCCTGCCGCGCCGGGTCGGTGCGGTTCATCACCATCAGCGCCAGCGACGGGTGCAGCAGGGAGAACCCGACGCCCATCACCACGCTGCCGGCCACCGCCACCGGCAGGTTCGGCGCGACGGCGATGACCAGCAGCCCGACCGCCTCGCCGACGCCGCACCAGGCGGCCACCCGGCGCGGGCCGAGCCGGTCCGGCAGGTGCCCGATGACCAGGCGGGTGCCGGCGTACACGGCGCTGAAGCAGCTCAGCACCACCACGCCGTGGCCGATGCCCCGGGCGTCCAGGTGCAGCACGACGAACGCGGCAAGACCCGCGTACCCGGCGGCGCCGAAGGTGAGCGCGATGCCGGGCAGCAGCGCCGGGCGCAGCAGCAGCCCGGCGCCCTTGGCCGCGGGTGCGGTACGCGCCGGCGCGGGCACCAGCGCGACGAGCGCCGCGCCGACCGCCGGGGCGACCGCGCTGAGCAGCCACACCGCCGGATAGCCGGCCTGCTGCACTGTCGCGCCGAGGAACGTGCCGGCGGAGATGCCGCCCCACATGCTCACCCCGTACAGGCCGATGAGCTGGCCGCGCCGCTCGTGCGGGGCGAGCTGCACGATCCACACCGCACCGGCGGTGAACAGCGCCGCCTCACCGGCACCGAGCAGCAGCCGGACCGCGACCAGCGCGGGCACGCTCAGCGGGGCCAGGTAGAGCAGGCCGCCACCGGCCACCACGAGCGCCCCGGCCAGCATCACCGTCCGATGGCCGTGCCGGTCGGCGAGCGCGCCCGCGACCGGCCGGACCAGCAGCGCGGTCACCGCGGTCACCGTGACCACCACGCCGACTGTCAGGTCGCCGGCGTCGTGCCGTTCGCGCAGGAATCCGGGCAGCACCGGGATCACCGCTGTCAGTCCGAGGTAGCCGGTGAACAGTCCGCCGAGCAGCCCGGCGAGCGCGAGCCGAGGCAGGGGCCGGGCGGGGGCCTGCGCGCCGGTCACGACCCGACCAGGGCTGTCTCACGGGCGGCGGCCACCTTGCGGACCGCGCGGACCAGGTCGTCGCAGTCCCCGGGTGTGAGGTTGGACGACAGCGGCACGTCGACGGTCTCGGTCAGCAGCCGTGCGGTACGTGGCAGCGTCGCGCGGATCTCGCCGGGGTCGGCGCTGTCGTACAGGAACCGCCAGTTCCAGAACGCCCGGACGTTGAGGTCGTCGTCCGCGCCGATGTTGCGGGCGTCGATCCCCTCGGCCCGCAGCGCGCGGGCGAACCAGCCCGCGTCGCCGCCTGGTACGCGGAACACGAACGCCTCCCCGAGGTACGCCCCGGGCGCGACCGGCCGCCGGACCGCGATGCCGGGCAGCCCGGCCAGGGCGCCGCTGACGTGCGCGTAGTTGCGGTGGAACAGCGCCAGCCGCTGCGGCAGCCGGGTCAGCTCGGCGCGCAGCAGTGCCGCCCGGATCTCGTCCATCCGCAGGCTCAGCAGCGGCAGGTCCAGGCCGGTCAGCGGCGGCTCGCCGTCCGGGAAGTGCCGCCGCAGCCGCCCCTCGTACGCCCCGGACAGCGCCACCGCCCGCGCGAACAGCGTGCTGTCGTCGGTGATCAGGAAACCGCCCTCGCCGCAGTTGAGCGCCTTGTCGGACTGGGTGCTGAACGCCCCGGCGGCCCCGAACGTGCCGAGCTTGCGGCCGTTGAGTTCGGCGCCGAGCGCGGGCACCGCGTCCTCGATGAGCGGCACGCCCATCTCGGCGGCGAACGCGGACAGCGCCTCGACGTCGGCGGCGAAGCCGCGCATGTGCACGACCATGACGGCGCGGATCTCGGGGTGCCAGCGGCGGCGCAGGTCGTCGAGGTCCATCCGCAGGTCGTCGTCGACCTCGACCAGGAATGGCCGGCAACCGGCCAGGACAATGGCGCTGGGGGTGGCGACGAAAGTGAATCCGGGGCAGGCCACCAATGATCCCGGCGGCACTCCGGCGCCCATCAGGGCGAGCGCCAGTGCGGCGGTCCCGCTGGAAACGGCCAGCGCGTGCCGGGTGCCGAAATAGCGACACAGTTCGTCCTCGAACCGCCCGCATTCGGTTTCGTTCGGCGGCCGATGGTCGTATCGGAAGTAGAGGTGACTGCGGACGGCGCGAATAGCCGCGTCCTCGTCTTCGGTGTGCACGAACACGGCGCCCTTGTCGTACGTCGGCCAGGGCGTGCGCCGCACCGGCTGTCCGCCGTGCAGGGCGAGCTGTTCGGGCAGCTCAGAGCCGTTCTGCACCGGCCTCGGCGGGCTCGGTGCGGGAGCGTCGTTGTTCCCGTCCACCGGCGGACTCCTCGGGCGAGCGGCGACAATTCCTATTAGCTCGGTAGGATTGGCCGGGCGTGCGCCGGGCATGGTCGCCCGGCGGAATCGCAGTCCCGGCGCGATCCCGTCGAGGGGTAAGAAATGCCACCAGATCCGACATTCATGGTACGTCGATCCAGCGAGAGTAATGATTGTCGTCGATCCTGTACTCGTCAACAGATAGACGTGAATATGTTCGGCGCCGGGCCGTGCCGACAGTGGACTATGCGGAATTGTCGCTGCCGTCCCGCTGATCCGTCGGCGTGGCCCGGCGCCTCCGACCGCCGGACCCGGCGCCCGTCCCGTGGCCTCGATCCACTGCCCCAGGGGTCGCCCGGCACGTCGGGCGGCCCCTGGTCGCGCCGGGCCCGATGGCAGCCGGCCTGATCACACCGGGCCTGATCGCACCGGGCCTGGTCGTGCGGCGCCTGATTGCACCGCGCCCGATCGTGCGGGATCAGGCCGCGCCGAGGTCCGGCCGCCGTCGGGACTTGCCGTCACCGACAGTAGCCTCCGCAGCTCCCCGGCAGAACTCACCCCGCGCCCTTTGCTCTGCAGCCATCGGCGCATCGGTGACTCACGGCCACTGCCGCGTATGTGGCTGCAGAGCAAAGGGCGCGAAGGGGTGTGCGTCCAGCTCTCGGCTCGCCGCACATCGTCGCTGTTCAGGAGCATGCTGCGGACAATCCGACCCATTCGGCCCCGGCGACTGCCGTCACCCTCCGTGATTCACTGTCGAATCGGGCCGCGGTAACGGAAAGTTACGCGCAGGGGTGAGCGCGCGTCGTCGAGACCCGGCCTGACAAGGCCCGTCGATCAGGCGGCTCGCCAGTCGCGGACCAACGCGGACACAGTGGCGTACCGCTCCGCCGGATCGGACCGGGCGGCCCGGTCGGCGACCGCGCGTTCGGCGGCCGTGCCCCGCCAGCCGGACGGACCGTCGAGCAGGTGGTGCAGCGTACGACCGAGCGCATGGACCGTGGTGCGCTCGTCGATCGTCGCGCCCCGGGTCAGCTCCTCCGGCGACAGGTAGCGATGGGAGCCGGGCAGCCGGTCGGAGTCGAGCACGAACGGTCCCGGCCGGTACTCGTCCAGGTCGATCAGCCGCATCCGGCGGGCGTCGAAGTCGTAGAGGAAGCAACCGTCGTACAGGTCGATCGCCACGTACCCGGCCGCGTTCACGGCCAGGTGGGCGTCGAGGATGATGTCCAGCGCCGCGCGTACCTCAGCGACCGGCAGCCGCTGGAAGCGGTCCAGCCCGCTCCGGTCGCTGCGACCGCCGATGGTGGCGTGGTTGAGCACGACGCCGTCGCACCACGGGTACACCAGCGTCGGGCCGTCGGTGCCGTCGCGGACCAGCTCGGGCCGGACCACTGCCGGGTGCCGGACCGCGGCGTGCAGGCCCAACGCGCGGGTCAGCGACTCTCGCGGCGCGGGTGCCCCGGCCCGCTTCACGAACCAGCGCCGGCCCGCCGACTCCACGCCGTAGGAGACGCATCCGGAGTCCTGGTCGCCGAAGACCACGAACGCGGCGGCCGGGTCCAAATCCCACACGCGTCGAGGCTACGACGACCGCCGCGCCGGCGGTGGCCCTCCGGACCGCGCCGGGTCACCGCGGCGGGTCCACCACCTCGATCACGTCGGTGGGCGCGCGGCGCGGCGCCGGCGGCAGCTCCGCGTCCGGGCCCCAGCCGACGCGCACCACCAGGTACGGGTCGCCGATGCCGGCGAGCAGGTCGCGCATCATCCGGCGGGGCCAGGCCAGCTCCACGGCGTCGCTGAGCGGCGCGCTGGCCAGTCCCTCGGCGGTGGCGGTGAGCAGCAGCGCCGACAGCGCCTCGCCGCCGCGCAGCCAGGCGGCCGGCTCGTCGGACTCGCCGAACAGGATCAGGTACGCCGCGCCCCGGTCGAAGTCCGCGCCCGCGCTGAGCCCGGCCGCCCCGCCGGGGGCGTAGTCGCGCAGCGGCACCCGGCGCGGGGACGGCCGCACGGCGGTGGCGGCGGGCACCCCGTCGCCGCTGCCCTCCGGGCGGTGGGTCCAGCGGTGCAGCTCCTCCCGGTACGCGGGGTCGGCCAGCTCCGCGTCGGCGGCGCGACCGGTGGAGACGGCGAGCATCGGCATCTGGTCCGGCCGGACCACGTGCAGGTGCGCGCCCTCGGCCTCCACGGCGTCGCCGAGCCGGGCCAGCACCGCCTCCGGCACCGGCCGGTCCCCGTACGCCCGCCGGTCGGTGCGGCGGCGCGGAATGGCGTCGACCAGGCGGCCCGCCGGGACGTCCAGGTCGGCCGGGCCGGTGGTACGCACCCGGGCCAGCAGCGACGGGTCGCCCGGGTCGGGCAGCCGCTCCACGGTGACCGCCCAGCCGACCGCCGTCAGCGACACGCGCGCGTGGTGCAGGGCGGCGCCGCAGCTCAGCATGAGCAGCCGGCCGTCCGGGTCGGTGTGGGCGAGCTGCCGGTCCGCGTCGGCGCGCAACTCCAGCGCGTCGCCGGTGACCTGCCAGCGCCAGGGCTGGGTGTTGAACACCGACGGGGCGTGCAGGGACTGCCGGGCGGCCGCCTCCAGCACCCGTACCCTCGGGTCCTGCTCGATGCGGGTCGATGAGCTGTTCATGGCGGCCCTCCTGGTTGCTCGTCCCCTTCCGACCCTGCCCGCCACCGTCGCGGGCGGACAGGGCCGGAGGTCCCGGCCGCACCGGGCCGTGCGCCCCGGCGCGGCGTCAGGCCTCCTCCGGCTCCGGAGGTACGGCCAGAGCGATGGTCAGGTCGAGCACAGTGGCCGGGTCGTGCAGCCGGTCGCCGAACAGCTCCCGCAGCTTGCCCATCCGGTAGCGGACGGTCTGCGGGTGCACGAACAGGTCGGCCGCCACGTCGTCGCGGCGTCCCTGGTGCAGCAGCCACGACCGCAGCGTCTCGGCCAGCCGGTGCGCGGTGGCCGGGGGCAGCGCGGCCAGCGGCGCGAGCGCCTGCGCGCGCAGGTCGGCCAGGGCTTCCGGATCCATGCTGAGCAGCAGCGTCGCCAGGTGACGCTCGGTGTCGACCGGCCCGGCGTCCGCCTCGCCGAGGCCGAGCGCGAGCGCCCGGGTGGCCCGCTGGTACGACGCGGCGACCCGGTGCCAGGGCCGGGCCGGGCCGAGCACCGCCCGGTGCCCGTGCAGCAGCCGGGTGAGCTGGCGGCGCCGGCCGCCGTGCATGTCCGGCACCAGCAGTACGGCCAGCTCCTCGACCGGGTTCATGCCGGGCAGGTCCTCGCCGCTCTCCAGCGTGTACGGGCTGAGCAGCGCCAGCACCGCGCGCAGGTGCCGGCGCGGCAGCAGCACCACTGTGAGGGTCTGCGGCGGCGGCCAGTCGGCGCGCTCCGCGCTGCGCCGCAACGACTCCTCCGGCTCGCCCGCCAGCAGTTGCTGGGTGAGCCGTTCCAGGCTGCGGCGGCGCATCCGGCCGGCACTGGCCAGTTCGTCGGCGTGCCCGGCCACGCTCGCCGCGGACAGCTCGTCGATGTAGGCGAACATCAGCTCGGCGAACTCGGCCACCGTCTCGGCGGCCAGCCCGCTGCGTACCGTCGTGGTCGACACCTCGCGCCAGGCCACCCGGGCACCCACCCGGTACGCGGCCAGCAGCGCGTCCATGCTGCGCCCCGAGCGGGCCTCGCCGCTGCCCAGCGCGTACGCCGCCTCCAGCGCCGGGGCCAGGGGAGTGCTCGGGTCGAACGCCTGGGTACCCTCGATGAGCTGGAGGAACGTGCCGAGTGCGATGCGTACGGCGTTTTCGATCTTCGCCCGCATGGCACCGGTGAGCGCGCCGGAGTAGTCCGGCACCTCAGCGGTGATCGCGGAGACCGTCCGCTCGGCGACCATCGGCAGCCGGGCGCGCAGCGTCTCCGCCACCCCGGCGTCGAGGTTGAGGTGCGCGGCGCGCTGCCCCGTGCCGGCCTCCGACGTCATGTTTGTTCCCTCCGAACAAAAACCTGCGACCGTTTCACCTTTGCCGGTCAAGATGTTATGCGATCGGGCGGTCACGCTGGTCATATGACCACAACTGCCTCCCGCCGCCCTCAGAAGGTCACCTTCCGGGACAGGCTGCTGCGGCTGGCCGGAACGGTCACCACGCCGGTGCTGCCGGACGACTATCTCGACCTGATCGCGCCGCTGCGCGCGGGCGCCCCGCTGCGCGGCAAGATCGTCGCGGTACGCCCGGAGACCCGGGACGCGGCCACGCTGGTGATCCAACCCGGCCGCGCCTGGCAGGGCCACACGCCCGGGCAGTACATCCGCCTCGGCGTGGACGTCGACGGGGTGCGTCAGTGGCGCGCCTACTCGCTCACCTCGCCGCCGGACGCCACAGACGGCCGGATCTCCGTCACCGTGAAGGCCATCCCGGACGGCAAGGTCAGCAACCATCTCGTACGCCGGCTGCGGCCCGGCACGATCGTGCACCTCGACCAGGCCCAGGGCGAGTTCGTGCTGCCCGCCGCGACGCCCGAGCGCGTCCTGTTCCTCACCGCGGGCAGCGGCATCACCCCGGTCATGGGGATGCTGCGCTCCGGGCTGGCCGACCGGGCCGACGTGGTGCTCGTGCACTCGGCGCCGACCCGCGACGACGTCATCTTCGGTACGGAGCTGCGCGCCCTGGCCGACCGCGGCGCGCTGCGTCTGGTCGAGCGGCACACCGACACCGACGGCCTGCTCGACGTTGCCGAACTGGCCGGCCTGGTGCCCGACCACCTCGACCGGGAGGCGTGGGCGTGCGGGCCGATCGGCATGCTCGACGCGGTCGAGGGGTACTGGTCCTCGAACGGTCTCGTCGAGCGGTTGCACACCGAGCGGTTCCGCCCGACGGTGATCACGCCGGGCGAGGGAGGCACCGTGACCTTCACCGGGGCGGGCGTGACAGTCGAGGCCGACGGCGCCACCACACTGCTCGACGCGGGGGAGAACGCCGGAGTGCTGATGCCTTCCGGGTGCCGGATGGGCATCTGCTTCGGCTGCGTCGTACCGCTGCGCCAGGGAGCTGTCCGCGACCTGCGCAACGGCGACGTCACCACTGCCGTACCGGGGGACGGCGTGCTGGTCCAGACGTGCGTGTCGGCCGCCGCCGGTACCTGCGACATCGATATCTGACAGGAGCCACCCACGTGACCGTGATCCAGAAGAAGGCCGTCAACCCGATCGCCCACCTGAGCGCCGAGGACATCGAGATCATCGGCAAGGAACTGGACGCGATCCGGGACCGGGTCCTCGCCGACCGGGGGGAGCGGGACGCCCGCTACATCCGCAAGGTGGTCAAGACCCAGCGGACACTGGAGATGAGCAGCCGTGCGGTGCTGCTGTTCTCGCTGTTCCCGCCGGCCTGGATCGTCGGCACGGCCGGGCTCACGGTCGCCAAGATCCTGGAGAACATGGAGATCGGGCACAACGTCCTGCACGGCCAGTGGGACTGGATGCGTGACCCGAAGATCCACTCCACCACCTGGGAGTGGGACCACGTCTCCCCGGCCGACCAGTGGAAGCAGTCGCACAACGAGCTGCACCACAGGTACACCAACGTGGTCGGCAAGGACAACGACCTCGGGTACGGCATCATGCGCGTGGACGAGGACCAGCCCTGGCACCCGATGCACCTCGGGCAGCCGCTGTGGAACCTGCTCAACGCCGCGTTCTTCGAGTACGGCATCGCCGCGTACGACATGGAGCTGGGCGACCACCTCAAGCAGCGCAAGCTCAAGGACCCCAAGTTCCGGGCCAAGGCCAGGGCCGTCGGGCGCAAGATCCGCCGCCAGGTGCTCAAGGACTACGTGGTGCACCCGCTGCTGTCCGGGCCGTCGTTCCTGTCCACGCTCGCCGCCACGTTCACCGCGAACCTGCTGCGCAACGTGTGGAGCCACTCCGTGATCATGTGCGGGCACTTCCCCAACGGCGTGGAGACGTTCGAGAAGACCTCCATCGACGGCGAGACCCGCGGCGAGTGGTACCTGCGGCAGATGCTCGGCTCGGCCAACATCAGCGGCAGCCGGCTGCTGCACATCATGACCGGCAACCTGTCGTACCAGATCGAGCACCACCTCTTCCCCGACCTGCCCAGCAACCGCTACCAGGAGATCGCCCCGCAGGTGCGGGCGCTGTTCGACAGGTACGGCCTGCACTACACCACCGGCCCGCTGCCCAAGCAGGTCGCCTCCGCGTGGTGGAAGGTCATCCGCCTGTCGCTGCCCAACCGCAAGGACAGCCGGCAGCCGGTCGCCCCGGCAGCGCTGGCCTCCTCCGGTACGGCCTGACCAGCCCGTCCGGTGCACGGCCGGTGAACTTCCACCGGCCGGCACCTGACCGTCGGCTGCACAGTCGGCGTCACCGCAGCTCAGGGCCGGTTTCGCGGCCGTCGTGACGGTCCCGCATCCCCGTACACTCGCGCCCGTCCGGGCGTACGGGTGAAGGGGTGGATCGCCGATGGGGCGCGACGACACGATGCGGCTCGGCCGGCGCGTGGTCATGCTCGTCGACAACGCGGTCGAGGGTGACTCGCGGGTGCAGAAGGCGGCCCGCTCGGCCGCCGACGCGGGCTGGGACGTCACGCTGATCGGCTGCGCCCACGTCGACGCCGAACGCCGCTGGCGGCTCGGCGACGCCGAGGTGCGCGTCCTGCCGCTCGCCGCCGCGCGCGCCACTCCACCGTCCGCCGTCTCCGGCCCGCGCGGCGTGTCCGGGCTGCGGACGCGGCTGGTGGCCCGGGGCGGGTTGCCGTTGCGCGCGGCCCGGCTGGCACGCCGGCCGGTGGAGCACGCCCAGGTCCGCTACTGGCGGGCCCGGCTGCGCGACGGGGCCTGGCGGCGGCTGGAGCCGGGGCTCTGGGACTACGAACGGGTCGCCGGACCGGTCGTCGACGAGCTGCGGCCCGACCTGATCCACGCGCACGACTTCCGGATGCTCGGCGTGGCCGCCCGCGCCGTGGACCGCGCCCGCGCCGCCGGACGTGACACCAAGCTGGTCTGGGACGCGCACGAGTGGCTGCCCGGCGCCCGGCCCCGCCGCGACAACGCCCGCTGGCTGCCCGCGCATCTCGGGTACGTCCGCGAGTACGTCGGCGCCGCCGACGCGGTGGTCACCGTCTCCGACACGCTCGCCGACCTGCTGGTACGCGACCACGCCCTGCCCGAGCGCCCCACAGTGATCCTGAACGCCCCGGTCACCGCCACCCCCGAGCCGACTGCGCCCTCCGAGCCGACCGCCCCCGAGCCCGCAGACCTGCCCGCCTCCGACCTGCGGGAGCGCTGCGGTCTGCCCCCGGACACGCCGCTGCTCGTCTACAGCGGGGCGATGGCCGTCCAGCGCGGCGTGGACACGGTGGTCGAGGCGTTGCCGCTGCTGCCCGGCGTACACCTGGCCCTTGTCGTCGCCGACCCGGACGCGGCCTACGTCCGCCAGGTCGTCGCCCGCGCGGCCCGGCATCAGGTGGGCGACCGGGTGCACGTGCTGCCGTACGTGCCGCACCGGCAGCTCGTCGCGTTCCTCGCCACCGCCGACATCGGGCTGATCCCGCTGCACCACTGGCCCAACCACGAGATCGCGCTGATCACGAAGTTCTTCGAGTACGCGCACGCGCGGCTGCCGATCGTGGTCAGCGACGTACGGACCATGGCCGAGACGGTCCGCGCCACCGGGCAGGGCGAGGTGTTCCGCGCCCGCGACGCCGCCGACCTGGCCCGCGCGGTCCGGGCCGTGCTCGCTGACCCGGCCCGCTACCGCGCCGCCTACGAGGGGCCGGACTCGCCGCTGCCCGGGTGGACGTGGGAGGCGCAGGCCGAACGCCTGGACGCGCTCTACCGCTGCCTGCTCACCCCCACCCGCTGACGCCCGCCGCCTGCCCGAGTGGAACGCCATGGGTGTCTCCGGCCCGTTTTGACACCCATGGCGTTCCACCCTCGTCTCCAGGGGCCATGGTCAACTCCAGATCGGCGAAATGGCGGCATCCGAGGGCCGGTGACCCCGCCTTCTCGGGGGAGTTGCGTTGATCTTGCGCCGGCGCGGGGCACGGGGCGCGGGGCGCGGGGCACGGGGCGCACGGGGCACGCGGGCGCGCGGAAAAGGGTTGGGCGGGACGGTGCGGGGCGGGCTACCGTCGGAGTATGCAGAGCAGGCGCACCTTTACCGCCGCAGCCGCGCGAGCTTCCCGCTCGCCGGTTGCCGCCGCCTGACCTGCCCCACACCCACGCCGGCGACCGGAAACGGTCCGCCTGCGTCGTCGTGTCGACGCCGTGAACGCGCGCGGCGGGCCGTCCGGTCACCCGTACCCGGAAGGCACCCGCCATGACACCCGACGAGATCACCCGGACGTTCCTCGACCACTACCAGCGGCACGACCATCGGCGTGCGCCGGAGAGTTCGCTCGTTCCGCCACCCGGCGACCCGGTGCTGTTCACCACGTCCGGCATGCACCCGCTCACGCCGTACCTGCTGGGGCGCCCGCACCCGGGCGGACGGCGACTGGCGAACGTGCAGCGGTGCCTGCGCACCACGGACCTGGACGAGGTGGGCGACAGCACCCACCTGACCGTGTTCCAGATGCTCGGCTCGTGGTCGCTCGGCGACTACGACATCGCGACCAGCCTGCGCTGGGGCTTCGAGCTGCTCACCGACGGGTTCGGCATCCCGGCGGGAGAACTGCACGCGACGGTGTTCGGCGGCGACGACCGGCTCGGCCCGGACGACACCGCGCGGGACACCTGGACCGGGCTCGGCGTCCCGGTGGAGGCGCTCGGCGAGGACAACTGGTGGTCCAACGGCCCGACCGGCCCCTGCGGACCGGACTCGGAGATCTTCGTGTGGACCGGCGACGGCCCGCCCACCGGCACACCGAGCACCGACACGCGCTGGGTGGAGGTGTGGAACCACGTGCAGATGCGCTACCACAGGCACCCCGACGGGCGGCTCACGCCGCTGCCGCACTCCAGCATCGACACCGGCATGGGCCTGGAACGGCTGGAGATGGTGCTGCGCGGCGACCGGTCCGTGTTCACCGGCGACGGGCTGCGGCCGTGGGTGGACGTCGTCCGCGACCGGTGGGACCTGCGCGGTGAGGACCTGCGCGTGGTTTCCGACCACCTGCGGTCCGCGGTGGTCGTGCTCGGTGACGGGGTACGCCCCGGCAACACCGGCCGCGGGTACGTGCTGCGGCGGCTGCTGCGCCGCGCGCTGACAGTGCTGTGGCGCGACGACCCGGCGCGCACCCTGGACGACCTGCCACCCCAGGTGTACGCGGACACGCTGCGTCGCTTTCGCCAGGTGCCCGATCCGAGCACGCGGCCGGTCGACGTCGGCTCGCTGCACACGACGCTGGTGGACGAGGAACGCCGCTTCCGCGGGCTGCTGCGACGCGGACGGCCGCTCGTCGACCGGGTACGGGCGCGCGGGCCGCTGACCGAACGCGACTACCACTGGCTGCACGACACCCACGGGCTGCCCCGCGACCTGGTCGACGGCCTGCTCGCCGAGGCGAGCTGAGCGGTGGCCGCCCGGCCGGGCCGGTGCCAGACTCGGAGGCGGACGCCACGCGAGGGAAGCGGACGCCGCCGCGAGGAGAGGGCTGCCGATGACCGAGGTACGGCTGGACGAGGAGACGGTGCCGCTGCTCGGCGCCGAGGTGCGCATCACCGACGCGGCCGGGCTGCTCGCCGCCGCCGTCGACGGGCCGGTGGACCTGCTGTCCGGCGGCGACTTCCCCGCCCCGGTGCGGGAGGTCCGCTGCACCGTGCGCGCCGACACCGCCGCCGAGCCGCCGGTGCACCGCTTCGAGGCGTACCTGCGGGTGGAGGCCGCACCGGCGGGCCTGATCGCCCTCGGGCTGGCCGGGCCGGTCGGCCTGCTGCTCGCCGAGCGGCTGGCCGCGCGCGGCGGCGACGGCCCGGCCGCCGCGGTGGGCCGGATCGCGGCGGAGGCCGGGCGGCGGATCTGGCCTCGCCCGGTCGCCACGCTCGTCGCGCCGCCGCGCGACCCGGCCGGCCGGGAGGTGCTGCGCGCCGCCGAGGAGGCAGGGCTGCGCCCCCGCGTCGACCAGGACAACGGCACGGTACGCATCCGCGCCGAAGTGCCCAGCGCCGACGTGGATCCGGCGCACCTGCGGGCGATGCTGGGCCTGCTGCTCCAGGCCGTACGCGAGTTGTCCGGCGACAGCGAGGAGCCGGCGGTGCTGCGCGGACGGACGTACCTCGTGGGGCGGCGACCGGTCACGGTGGCCGGGCCGCGCAGCGCGGCGGTGACCCTCGACCAGGTCGGCGGCCTGCCCGACGTGGTCGCGCGGTTCCGCGAGGTAGCGGTGTCGTTCCGGCACCCGCAGGCGATGGCCCGCTGGGGCGCGCGCAGGCCGCAGGGCATCCTGATGTACGGCCCGCCGGGCACCGGCAAGACGATGCTGGCCCGCGCGCTGGCGAACGAGGTCGGCGCGGACTTCGTGGAGATCCGTACCCCGGAGATCCTGGACAAGTACCTCGGCGGCTCGGAACGCAACATCAAGCGCATCTTCCGGGAGGCGCGCCGCTACCGGCGGCCCACCGTGATGCTGTTCGACGAGTTCGACTCGATCATCAGCTACGCCGGTGCCGGCGGCGACGCGGCCAGCCAGGCCGTCAACGCGGTCGCGGGCATCTTCAAGCAGGAGATGAACACGCTGTTCGAGGAGAACCCCGACGTCATCGTGGTCGCCACCACCAACTTCCCGCAGCGCGTGGACGCGTCGCTGATCCGCTCCGGCCGCTTCGACCTGAAGATCGCCATTCCCGCGCCGGACGAGGCCGGGCGCGCGGAGATCCTCACCAAGATGGTCCGCGAGCTGATCGACCGGCACGAGCGGCCGGGATTCCGGATGTTCGCCGACGACCTCGACCCGGCCGCGCTCGCCGCCGACACAGCGGGGCTGACCGGCGCGGACCTCCGCGAGGCGCTGCGCCGGGTGCAACTCGCCAAGGCGCTCCGGGAGGCGGCGGAGGGTGCGCCACCGGCTCCGATCGGTCAGGATGACCTGCGGGAGGCCGTCGCCGGGTTGCGCCGCGGCTGACCGGAAGGAGTCCACGTTGTCCTCGTCCGATCTGCTGCTGTCCCGCCGCGACCTCGCGTTCCTGCTGCACGACTGGCTGGACGTGACCCGGCTGACCGAGCGGCCCCGCTACGCCGAGCACACCCGCGAGACCGTCGACGAGGTGCTGGACCTCGCCGCCCGGGTCGCCGCCGAACGGTTCGCCCCGCACAACCGGGCCGCCGACACCGGCGAACCCACGTTCGACGGGCAGCGCGTGCGGACCATCCCGCAGGTCAAGGCCGCCCTGGAGGCGTTCGCCGAGACCGGGCTGCTCGCCGCCACCATGGACGAGTCAGTCGGCGGCCTGCAACTGCCGCACACCGTGGCCGCCGCCGCCTTCGCCTGGTTCCAGGCCGCCAACGTGGGCACGTCGGCGTACCCGATGCTCACCCTCGGCAACGCCAACCTGCTGCTGGCCCACGGCAGCGCCGAGCAGATCGACACCTGGGTACGCCCGATGGTCGAGGGGCGCTTCTTCGGCACCATGTGCCTGTCCGAGCCGCAGGCCGGCAGCTCCCTGGCCGACCTCACCACGCGGGCCGAGCCGCAGGACGACGGCACGTACCGGATCGTCGGCACCAAGATGTGGATCTCCGGCGGCGACCACGAGCTGGCCGAGAACATCGTCCACCTGGTGCTGGCCCGCATCCCTGGCGCACCGCCCGGCGTGAAGGGCCTGTCGCTGTTCATCGTGCCGAAGGTGCTGCTCGACGACGACGGCAACCTCGGGCCGCGCAACGACGTGGTGCTGGTCGGGCTCAACCACAAGCTCGGCTACCGGGGCACCACCAACACGCTGCTGAACTTCGGCGAGGGCGTGCACCGGCCGTACGGACGGGCCGGGGCGGTCGGCTACCTGGTGGGGCAGCCGCACCAGGGGCTCGCGGTGATGTTCCACATGATGAACGAGGCGCGCATCGGCATCGGGGCCGGCGCCACAGCGCTCGGCTACACCGCGTACCTGAAGTCCGTCGCGTACGCCCGCCAGCGCCCGCAGGGACGGCCGGTCGCCGACAAGGACCCCACCACGCCGCAGGTGCCGATCGTGGCCCACAGCGACGTACGCCGGATGCTGCTGGCGCAGAAGAGCTACGTGGAGGGCGCGCTCGCGCTGGTGCTCTACTGCGGACGGCTGCTCGACGAGCAGAAGACCGCACCCGCCGAGGCCGACCGCGAACGGGCACAGCTGTTGCTGGACCTGCTCACCCCGATCACCAAGAGCTGGCCGGCGCAGTGGTGCCTTGTCGCCAACGACCTGGCCATCCAGGTGCACGGCGGGTACGGCTACACCCGCGACTACGACGTCGAGCAGCACTGGCGGGACAACCGGCTCAACGCCATCCACGAGGGCACCCACGGCATCCAGGCGCTGGACCTGCTCGGCCGCAAGGTCACCATGCGCGACGGGGCAGCGCTGGAACTGCTGCTGGAGACGATCCGCGGCACCGTCACCCGGGCGTGGAAGGCCGAGGGGTTCGCCTCGGAGCTGGCTGGTCAGCTCGGCGCGGCGGTGGACCGGATCGCCGTGGTGACACGGCGGTTGTGGGCCCCTGGTGATCCGGAACTGGCGCTGGCGAACGCCTCGGTGTACCTGGAGGCGGTCGGGCACGTGGTGATCGCGTGGATGTGGCTGGAGCAGGTGCTCGCGGTGGAGGCGCTGGGGTCGCCGGATGGAGCCGAGGGGGAGTTCCTGGCGGGGAAGAGGCAGGCGGCGCGGTACTTCTACCGGTGGGAGTTGCCGAAGGTGGGGGCGCAGTTCGACCTGCTGGAAGGGCTGGACCGGACGACGCTGGACATGCGCGAGAGTTGGTTCTGAGGCAGGTACACGACGCCGACGTGTCAGGTCACACTGGAGCGGATTCGTGTGTAAGAATGCGAGCGTGAACGATCCCTCTATTGCCACAGAGAGCAAATCCCACCAGCCGACCGTGTCGATCTATCAAAATGCCGAACACGTAGGCGGAATCCTTCAGCAGATATTCGGTGAGCCCCTTATTTCCAGTGAGAGTCGGGAAGTCGCGACTGGTCAGGCTCAAAATTCGGGGAGTGTTCGCAAGGGGCAGGCGTCGTTGAGCGCCAAGGCAACTGTGCCGATAGTTGGCGCTGTGGGGGCCAACCTGGGAGGTGATCGAACCGGCTCGAACTCCGATTCGTCCAGTGCTAGCCAAAAGTCGCAGCAAAACTTCGTTTACTCGCAAGCTTATTATCTATATGTAATCCGCAACTGGCTACGGGACGAGGGTAAACTTAAGCGCGTAGAAAGCGTAAAGGATGCGCTGGCCCTATTGCCCGGCCAATTTGTTGAGTATCAAGCGACATTCAAGGCGAATGAGCTGAATGCGATCCTGGATATCTTGACGCCTGACTTGGTTGCGGCAATCACTGATCATCAGGTGAAGAGTAGCGGTTTCAAGGTCTTTCCGCAATATGGGGACTTCGACTCGCTGCAGCGGTTCTCGTACGAGTTGATGGAGCGGTCGAAGGCTCACGCGGAGTTGGCGCGCGCCATCGCGGAGGCGGTCAGGGTCGACTTTCGTAGTCAGAAGACTCGGGAGTATTACGGAAAGATTGGCTTGGCGTCGTCTGCCGTAACTGCGGTGACGATTTGTGATACCCGGCATTTCGTTGTTGAAGACGAAGATCGCATCTTGGACGGTCTGTTTACCGTGCTGGGTAAAGTTACTTCTTCGGGTGAAGTTGATGTGCCGGTCCTGAAGCGCAATAAGGTGCTTGACCGGATTAAGCCCGAGGCGGTTGATTGGTTGTTCGATGTTGCCCGGCGTTCGGTCAGTGAGCAGGCCAACAAGCTTGATGGCTCCCAGTTGAGCGCGCTCGCGGATGCCGAGACTCCATCGGTAAGCGACGTTTTCGATGCTGCCTTCTCGTCGCGAATCGAGGGCACATCGTTCCGAGTTGTGCCGATAGCAATTTACATTTGAGTGATCTTTTGCTGGTTCGGGGGTGCCGTTCTGGTCCCCCCGGGGGTACCGTCGATTTTGGCGGCGTGATGCGCTCGCGTGACCCAGGTGGGGAGTGGATCGTGACTAATCCCGCAGCATTCGGAGCCCGACTTCGGGCGCACCGCGAGCGTGCTGGCAAGACGCGTCCGGTCCTCGGCGGCCTGGTGGGCCGCAGTGCCGAATGGGTCAAGGCTCTGGAGAACGGCCGTCTGCTCCCGCCCCGCCTTCCCATGCTCATCCGTCTGGCCGAGGTGCTCGACATCTCCGATCTGGCGGACTTGACCGGTGACCAGTCTCTGCCGGTGGCTTCGGTGACTCGTGCCGGTCACCCGGATGTCGACACGGTGGCTGCGGCGATGCAGCGGGCGGCTGCTCCGGCGGGCGATCTCAAGCAGAGCGATGTGCTGCGTGGGTTGGTCGACCAGGCGTGGTCTCTGTGGCATCGGTCCAGCGTCGAGCGTTCGGCTGTCGCGGCTGTCCTGCCAGGGCTCCTTGGCGACGCCCAGCGCAGCGCTCGACGGCTGGACGGGCAGGCACGCCGGTCGGCTCTGGTCGAGCTTGCTCGCGTCTACCACCTCGCGCAGCTGTACCTCGCCCACCAGCCTTACCCGGAACTGGTGTGGCTCGCCGCCGACCGGGCCATGCGGGCGGCCCAGGACGCCGACGACCCCGCGGCCATCGCTGTGGCCGCCTGGTACTACGCGCATGTTTACCGCAGCTCGAATCAGATCGACGTCGCGGAACACCTGCTCATCGATGCCGCAGCGATGGTCGATCCGGCTGCGGGGACGGAGCAGCTGGCGAGATGGGGACAGGCGCAGCTCGGCATCGCCCTCGGGCACAGCAAGGCCGGTCGTGCGGGGCAGGCATGGCGCGCGTGGGATGCCGCCGAGGAAGCGGCCGGCCGGCTCGGTGACAGGTACGCCCATCCGTGGTTGATGTTCGGTCCGGCGGCGTGCCTGGCCTACGGCGTCACGATCGAGACGGACCTGTGCCGCCCGGGTGAGGCGATCCGGCGTGCCGACACGGCGGACTACTCGATGCTGCCGTCACGAACCCGTCGCGCGGCAGCGCTGATCGACGCTGCCCGCGCGCACCTGCTCGATCGCGGCGAGGTGGCGGCTATCCATCTGCTCGGCCGCGCGCTGCGAGAAAGCGTCGATACAGTGCGGCACAACCCCTATGCCCGTACGGCAGCGCTGGAACTGTCGAATCGTCCTGGCACGGTCGGGGAGGACGCTCGTGAACTGGCGCTGGCGATCGGCATCCAGGGGTAGTCCTCCCTCGGGTACAAACCTTCCCCGTCGCCGCGCGTGACACTTCGTAGTGTCCAGGTCACTGGCGGCGGCGGATCTTTCGCCACCCGAATGTGCCCGGGTGAGCGTTCCGCGCCGCGTCCTGACCCTGGTCGAGGAGGCGGAATCGGTGTTGAGGTGGTACGGCCTGTACAAGTTGGTGCGCCTGCTGCGTAGACGTCCGGTACCACAGTCGGCTGTCGGGCTGCGATATCAGGAGCGTGAGCAACGGGCCGCGCAGCAGCGATTGCTCGACCAGGCGCAGCGGCTGCGTGAAGG
The DNA here is from genome assembly GCF_000717585.1 of Micromonospora globosa. NCBI lineage: Bacteria > Bacillati > Actinomycetota > Actinomycetes > Micromonosporales > Micromonosporaceae > Micromonospora > Micromonospora globosa. The sequence continues at coordinate 294,595 of NZ_JNZR01000002.1, forward strand.
GCGCTCGCCGAGGCACGCGGAGCTGGCGGAGTGAGGAATGCGGAACAGGCGATCCTGGCGGTGCACGTACGGGGTCTGGACGGGATGTGCGTGGGTTGCCGGCTGTGGTGGGCGCGGCTGACTCCGTACCCCTGCTGGCAGGTCGCGTGGGCGACCAGCCGGCAGGCGCGCGCGAGCGTCGCCCGCTTCCTGGGGGTGCGCGGGTGAGCACCCACGGGCCGGTGCTGCCGATCTGGACGTGCGGCGGGTGCGGTGCGCCGTGGCCGTGCGCGACGCGGCGGCGGGAGCTTCTTGCGGAGTACGAGGGTGCGCCGGTGTCGCTGGCGGTGTACCTGGGGGCGCAGTTGGTGCGGGCGACGGCGGATCTGAGCTGGGCGCCGGCCGGGACGTTGCACAGGCGGTTCCTGGGGTGGCTGCGGTGAGCGTGTTGCGGGCAGGGGACGAGAAGTTCCACTACAGCGACGGGTCGCATCGGTGGATGGCGCCGGATCCGGAGTACGACCAGGAGGTGTGGGAGGAGCAGGTCCGCCAGCACAAGCTGGGTCACCTCCGCAACGAGCACCCGAGGGTACGCATTCGGCGGATCATGTGATTCCGGCTGATCGGGCGGCGGATTGTCGGCTTGGTGCCGGACGCGATCAGTCGGACGTCAGGTTCCATCGTGCGGGCAGGGTGTCACCGCACAGGGCGCACGTGAAGTCGTCATCCCGCACGATGTTGCGCTCGCCGCAGCTGGGGCAACGACGGAAGATCACCTGGTCGGTGAAGCGACCAGGGTGCGGTACGCCGACTCGGTCAAGTGCCTCCGCCACAGCGGGCCAGCAGTCCGGATCGGGGCAGTAGCCGGTCGACTGGTTCGTGACCTCGCTGGCGCGCCAGCCGCCACCGGCCAGAGCAAACGCCATCTCACCTGCGGCGAGCACGTCCCGCCCACCAGCAAGGGCGATGTGTTCGCTTCGACGCGGCGCCAGTCTGAGCACGCCATCGAGATCAACGACGAACGTGACCGGTTCGACGAGGTCCCCAGGGTCACGCCCGGCCAGCCACTCGTCGAGCGAGGCGATCGAGTCCACGGTGACAGCGTCCACCGCGACCGCCCGGTCACGGAACTCCGCCGGCCCGACATAGGCGTACTGCCTCGTCTGTGCCACGGCGCGACGATATCGGACCTGGGACCGAACGCGGCTACTCCAATTCAGGCCTGCGGATGCGCCGAGTAGCACCGTGGGCTACGGCGTGTGCTAGGGCTGGGCCGGGCCGCTGCTGCCGTTGTACGAGTTCTTGGCGGCGACCACTGCGGCCTGGATGTGCTCGGGGTCGACGCCGTGGACGTTGAGCGGCGGGTGCAGACGCCTGACGAGTTCGGCCTCGATGATCGTCGGCTCGGGGTCCTCCGCCCAGGTCAGGCGCAGGTGCTCGTGCATCCACGCGGTCAGCCGCGTCTCGTCCTCGGGCACCAGGACGACGCGGTCGGTCCAGGTGGTGCGGTAGCCCTCGGACACGAGGAGGCCGGCCAGCGTACGGCGCAGGGTCGAGCTGCCCGAACGCCGCAGATGGTTGCGCAGGATCCGGCCCCGCAGGCTGGTCGCCCGGCCGAGATAGAGCATCCGCCGCGACGGGTCGCTGTCGTTCGGCGGCCCGGGGAGGTCCGGGAGGACCGAGGGAGCAGCCCACCAGGCGTAGACGCCGCTGCCACGGCTGAGCCGCTTGACGGCGACTTCGAGCGCGACCGGCACGCCGGAGAGCAACCGCAGGGCCTCGTCGACCCGGGCTTCGTCGGTCGGGACGTCGGCGGATCGCCGTTCGGGGATGGTCACCGGGACCATCCTAGGCGCTGGGCGGGTCGAGATCGGGTGGGGATCCTTCCCGCAAGACTCCTGGATGCCGGTAGGGCAATCAGCAGGCGACGTTCACGAACTGGGTTGGGCTCACTCGTCGTGGTAGTGGGGGTCGGCGGCTTCCTTGCGGGCCCAGTCGCGCATATCGCGGTAGTGCTCGGCGGTATGCCACGGTTCCTTGCGGACGAAGTCGCTGCCGATGGCGTCGTAGAGGGTGCAGGCCTGCTTGAAGTACCGGCCGTAGGTCAGCGCGAAGGCGAAATAGTTCCAGAGGATCGGTGTCAGGGTTGTGGTCTCGTAGTCGTCATGCCAGAACGACTGCTCGGCCGCGTCGTAGATCTCCGAGGCAACGTCCGGCCGTTGGTAGTACCGGTTTTCCCCGTTCTCGCCCTCCCAGCGGAAGTTGCGATGCACCTTCATGATCACTAAGGGGACGTTGGTAGCGGGGCGGGCCGCGGTTCGCTCCCGGGCGAAGCGGAACGCTGCGTCCCAGCTGCCGCCCCACTTGGGCAACAGGCAGTCGAGCATTTCCTCGTGCCCGAACAGATGTGACGGATCGATCTCGATAAGTCGATTGAATCGCCGCCAACGCTCCACGGCCGGTAGCTGGCGGTAGCGGCTCAGGGCGATCTTGTAGCGCCACGCGTCGGCCATTGCTGGATGGCGGTCCAGGGCCTGATCGAGCAGGTTTTCGGCGAGTTCGAGGCGCTGGAACCAGACGGGCCAGGCCTCCTTGGGTACGGTGTTGGCCCAGCCGTCGCCGCGGGCTTCGCCGGCCCAGGAGATCGCGCGGGCGCCGCCGATGAGTAGCGGCAGCGGATCATCCGGCTGGGCCCGTATTGGTCCGTCGATCCACTCCTCGACACCGGGGGTAGCGGCAGCCACCGCGACGTAGTACATGAAGTGCTCTTTGTCGGCCGCAGCGAGGATCCTGCGGGCCGCGTCCCACTCGCGATCCAGCAGCGCCTCGTTCAAGAGTTCTGACTCGTCGTCGAGGAAGCCGCCGAACGCGAACTCGCCGCCCGAGAGCTTCTGCTTTTTCTTGAAGAGCCGCACAGCGGTGCAGGGTAGTGGATCTCTCGCGCGTTGTGGATCATGCATTCGGCCGCTACCCGGCGGGACAAGGTTTTGCAGCAGCGCCCAGTGCCATCCGCTCATCCGCAGAGCCGTGAGCGCTGGCCCTGTCCCGAGGGCGATGCGAGGCTGAACGCGTGGCTTCCCGATCGATGTACGCGTGGCCAGCCCTGGGCTGCCCGTCGGCTTGGTAGGCACCGTGGACGCGCGGTGTACCTGAAGACCGGCGAGAGTGCGGTGGAGTGTCACGGAACCGGGCTCACCCGGCGGCAGGTCCAGCACACCCGCGCCCAGGTGGAGATCGTCGCCGGGCTTCTCGGCTCGTACGCTCCGGACGTCCGCCGGTCCCTGACCTGGCGCGACGCTCGCCGGTGACTCCCGTATGAGCTTGGTGTCGGCGTTCGTACCCATCTGGATCCTCACCGCGGTCGGCTACGCGGCCTGCCGTTGGGGCCTGCTGGGCGAGGCGGCGGCGTCGGTGCTCGGCCGGTTCGTGTTCCACCTTGCGATGCCGGCCGCCCTGTTCCTGGCCCTGTCCCGGATGCCGCTGTCCGGGTTCGCCGGCCGCTCGCTGCTCGCCTTCGCGGTGAGCACCGTCGCGGTCGTCGGGTTCGGGTGGGCCGGCGCGAGCCGGCTGTTCGGTCGCGAGCCCGGCGAACGGCCGATCTGGGGCATGGCCGCCGGGTACGTGAACTCGGCGAACCTCGGCATCCCGATCGCGACGCAGGTTCTCGGCGACGTGTCGTTCCTGGCGGTGGTGGTGCTGCTGCAGGTGCTGGTGGCGGCGCCCGTGATCCTGGTCGCCCTGGACCGGCACAGCGACCCGGCCGGGCGGATCAGGGTGCGCCGGATCGCCTCCCTGCCCGTACGCAACCCGGTGATCCTGGCGTCGCTGCTCGGTGTCGCGTGCTCGGCTGCCGGCCTGCGCCTGCCGTCGGCGGCCGCCGCGCCGCTGACGCTGCTGTCCGGTGCCGCGGTTCCGGCCGCCCTGGTCGCGCTCGGCGCGTCGCTGCACCGCACGGCGCCGTCGCGGGCAGAACCGGCCGAGCCGGCCGGGGCGGCCGAGCTGGCCGCGGTCAGCGCGCTGAAGCTGGTCGCGCAGCCGGTCATCGCGTACGCGGCCGGGCTGGCCCTGCACCTGTCCGCGCCACAGTTGCTCGCCGTGGTGGTGTGCGCGGGCCTGCCGACGGCGCAGAACACGTTCATCTTCGCCCAGGAGTACGGCGTCGGCGAGGCGGTGGCCAACCGGGCGGTGGTGGTGACCACGACGCTGTCGCTGGCCACACTGGCCGTGGCGGCGACGCTGCTCGGGTAGCCACCGCTACGCGGGGAACCGCCTCCAGTGCCCCTCGGAGACGACCTCGACGGTGCCGTCGGTCACCTTGATGGCCGTCTGGTCGTCGATCGCGTACGCCGGACCGGCGATCTCGGCCGCCCATTTCTCGGCAGCGGCCATGGTGTTGTCCGGTTCGAGGCCCAGGTGCGGGAAGATCGAGAAGTCGACGAGCCCCAGTGTCCGGTCGTCGGGTGCGGACTGCCACTCGACGAATTCCGCACCGATCCGTGGGGTCAGCACCATGCTCCCCGCACTCAGCCCCACCCAGACGGTGTCCCGCAGTGACGGCAGGAGGTCCGCCAGCCCGGACTGCCGCATCCAGTGGCACAGGTACGTCGCGTCGCCGCCGTGCACGAGCAGGACGTCGGCCTCCCGGACCCAGGGGATCCAGTGCTCCTGGCCGATGCTGGGCAGCGCTGTCAGTTCGAGGACGCCCAGCGACTTCCAGCCCAGGCCGCTCATCGGGAGCGGTGTCTGACCGGTGATGAAGCGCCAGGCCGAGGCCGGTCCGCCCATCGGGTAGGCCGCCGTGGGGATGCAGAGGGCACTGGATTCGGCGATCGGCTTGCCCAGCAGGTCGACCAGCGCGTCGCGGATGCTCGGGTTCTGGACGCCTGCGGATGTGAGGAGAAGTTTCACGCTTGCCTCCTGTGCGTAGCGGTCATGACGCTCTCCCCCGAGAGCCGGGAGATCGGGTGCACGGGAATACAGACCGGACACCGAAACCAAACTCATCGCCGATTCGGATGCATGACCAGCGGACGTCGATGAGGACGTGGCGTCACTCGCGGATCTCCATCTCTGTCACCAAGCCGTCGCCCAGGCGGTAGACGTGCATGACGGTGTGGTCGGCGAGCTTCGCTCCGGCCTTGTCGTGGACCACCTGATGAACGGTGACGGCGATGCGGCCGTCGGCCTCCGTGCGGAACGCGGTCGGCGTGACGACGGGCTCGATCTGGTCCCACTGCCGGCGCCAGTAGGCACCCACCTGGTCCCGGCCGCGAACGACGCCTCCTTCCCAGCCGTTGGGCCACGAGACGTCGGGCGCCATGGCGGCCAGCAGAGTGGGGATGTCACGCCTGTTGAAGGCCGCGTAGAGGTTCGTCAGCAGGGCCTGGGGAGTAAGGCGTCCGGCCGGATCCATCCAGCCAGCATGGCCGGTGGACGAGACCTCATGAAGCCCACTTCGCGGTCAGCAGAACGCGCGAGCGTCCGGCTGGAATCGTGTTCGTAGGCTCCCGGCCCGCTAACTTGGGGGCACCCAAGGCAGAGGAGAGCCCCGTGGGCACTGTCGTCATGTACAGCTCGGTGTCGGTGGACGGCTTCGTCGCGGACGAGAACGACCAGCCCGGACCGCTGTTCGACTGGTTGACCAGCGGTGACGTCCCGTTGGACGCCAGCGGTGCGTTGAGGGTGTCGCAGACGTCCCACGACTACATCCGGCCGTACTGGGACCAGATCGGGGTGACGGTCGTCGGCCGGCACGTCTTCGACCTGACCGACGGCTGGGACGGGAAGCCGCCGAGCGGGATCGACCACGTGGTCGTCGTGACGCACCGGCCGGCGCCCGAGGGCTGGGACGCCGAGGCGCCGTTCCACTTCGTCGACGGCGTCGAGGCAGCCGTGACCAAGGCGCAGGAACTCGCCGGTGACCGCATCGTCGAGGTCGCCGCCGGCGACGTCGGAGGCCAGGTGCTCGCCGCGGGCCTGGTCGACGAGGTACGCATGGACGTCGTACCCGTGGTGCTCGGGTCCGGCAAACGCTACTTCGGGTCGGTCGACGCGCAGCACCTGCTGGAGGATCCCGACGTGGTGATTCAGGGCAACCGGGTGCTTCACCTGCGCTATCGGGTGCGCCGTTGACCGCTCTGATCCGCGGCTGCCGACACCGGCGTCCACCCACCACGCGCTGCTGGCCGGCGGCAGCGGACGCGTGTCCGACGCCGAACGGGTACGTCGGCAGGGCGGTGCCGTCAGAGCAGTGCGAGTTGGCCCGGCATCGGCTCGTCGTCGAGGCGAGCGCCGAGCTGCCACAGCCGGAGCTGATCGTCCTCATGATGACGGGTGAGCCATCGGCCTGGCCGGTACGAGGGGTGGACGGCGCCGGATCCGTGGTGGTGCGGGTAGCGCACCTGGGAGCGGCACCGGAGGCTGAGCGCCGACAGCAGTAGATGACCCTCGGCGCTGTTCGGCAGGTCTGCGGTGTTCAGAGCGGCGAGGATCAGCTTCTCGCTCAGGAACACCGCACGGTCCACGTGTCGGCAGCTCGGGAGGCTCGGCGGCGTGCCCGGCAGGTCTTCCAGGTGTCGTTCTGTGATGACGGCACCGGAGGCGACGTCGCGGACGGACAGGAACCCGTCGAGCGTCTGGGTCAGGTAGCGGCCGCCTGCCGGGCTGAAACCGGCGAGACCGCCACCGGCCAGCGGCCGGGACACGATGCGCTCGGCGTCGAGCCGGATGAGCATGGCGCGTGACCGGGAGGGATCGAGCAGCGTCAAGCCGGTCCAGACGCCCTCGGGTGAGTGCATGAACCAGGCGGCCTCGGGACCGGGCAGCGGCGTGCGATGGATCTCCGTGCCGCTCACACCGTGGACGGCGACAAGTTCCGCGGTGTCGCCCAGACGGATCCAGAGGACATGGTCGCCGTCGAGGTGGAAGCCGGCGCCGGCGCCGGCGCTGCCGCCGAGCCGATCCCAGCTGCTGCGCCACCGAACCGTGCCGTCGTGGTCGAGCACGACGATCTGATGCGCGTCGCCCGCCGCGACGAGTCGACGGGTGGCACTGACCGTCATCGGCGGGTCGTCGAGAGGCGCCGCCAGTCGCGTCACGCGACGCAGGTCGTGGTCGAGCAGGCTGACGGTGACGCTGTCCCGCTCAGTGACCGCCCAGCCGAGGCCGGTTGCCTCCGTGACATGCCGCATGCCGGGCAGCCGCACCTGGTTGATCAAGCGGGGTTGCATCGCGGCAGCATAGAGCCATTTCGGCGAGCCCGTCGGGCCGTCTGCGCGGACGCCCGTGCTGCATACCGCACTCGTCGGGCTCGGTTCAGCGTGGTCCCAGCCCGGTGCGCCCGTCGATCAGCTCGCGTACGGCGTCCAGGTGACCTGCGTGCCGAGCGGTCTCCTCGATGACGTGCAGAACGACCCGTCGCAGGTCGGTGGTCTGCGACGCCGGCGTCTCGTCCGAAAGACCTCGCCGCGATCTCGGACCACAAGCGAGATGATTCTCGACGCCCGGCCGTACGCGATTGACACGTCCAGGTCGGGAAGGGCAAGGTTGCAGTCGGCCACGCGCACCGCGTGGGCACTCTGCATGAGGGAATGACGCCTGTGATCCGGGTAGGCCGAGCGGCCGCCTGAGTGTCGACCACGCGACTGACGACCGTCGCGTGCCTGCGACACGGCGGGGCGGCCCGACGTTTCCTCCGCCCGTCGCAGCTTCTCTCATGCATCGAGGTTTCCCGTTGAGCATGGATGCCCGCATCCAACAGTCCGTCGTCGTCAACCTGTCCCGCCGGCCCGCGCCCGTCGAGGTGGGGCCCTTCGTGATCGGGCTGGACCCGACGACGACCAGCCCGTACGTCAACTACGCGACGCCGCGTCCCGGCGCCGCCGTGACCGCAGCCGACGTCACCGCCCTGGTCGCGGCGTTCCGCGCCGCGGACCGCAGACCCCGTCTGGAGTACGTCACCAGTTGTGCCCCCGATCTGGAGGCGCTGCTGACCGCCGCCGGCTTCACCGTGGAAGCCCGGCACACCTACCTGGTCTGCGTGCCGGGCACGCTGGCGTCGCCACCCGTGCCGGACCAGTTGAGCCTGTGCGAACCGGGTACCGACTCCCGGCGCGCCGCGCTGGTCAGCGTGCAGAACGAGGCCTTCGGCGGCGATCCGGTCGCCTCCGATGCCGACGTGGCTCGCCTGCGGCGCCAGCAGGACGCCGGGGGCGTGGTCGTCACGGCAGTCACCGAGGGCGGTGGCTGCGCGGGCGGCGGCGGTGCGGCCGCACCGGTCGGCGCGGTCAGCGAGGTGGCAGGCATCGCCGTTCGCGCGCCGTACCGCCGCCGGGGACTGGCGTCTGCGATCACCGCCGAGGTGACCCGGCGGCTGTTCAGCGCCGGTACGGAGGTCGCCTGGCTGGAGGCCGGCGGTGCGGAGTCGTGGCGGGTCTACGAGCGCGTGGGCTACCGGCCCGCCGGTCAGCGGCTCTACATCGCCATGAACTGAGGACGGAGGAACCCGGGCCGGGTGAGTCACCCCCCCCTCGCGCGCCGGCGTGAGGGGGGATCAGGCGGTCAGCTGGTTCGCGTCGAGCCAACGTCGCCAGCTCACCCGGGTGACATTCCGCTCCGGATGCTCGGCCACATGGAGGACGAACTGCGCCCGCAGCCGAACCAGGGGATCGTCGGCGTACGTCAGCGTCTCCACCTCGTGGAAGAACAGCGGGTCGGAGAAATGACGGACCAGGCCCGCGTACATCCAGTCCTTGCACCGGTACGGGCGCCTCAGCGCCGCGAGGGTCAACGCGGCGAGCTGTGGCTCGACGCCCTCCGGGACGCCGGCCCGACGGAATCGGTGCAGGAGCACCTCCTTCGTCCCCCAGCGGGACCACATCGACGACTCCCGCGCTCCCCACTCGTCGGGATGGTCCGTCTCCCACTGCAGGTACAGGACGGCGTACGGCGCCCACCGGGCGCGTCTGTCGAGGTCGTCGTCAGGGGAGTCCCGGAAGGCGCCGAGAGGAGCATCGATCGTCTGCCCCTGATGCCGGCAAAGGCGGGCGTGCGCCTCGTCCATCGCCGCCTGGAGCCGAGCCTGACTGGACCTCGACCGGTAGTGCGCCGACCACAGGCCGTTCCACTCGTCCAGCGCGTCGCTCGCCGCGGCGAGGGCTGCCTGGTGACGGGCCAGCGCCTGGTGACGCGTGCCCCGGTCGCTCGCGACCAGGTCGAAAAGCCAGGAGTAGTCACCGCTCGGCTCCACCAGCATCATGGCAGCTTGCCATCCGCGCCCTTCCGGGAAGCAGCGGGAGACAGAGGTTCGGGAAGAGAAGGTGGATTTCAGCCAGGCCGCTCGTGACGTCCGTGAGGGGTCGCGAACGCGGCGTCCGATCCCCGCCGGACAGCCGGCCCGTCGTCGACCAGGCTTTCCCGCATGAACAACGCACTCGACGGCAAGGTAGCTCTCGTCACCGGCGGTGGCCGTGGCATCGGCGCGGCGGTGGCCCTGCGCCTGGCCGAGGACGGCGCCGACGTGGCGCTGACGTTCCAGCAGAATCAGCGACGCGCCGACGACGTGGTGGACCGGATCAGGGCCGCGGGTCGGCGGGCGATCGCCGTGCGGGCCGACAGCGCCGACCCGGCGGCGGTGATCGCGGCGGTGGACCGGGCGGTCGGTGAGCTGGGCAGGCTGGACATCCTGGTCAACAACGCGGGCGCGTTCCTGCTCGGGCCGCTGGAGCAGTTGAGTCTCGACGAGTTCGAACAGACCGTCGCGGTCAACGTCCGGGCGCCGTTCGTCGCGACGCAGGCCGCGGTGCGCCACATGTCGGCCGGTGGACGGATCGTCAACATCGGCAGCAACACGGCCGAGCGGACGGTCTTCCCGGGCTTCTCGCTGTACGCGATGAGCAAGACCGCCCTGATCGGCCTGACCAAGGCGCTCGGGCGCGAACTCGGCGGCAGGGCGATCACCGTGAACCTGGTGAACCCCGGTGCCACGGACACGGAGCTGAATCCGGCCGACGGTCCGAACGCCGACACGATCAACGGGTTCACCGCGCTCGGCCACTACGCGCAGCCGGCCGACGTGGCCGCCGCGGTGGCGTTCCTCGCCGGCCCGGACGGGCGCTACGTCACGGGGGCGACTGTGAACGTCGACGGCGGATTCACCATCTGACCTTCGGGAACGGCCGGGGTCGTGACCGGGCGTCGGTGGCCTGCCCACCGCGGGGCGGAGCGGCGGCTAGGCTGTGCCGGTGTGGAAGGCGGTGTCCCCTGGTGACCGTCATGGTTGACGCGGACGACGTCCGCCGGGTGGCGTTGTCGTTGCCCCACGTGGTCGAGATCGACAGTGACGGCTTCGACTTCCGGGTCGCGGGCAAGGGGTTCGTCTGGTCCTATCCCGAGCGGACGCCCGGCAGACCGCGGCGCATTCGCACCGACATCGCCGTGCTGTACGTGGGCGACGAGGCGGAGAAGCAGGCGTTGCTCCTCGGCGAGCCCGACCTCTTCTTCACCACGCCTGCGTACGACGGGTCACCGCTGGTCATGCTGCGGCTGGCGCACGTCGGCGTCGAGCGTCTGACGGAGCTGGTCACCGACGCGTGGCGGATGCGTGCCCCCGACTCGTTCGCCGGTGACCCCGACGAGGCCGCCGGCGGGTGACGCCGGCGATCGGGCTTCGTCGAACCAGACCTTCTCGACGAGGGTCGCGTGCTTCACCAGACCCGGCAGCGTGGTCCGGGAGGCAGGCAAAGGCCACTACGGCCGGAAGTACTCGGACATCATGCTGCTGACCCATTCCGGCTGCCGGACGTTCGCGGGGACGAACTCCTCGAGCACCGGCTTCAGGTCGATGACGGGCGTGCCTGACACGGCGTCGAGGCCCACCACCGTCAGTTCGCGGCCGTCGACGGACTCGATCCGGCAGCACGTCACGCCGATCCGGTTCGGCCGGCGGGGGCCACGGCCGGCGAACACGCCCATCGGCGGCAGGTCGGCCCGGCCCCGGTAGGGGCGGGGCTCGCGGTGGTCGCCGTCGTCCGGGAACCGGTCGAAGACGAACAGGACCTCCACGTGGGAGAACTCCTCCAGGCCCTGGAGACATGCCTCGCCGAAGCGCTCGTCGACGACGATCGTGCTGCGGACGGCACCCCAGTTGTCGCTGTGCTGGATGTCCGTCCGGTCGTTGCGGACCGTGCCGATCGCAGTGATCTCGAAGCCGCTCATGACCGGAGACTAGTTCCGCATCGATCGCTCCGGGGCCCCGTGTCGCCGTGAGCCGGTCACGGGGCACACGAGCCGGACGGCCGGCGCTAGGCTCATGATCATGGACGTTCTCCGATACGCGGCGTTCACCGCCGACCCCGCCGGTGGCAATCCGGCCGGTGTCGTCCTGGACGCCACCGGTGCGGGCGACGCCGAGATGCAGCAGGTCGCGGCGCAGGTCGGCTATTCCGAGACGGCGTTCCTCGTGCCCGCGGGCGGGGACGGCCGGTTCACTGTGCGCTACTTCAGCCCGAAGGCGGAGGTGCCGTTCTGCGGCCACGCGACGATCGCGTCGGCGGTCGCGTACGCCGAGCGGCACGGCCCCGGCGTGCTGCACCTGGACACCCGCGCCGGACTGGTCGAGGTCGCCACGAGCGTGCAGGCCGACGGCACCACCACCGCCACGCTGACCAGCGTCGCGCCGCGCACCGAGCCCATGAGCGCTGAGGACCTCGCGGTGCTGCTCGCCGCACTGCGCTGGTCGCCGGACGATCTCGACGCGACGCTGCCGCCGCGTGTCGCGTACGCCGGGGCCTGGCATCCGATCGTGGCCGCCGCGACACGGCAACGCCTGGCGGACCTGGACTACGACATGGCGGCGTTGAGCGCGCTGATGGCCGACCGTGACTGGACGACGATCGACCTGGTGCACCGGGAGTCCCCGCTGGTGTTCCACGCGCGCAACCCGTTCCCGCCCGGCGGTGTGGTCGAGGACGCCGCGACCGGGGCGGCGGCCGCCGCGTTCGGCGGCTACCTGCGCGAGCTTGGCCTGGTGCAGCCGCCCGCGACCGTGACCGTGCGGCAGGGCGAGGACATGGGGCGTCCGAGCCTGCTCACCGTCGGCATCCCCGCCGGACAAGGTGCCGGGATCGCGGTGACCGGCACCGCCGTGCCCATCCCTGAGGAGGACGTGCGATGAGGCCGGACCACTACGGCGGTTTCGTCACTTCGACGGGCAGCGGGCCACGCTCACCTACTGGCACCGGCCGTTGCACGCGATGACGAAGGCGTTCACCGGCGCGGGTTTCCGCCTCTCGGTGATCAGCGAACCGCCCTCCTCACCCGACACCCCGCGCCGGTCGCAGAGCGACTGGACCCACTGGGTCCATGACGTCGGATACCGGGCGGCTCGTTCGTAGTACGGGTGAGAGGCGGCCTGACCGGGCCGCCCGGACAAGGGAGTCATGGCATGCCGCGGTACCTGATCTCGTTCAACGACGGCGCGATGGACCACATCCCCGTCGAGGAGATCCCCGAGGTGGGCAAGGACGCGCACGCGGTCATCCAGGAGGCCGTGAACGCGGGCGTGTTCGTGTACGGCACCGGGCTCGAACGCCAGCAGGCGAGCATCGTCGGTACGGACGGGGCGGTCACCGACGGGCCGTTCCCGGAGACCAAGGAGGTCATCGGCGGTTTCGTGGTCCTCGACGTGGCCTCACGCGACGAGGCGCTGAAGTGGGCTGCCAAGATCGCCGTCTCGTGCCGCTGCGCCCAGGAGGTCCGGGAGATCATGCCCGACCCCGAGACGGAGGCGATGCTCCGCACGGCGGGCCGGTGACAGGTCCGAAGTCGACGCGATGACGGGGTGGGCGTGGCACCGGACGGCAGCCATGCCCTCCGTGATCGTTAGCCAGGTCGCGGCAGTCGTCGAACCGCACCGGGAAAGACGCCCGGCCCGCTTGCGTGAACTCGGGAGCGAGTCGCTTCCCCTCGGTGCGCGTCGGATGGCCGGGTGCGGCGAAAACCGGTTGGCGGTCCCGGCGAGCGCTGTTAACTTGCCGATGGCCGTGCCGGAGAACGAGGGAGGTGGTACCCGTGACCGCAGTATCGACATGGGTGCTCCCCTCGGGGGTCACGGCCGGGCGACAGGTCGTCCGGGAGCGCCGTCGCACTCCCGAAAGGCACGACCATGCGATTCGTCTCCGACCAGCGCCTCGCCGACGGCGTCCGCGAACGTGAGTTCACCCTCGGCGAGATCCCGGGCATCCTGTGGACGCCCGCATCCGCGCCCACGTCGGCCCCGCTGATCCTGCTCGGCCACCCGGGCGGACTGCGCCGGATGTACCCCCGGCTGGTGGCCCGGGCCCGCGACTGCACGGCGCAGGGTTTCGCGGCGGCCACCCTCGAACTGCCCGGCGGCGGGGACCGGCCCGCGTCCGCCGCCGCCGAGCAGGCCCGCGCCGACCTGCGGCGGGCACTGGCGGCAGGCGAGCCGGTCACCGACGACATCGTCGACCGGCTCGTCCTGCCGCTGGTGGAGAAGGCGGTCCCGGAGTGGCGGGCCGTGCTGGACGCCCTCCTCGCACTGCCGGAGATCGGCGGTCCGGTCGGCTACTCCGGCGGGGTGATCTCGATCGGCGTACGGCTGGCGGTGGTCGAACCGCGCATCGTGGCCGCGGTCCTGTTCGCCGGGAGCTTCGTGCCGCGAGCGATGTTCGCCGAGGCGCGGCGGGTCACCATCCCGCTGCACGTCCTGTTGCAGTGGGACGACGAGGGCAACGACCGGCAGATGGCGCTGGACCTGTTCGACGCCTTCGGCTCGGCGGAGAAGACGCTGCACGCCAACATGGGCGGCCACACGGGCGTACCGCGGTTCGAGGGGGAGTCCGCGAACCGGTTCTTCGGCCGGCACCTGCGGACGCCGCCGAGCTCATAGGGTGGACGCATGACGCCCGTGACCGGACTGGACCACGTCGTCATCGCCGTGTCCGACTGGCGGGCCGCCACCGACTTCTATCGCGACGTCGTCGGCGCCGAGGTGATCGGCGTCGGCGGCGACCGCGTCGCCTTCCGGATCGGCCCCCACCAGTTGAGCGTGCACGGGCCGGGTCTCGACCTCGGCGGCAACGTCGCCCGAGTCCCGGTCCGCCCGGGCAACAGCGACATCTGCTTCGTCTGGGCCGGGCCGATCGAGGAGGCGGTGGCGCACCTGCGGCGGCACGACGTCGAGGTGGAGACGGGACCGGTCCGGCGGGTCGGCGCCGGTGGCGCCGGGACCAGCGTCTACTTCCGCGACCCGGACGGAAGCCTGCTGGAGTTCATCTCCTACCAGGATTCCTCGCAGCAGCCGTAGGTCCTTGCCCTGCCAGCTCGCGGTCCAGCTGTGCCAGGGGCCGCCGGGGTGCCTGAAGCGCGCGGAGCCTCGACGCCCGATCTCGGTGCGTCACGCGGACCCGCCCACCGGCGACGCCCAGGTGGGGCGCCGGATCAGGCAGAACGGGTGGCCCGCCGGGTCGGCGTACACGTGGTCGCCCGGCAACCGCCGCGCGCCCAGGGCGAGCACCGCCTCGCCCGCCGCGTCCTGGTCGTCGACCATCACGTCGAGGTGCATCTGCTGCGGCACGGCCGGATCCGGCCACGTCGACGGCGTCAGCCCGGGGGCGCGCTGGAACGCCAGCCCGGACGCCGCCGTACTCGCCGACACCACGGTGAAGTCGTCGTCCGCGTACGTGATCGGGTCGCCGAGGACCGCGCTCCAGAACCGCGCCTCGGCCATCGGATCCGGGCAGTCGACGATCAGATGGTGGAGCCGCCCGAGCGGCACAGGGATCACCCCGTTCCTGGCCGTGCTGCCGGGCGTCAGCTCAGCCGCAGGTCGTGCTCGTCGAGGGCGGCCTCGATGACGCCCAGCGCCTTCGGTCCCATGCCGTGCAAGCGAGCCAGCTCCGCGCGCGGCACTCCGGCGAGCTGGCGCAACGTGGTGTAGCCGGCGGCGGTCAGCGCCCGCGTGGCCGGTGCGCTGATCTTCGGCAGGCGGTCCAAGGACGAGGTCATCGCCCGATGCTAGACCGCTGGCACCCGGCCCGATGCCCCCCGCGAGCGCCCGGCCGGCAGATGCGGACTCGCCTCCGTCGATGCGGCACTCGGGGCGGCCTCGGGGAAAGGCCCGACGGGTATATCGGGGCGTTTCCGTATGGGACTCGGGTGGAGTGCCGCTGAAGAATCGATGAGCATCCAGACACCGGGAGGTGCCGTGTTCCGACGTACCATGGCCGTCGCTCTGGCCGCGCTCACCGTCCTGGCGGGACTGCCCGGCGCGGCGCGCGCCGGTCTTCCGTCGCAGCGGCTCGTCTGGACCGAGTGCGCCGACGACCTGCCGGACGTCCCGCCGGATCCGCGCGTGCGGTGCGCCCGGCTCCGGCTGCCGGTGGACTGGGCCCGGCCGAACGGCCCGGCGTTCGACCTCGCCGTGGCACGCCGGTCCGCGCGCCTGCCGGAGCAGCGGGTGGGCACGCTGGTGTTCGGGCCGGGCGGTCCCGGCGACTCGGGGGTGGAACGCATCCGCAGGGGCGACCGGTTCAGCGGCGAGTTGCTGGACCGGTTCGACCTGGTCAGCTTCGACCCGCGCACCGTGGCCCGCACCGCCGCGCCCGTCTGCACGCCGGATCCGGCGTTGCGCAGGCCGCCCGTCCCGCTGGCCGGCCAGGCCAACTTCGACGCCGCCGTGGCCTACAACCGGGCGCTGTGGAGCCGGTGCCGCCCGACCAGCCCGGTGTTCGACCACGCCGACACGCTCAGCACCGTCCGTGACCTCGACGCGTTGCGGCGTGCGCTGGGGGAGCGGCGGCTGTCCTTCCACGGCAGCTCGTACGGCACCCTGCTGGGCCAGCAGTACGCCGAGCGGTACCCCGGCCACGTGCGGGCCGTCGTGCTGGAGGGCGTGTTCGACCACAGCCTCGACGTGCGGTCCTTCGTGCGGACGCAGGCCGCCGCGTTGCAGGACGCGTTCGACGAGTTCGTGTCCTGGTGCGACAGGTCGGCGGACTGTGTGCTCCACGAACGGGACGTGCGATCGGTGTGGGCGCGGGTGCTGGCCCGCGCGGACCGTGGGGAATATGCCCCCCGTACCGCCTTCGACGTCACCGCCGTGGCGCTCGGCATGCTCGCCGGCCCGCGCTGGCCGCAACTCGCCGCGATCGTGCGGGACCTGGACGCCGGTACGCCGCCACCGGAGGTGAATCTCTCGATCTCGGTCGCGGCGTTCTGCGCGGACTGGCCCGCCGAGGTACGCGACTACGCCGAGTACGCCGGCCTGGTCCGGGAAGCCAGGGCCGCCGCCCCGGACGTCCGGTACGGCGCCGGTCTGCTGGCCGTGCAGACCTGCCTGGGCCGGCCGTCCCCGGTCCGTAATCCGCCGCACGAGCTGAACGTGCACACCCGCACGCCGCTGTTGCTGCTCAACGCCCGGCACGATCCCCGTACCGGCTACGCCTGGGCGGTGAACGTCGCCCGGCAACTCGGCCGGCACGGACGCCTGGTCACCTACGAGGGCTGGGGCCACGGCACCTATCAGCGCAACGACTGCACGACCGCCGTGGTGGACCGGTACCTCGTCGACCTGACGGTGCCCGCCCCCGGCACGCGATGCCCGGCGAGCTGATCCGGCACGCCGCTAGACCGCCGGCCCCGGGTCCGGTGCCCCGGCGAGCGTACGGCCCGCCGGGCGCCGGTGCGGCAGCGCCGCCAGGCCCAGCGCGAGGAACAGCAGGACCGCACCGAGCAGGAACGGCAGCGACAGGGTGGGCTGGCCGAGCCACTCCCACGGCACGTGCCAGCGGGGATGCGGCTCGCTCAGGTGGTGCGTGAGCATCAGCGGCGCGCTCAGCAGGATCGGTGCGGCCCAGAACACCATCGCGACGCCGTACAGGACCTTCGCCGGGCCCTGCACCAGCGGGTGCCGTCCCTCGGTGCGGCGGCTGGCCCAGCCGAACAGCACCCAGCCGCCCAGCGTGCCCAGCGCGAAGGCGAGCAGACCGGCGGGGTAGGCGGCGGCGGGGGTGGCGCGGCTGAGGGCGAGGCTCATCGAGCCCTCGGCGTTGATCTGCACGGCGAGGATGTGGTCGCCGCGATCGGCGTACACGGTGATGTCGGAGGGGATGGACGCCGGGTCGCACTGCGGACTGCCGGGGACGCAGCCGTACGCGTCGGTGTGGACGGGCGCGCTCCGCTCCCACCCGGCGGCGTCCAGGCGTTGCCGCAGGTCGGTGAGGCCGCCGGCCGGTGCCTGGTCGAACGACGCGGTCAGCTCGGCCAGCGCGTACTCGCCGCCGTCGCCGAGCAGCAGCTCGGACAGGAGATCCTCGCCGAGCGGGTGGCCGTAGATGAGGAACACGGCGGGCGGGTCGTCCTGGTCGATATGGCTGACCTGCCGGTCCGGGTAGAGCTGCCCGACCACGGCGGCGAGGTCCCGGTGGTCGAGCGGGCGGGAGCCGAGCCACGCGAGCCAGGTGCCGAACGACGCGGCGAACAAACCGCAGACCACCGCGAAGACCGCAGCCCAGGCCACCACGGAACGGCTCGCCGGCCGTCCCAGCCGGGCACGCAGACCATGACGTACGAGATTCGCCGCGACCCGGCCACGCCGGTGGGCCGAACCGACGTCCCGTACCGTCTCCAGGATCTCGGCCCCGCGCGCGCGGCGATAGTCACGGGGGTAGGCCAGCAGCAGCCAGCGGTGCATGGGTTTCTCCCTACGGTGCCGCGACGGCGGGGGTCAGGCGGGGCGAGGGCGCAGAGCGCGCAGCCGGGTCTCGGCGGCGGACGCGAGCTGCCGCAGCCGCTCGGTCTGGTGTGCCAGTTCGGCCCGGCCGTCGGCGCGCAGCCGGTAGTAGCGGCGCAGCCGGCCGTCGACCACCTCTTCATGGCTGAGTTCGACGAGGCCCTGCGCCACCAGCCGGTCCAGGGCGGCGTAGAGCGTGCCCGGCAGCAGGTTGACGCGACCGCCGGACAGGCCGGCGACCTCCTGGATGATCCCGTAGCCGTGGCGCGGCTCGTCGGCCAGCGCGGTCAGGATCAGGAAGGTCGCCTCGCGCATCTCACTCACCGAGGCAACATATACAGCCGATCAATACATGGTCAACGGTCGCCGAGTAGTTGCCGCTCGGCCATGAAGGCGCGCAACGTCCCGGCGTCCTCGGCGGACATCAGCCAGCGGGGGATCACCGTGGCCGGCATCCGCCCGACGTACACGATCCAGAAGTCAGGCGTCTCGGTGACGCGCGTGACGCCGTCCCAGGCGATGCCGCCGGACTCCGAACCGCTGCGCATCATGATGTTGCGGTCGTCGATGTCGTAGCCGCCCTCGACCGCGTAACCGCCGGAGCGGCGCCGGGCCCGCCACCGCACCCACGGTGCGTACAGCATCGACAGCACGCCGGCCACGATCAACGCGGTCCACAGCGACGCGAAGCGGCCACCCCGCTCCGACGCCTGCGAGGCGACCCACCCGATCACCCCGATCGCGGCCAGGGCCGCGCCGATGTAGCCGAACCGGCGCAGCCGGGCGGCGGCCAGCGCGGCGGCCACGCGGGCCGGATAGGCGGGGTCGGCCGGTACGGCGAAACGGATCTGCATCGGCACCGAGGACCACCCACCGGACTCGTGTTCTGGACGGCGGGAGCGCTGCCCCGCGACGACGTGCGGGTCCACGGTACCGGGGCTTCCGGCTCTCAGATCCGCCGCAGCACGAACGTCACGAAGCCCAGCATGTTCCGGTACCCGCGCAGCCACTGGTCACGGTGCTCGCGGGCGGCCGTCAGCGCCCCGGCGGCGTCCGGGTGACCGGGGTTGTCCAGCGCCCACTCGGTGAGCGAACCGGTCCACGACCACTCGTAGTCGTCCCACTCGGCGGTGTCGCTGACGTGCGCGTACACCGGGGCCCAGCCCGCCTGCCCGGCGGCGTCGACCAGACCGGCGAGGTCGGCGTGGTCGTCCGGTTTCGCGCCCAGCGCCGCCAGCGCGTCCGGCGTCGGCGGCACCTGCCAGAATCCCTCACCCACCATCAGGATGCCGTCGGGGTTCACGTGCCGGCCGGCCAGCTCCAGCGCTCCACCGAAGCCGCCGAACGCGTGCGTCGACCCGACGCAGAGCACCAGGTCGTAGTCGCCGTCCGGCACGTACGACCGGGCGTCGCGCTCGTGCAGCGTGAGCCGGTCGGCGAGGCCGCGCTCGGCGGCGGCCTCGGCGGCGCGTTCGAGCGCGTACGGGCTGAGGTCCACGCCGTCGGCGTGCCCGTCCGGGTAGTGCGCGAGGGCCTGCAACGCCCAGGCGCCCTCGCCGCAGCCGAGATCGAGGATCCGGGCCGCCGGCCGCCGGCCCGCCCGGCGCAGCAGCCGGTTGAGGTTGAGACCGGAGATCGGGGCCGCGATCGGGTGGTGCGAGTGCGCGATGCTGCTCAGGCGTTGACGGTCCATCGCCGCAGTCAACACGAGGACTGCGGACCCGCGCACGCGGGTTGCCGCGCCGGTCAGTACCGGCAGACGATCGTGGCGTCGTCGGTGGCGACGCCCTCGCGCGCCTCGGCTTCGCGCACCCGGCGGACGACCTCGGCGGGGCCGTCGGTCTCCAGCAGGCGCAGCAGCCCCGGCCAGCCGGTCAGGCCGAAGGTGTCCACGAGGCGGCTCGCGCCGTTGCTGAGCAGAGCCGTCGCGCGGACGTCGTCGGCCGGGCACTCGCCGGTGACGGCCTCGCCGGCCACCCGCGGGTCGTCCTTGGCGACCCAGAACCCGCCCGGACTGTTCCGCCGGGCCCGCAGATCCATCAGCAGCCGCCGGTACTCGTCGCCGCCCTCGGGCACGTCCTTCAGCCGCTCCTCGAAGGACCGCGCGATCACCACCTCACGCGGATCATGGGCGGCGACGGGCTCACCAGAGGCCCGGCCGATCAGCGCGACCGCGTCGCCGAGGACCAGGTGCTCGACGGTCCCACCGGAGAACCGGAGCATCGCCACCGCCGCGAACGGGCTGATCGGATGGGCGACGTCGCACGTGCCGCGGTGCGCGTCGGTGACGTGCTCGATGCCCTCGGCCAGCACGTCGCGCAGGCTCCGATCCTGGGACAGCGCACCGAGCAGCGCGCCGCCGAGCCGGGTCGCGTACCAGGCGATGCCGTGGTGGCAGACCTCGTCCGCGCCGGCGATGCCGCCCGCGCCGTCGACCAGGACCATGCCGCACGGTACGGCGCCGGCGAAGTCCTCATTGGCCCGGCCCGGATGCCCCGCGTCGGTCGCCATCGCTACCCGCATCGGCTCATCATGCCGGGACCGGCCGGAACGCGATGCCCCTCGCGCCTTGATCTGAAGTGTGGTTGAGGTCCTGGCGTCGTGGGCACCCGACCACTGCCGGAGGTAGACCACCATGACGACGCCGAACCTGTCCGACGCCGAACTCGCGGGCCAGCCGGCCGCCTACTGGACGGGCATCGCGGGCGACCTCCCACCGTCGGCTCGTTCGAGCGTACGCCCGGCTCACCCCTGTTCAGCCGCCGGTCATGGTCCTGGGCCGCCGCGATTCGGCAGTACGGGCGCGGCCGGGCGGCCAGGATGAGGTGATGCACGCCAGTCAGAAGATCCGCCACCGGCACGCCGACGTCGACGGTCTGGAGGTGTTCTTCCGCGAGGCCGGCCGCCCCGGCGACCCGGCGGTGCTGCTGCTGCACGGTTTCCCCAGCTCGTCGCACACGTTCCGCGAGGTCATGCCCACACTCGCCGAGGTCGCGTACGTGCTCGCCCCCGACCTGCCCGGCTTCGGCATGTCGTCGTCGCCCACAGTCGCCGAGTACGACTACACGTTCGAGAACCTGTCGTGGACGGTCGAGCGCCTCCTCGGCCGGCTCGACGTGGACCGCTTCTTCGTCTACCTGCACGACTTCGGCGCGCCGGTCGGATACCACCTGGCCACCCGCGCCCCGGGACGGATCCGTGGCCTGATCGTGCAGAGCGGCAACACGCACGCCGACGGGCTCGGCGCGCAGTGGGACACCGCGCGGGCGTACTGGGCCGACCCGGGCGAGGCCACGCGCGCCGCGCTGCCGGACTGGCTGACCTTCGACGGCACCCGGGACCAGTACCTCGCCGGGCTGCCCGAGCACGTACGCCCGTTGCAGGCGCCCGAGGCGTGGCACCTGGACTGGGAACGGATGACCCGGCCCGGCAACGTCGAGGCGCAGTTCGCGCTGTTCACCGACTACGCCGCCCACGTCGCCCGGTTCGGCGAGATCGCCGGGTACCACAGCGCCCACCAGCCACCGGCGCTCGTGCTGTGGGGCCGGCACGACGCGTACTTCGACGTGGACGAGGTGCTCGCGTACCACCGCGCGCTCGACCGGATGGACGCGCACATCTACGACGGCGGCCACCTGCTGCTGGAGACGCACGCGGCCGAGTGCGCCGCGCTCATGCGCGCGTTCGTCCTCGACAACTCGTGAGACGTGGCGGGGGCGCCCGCGACGTCACGGCGTGGTCGAGGGCTTCGCCTTCTGCGGGTGGATCGTCTCGTGGCGGGCCAGCATGGCGACGAACTCGCGGATCTTCCGCTCCCGGGTCTCCGCGCGCTTGACCGCGTTGAGCCGGTGGATGAGCGTGAACCTGTTGGCACTGGTGAGAACGTCGAACATGGCCTGGGCAGCGGGCTCGGCCGCGACGGCGGCGAGCAGGTCGGCGGGCACCTCGGCCTCCGACGGCGGTGCGTAGGCCGCCGCCCACCGGCCGTCCGCCTTCGCGGCCTCCACCGCGGCCCGGCCCGCCGGCGTCATCCGGCCCTCCGACTCCAGCCGGGCCACGTGCGCGACGTTGCGTTGCGACCAGGAGCTGCGCGCCCGGCGCGGGGTGTACCGGATCCAGGAGCTCTCGTGGTCGCGCTTGCGGCCCTGCCCGTCGATCCAGCCGAAGCACAGCGCCTCGTCGACCGCCTGCTGCCAGGTCAGCGTGGTGATCGTGCCGCCCTTACGGCCCAGCGCGAGCCAGACACCGGGCGACGTGTCGTGGTTGGCGGACAGCCACGCGCGCAGCGCGTCCGCGTCGGGCACGATCAGCTCGTCCAGCTCGTCGCTCGCCATGGCCGGAAGGCTATGCCAGGGGTACGACGCTAAGGCCGGGCGCGCGGCTCAGCCGCCCGGCGGCCGCCGTCGGGCGACGGGTCGGCCGCCCGCCGAATCCGCCGTCCGGCCACCAGCATCGCCACGCCTGCGCCGGCGAGCCCCGCGCCGATCAGCCCGCCCACGATCCCCGCCGCCGGATCGCGCTCACGGAACGCGTACGTCACGGCCGAGGTCAGGATCGGCGCACCGAGGGCGATCGCCATCCACCCGCCGAGGATGTCCGCCTTGTCGGCGAAGGCGTTCGTGGTGACGAGGACGAGCAGAACCATCGCAGCGGCGACGCTGACGAGGAGCAGCGCCGCGAGGATCAGCGCCGGGTCGCGCGGGAGCAGCCCGGCGGCCGCGGCGAGCACGTAGACGATCGCCGCCGCGATGAGGTTCGCGAGGACGTTCGTCATCACGTTCGCGGCGAACCTGCGCAGGCCGCCGCGCCCGGTGTCGTGGTCGCTGATGGCGTCCCCCGATCGCCGTCGATGCCTTCGACGACGAGGCTAGGGCGACCGGGCGGCCCGGCACAACGCCCGGCGCCGGCCGGTGCGGTCACGACGTTCGCGACCGGCCTAGCCGCCCGCCGCGTTGTGCCGCGCGACCAGAGCCGGCAGCTCGTCCAGCGAGTCGATGCGGAACAGGCACCGTTCGGCGACGTCCGGCATGTCGAGGATGTGGCCCCACGGTCCGCGCCGGATCAGGCACGCGGTCATGCCGGCGGCCATCGCCGGTGCGGCGTCGTTGTCCGGCCGGTCGCCGACGTACAGGATCGCCGACGCGTCGCCGCCGCCCTCGCGGACGACCCGGTCGAAGAACTCCGGCGCCGGTTTCGCCACGCCCCAGGCCGCCGACGTGCCGATCACGTCCACCGCCAGGTCCAGCGCCCGCAGCGTCGCCTCGGCGTGCTCCGGCTGGTTGCCGGCCAGGCCGACGCGCAATCCCTGCTCCCGCAGGGCGGCCAGGCACGCCCGCGCGTCCGGGTAGAGGTCGTCGGCGCCGAACGACTCCGGGTCGCCGGCCGCGACCCGGCGCGCGAGTTCGGCGGTGAGGTCGAAGTCCGGCCGGAACGCCCGGAACACCTCCTGGTAGTCCAGCCCGCGGGCGATCACCGCGCCGAAGACCGCGGAGAACGTGTGCCGGGGCACGCCGAGCCAGTCCGCCCAGGTCGCGAACTCGCGCGTCTCGTCGAGGATCGTCCCGCCCACGTCGAAGAAGACCGCCCGGATCATTCGCGGATCGTACTGTCGTTGATCAGCCTGTGGGGGGCGCCCGGGTGGCGCAGACTGCCCGCATGAATGCCGCCTTCCTTCCCGAACCGCCGCAGAGCCCGGCGGCGAAAGCCGCCTACGAGGACGACCTCGCCTCCGACGGCTACGTCAACAACCTCACCCGCGTCTGGTGCTGGCGACCCGACGTGCTGATGTCGTTCCAGAACACCCGCACCGAGCTGCTGTCCGAGTCCACGCTGTCCTCGCGTGAGGTGGCGGTGCTGGTCGCCGCCACGGCCGCCGCGCGGGGCGACTCGTACTGCTCGCTGGCCTGGGGCGCGCGGCTGGCCGGGATGAGCGACGAGGAGACAGCCGCCGCGGTGCTGCGCGGCGACGAGGCGGACCTGTCGGAGCGGGAGACGGCGCTCGCGGACTGGTCCCGCCAGGTCGTGACGGACCCGAACGCCACCACCGAGGCCGACACGCGACGCCTGCGCGAGGCCGGCCTGAGCGACCGGGAGATCTTCGAGGCGACCACGCTGATCGCGTTCCGGCTGGCCTTTTCCACAGTGAACGACGCGCTCGGCGCGCGGCCGGACGCGCAACTGGCGGAGAAGGCGCCACGGCTCGTCCGGGAGGCGGTCACCTTCGGCCGCCCGGTCTGAGCGAGCGGCCCTCGGCCCCGGGCCGCGCCTCGACCGGGCGGTCTCGGGGCACCGGCCCGCCCCGGCTCGCCGCCCGCTGCCTCTACCTCGACCGGATCGAGAACACGATCGGGCGGCGTCAGGTCGTCACCCGCATCGAGGCGTTCCGCGACGAGCTGCCCGCCGCCCGGGTGCCCCGGGCGTGTCCGCACCGACGGCCACTGCATGTCGTACCGGTGTGGGAGGGTCCGGGCATGACGACGTTCGTACTCATACACGGCGGCGGGGGCAGCGCGTGGGACTGGCATCTGGTGGTTCCCGAGCTGGCCGCCCGGGGCCACGACGCGGTGGTGCCGGAGCTGCCGATCGGGGACCGGTCGGCGCGGTTCGCCGACTTCCGCCGGACGGTGGTCGACGCCGTCGGCGGCCGCGACGACCTCGTGGTGGTCGGGCACTCGTACGGCGCGTTCACCGCACCGCTTGTCGCCGACCGGTTGCCGGTGCGGCTGCTGGTCCTGCTCACCCCGATGATCCCGCGGCCCGGTGAGAGGCCGGGGGAGTGGTGGGGCAACACCGGCTACCGCGAGCCGGAAGGGCTCAGCGAGGAGCAGCAGTTCTACAACGGCGTGCCGGCCGAGATCGTCGCCCGGGCGCCGGCGCACGGCCGGGAGCAGGTCAGCGCGGAGTGGGACGAGCCGTGGCCGCTGGCCACCTGGCCGGCCGTGCCGACGGCGGTGCTCATCGGCCGCGACGACCAGTTCTTCCCCGCCGACTTTCAACGCCGGGTGGCCGCCGACCGGCTCGGCGTGGTTCCGGACGAGATCGACGGCGGCCATGCGGTGGCGCTCAGTCACCCGGGTCTGCTCGCCGACCGGCTGACCGCCTACCTGGCGTCCTGACCGTCCGGCCGCCGGTCCTACGAGACCGCAACGGCCGGGCGTGCGGGCTCCGGGTCGCGCGTGTGCCGGCGCGTCGGCAGCAGCAGCGGCGTGCCGAGCAGCAGCACCCCGGACACGGTGATCGCGGCGAGCGGGCCGACGACCGTGGCGAGGACGCCCCACACGGTCATCAGCGCGGCCTGGGTGAGCCGGCCGGTGACGCTCCACGCGGTCAGAACCTGCGCGGTGTGCGCCTGCGGGGTCCGGCGCAGGCGCTCGGTCGCGTAGATCGGGTTGAACACGCCCATGCACGTGATGAGCACCCACTCGACGGCGATCACCGTCAGCAGTCCGCTGGTCCCCGGATGGGTGAACGCGAGACCGAGCGGGACGCTCGACCGCAGCCAGCCGGACACCGTCATCACCCGATGCCGTCCGTACCGCCGCACCAGGCGCGGGCTCAGCCGCGCGCCGAGCACGCCGCCGAGCGCGGACACGCCGAAGACCAGCCCGTACTGCCACGCCGCCACCCGGTACCCACCCAGCAGGAGCACGGCGAGCAGCGGCGCGGTCGCCATGATCAGGCCGCCGACCAGCACCGAGTTCAGGAACAACCGCCACAGCACAGGGTCGCGGCGCACGAACCGCCAGCCTGCGCCCAGGTCGGCGACGCGGGAGGCGCCCGCCGGGTCACGGGGCGCCACCGTGTCGCCGCTGCGGATCCGCCGTACCGCCAGCGCCGACAGCAGGTGGCTCACGGCGTCGGCGGTGATGGTGACGACCGGGCCGAGCAGCCCGACGAGCGCGCCCCCGAGCGGCGGCCCGGCCGCCGTCGCGGCCCAGTTCGCCGCCTCGAACCGTCCGTTCGCCGCCAGCAGCCGATCGCCCCGGACCAGGCTCTTCAGGTACGCCCCGGACGCGGCGGTGAACGTGATCGCGGCCGTCCCGCAGACCACCGCGACGACGAGCAACTGGCCGTACGACAGCACCCCGAGCGCGTACGCGGCCGGCACGCTCGCCAGCGCCGCGAACCGGACCAGATCCGTCGCGATCATCACCGGCAGTTTCCGCCGGTAGGCCACCCACGGCCCGAGCGGGACCGCCAGCACCGCCGCCACTGCCAGCCCGGCCGCCTCCAGGAGCGACACCGCGAACGCCGACGAGTCCAGCACCCGCACCGCGATCAGGGGGAACGCGCCGAACGCCAGCCATGTGCCGTACGTGCTCACCGCGTACGCCGACCACAACAAGCCGAAATCCGAACCCAGCTTCCGCACGCCGCCCCCGTCACCGATGCCCCGCGCATCAGACCGGCCGCGCGGACGCCGGAGCAAACAACCGCCGCCCGGCGCGCCACAACCATCGGCTGGACCCGCCTACTGTGGGCCGGTGGACAGCGAGGCGGTGCGGTCGTTCGTGCGGGCGGCCGAACTCGGCCAGTTCCGGCACGCCGCCGACGAGCTGGGCGTCACCCAGCAGGCCGTGTCGAAGCGGATCGCCGCGCTGGAGCGGGAGCTGGGGGTGCGCCTGTTCACCCGTACACCCCGGGGGGTCGAGCTGACACACGACGGCCGGGAGTTCCTCCCGCACGCCCGGGGCGTCGTCGCCGGCGCGGACCGCGCGGTCGCCGCGGTCCGGCCCGGCGCGCGGGCGCCGCGCATCGACGTGCTCGGCCTGCGCAGCGCGCAAGCCGTCCTGCTGCACGACTACTGGCGCGCCCACCCGGGCGTCGACCTCGACGTGGTGACGCTGCGGGTCGACGACCCCCGGCAGGTCGCCGCCGCGGTCCGGGCCGGCGAGATCGACGCCGCGTTCCGCACCGTCACCGACCCGGCCGCGCTGCCGCCCGAGGTACGGATGGTCCGCGCCTTCGACTCGCCGCTGCAACTGCTCGCCGGGCCCCGGCACCCGCTCGCGTCCGCGCCCACGCTCACACCGTCCGAGCTGCGCGGACACCGGCTGCGGGTGCCGGGCATCGTGCCCGGCAGCGAGTGGGGCGAGTTCTACGAGCAGCTCGCCGACGCCTTCGACCTGTGGGTGGACGCGACCGGGCCGAACTTCGGCACCGAGGTGCTCCTCGACGAGCTCGCGGATTCCGCGGACGTGGCGACGCTCGTCGGCGCCCGGGACCGCTACCTCTGGCCCGCCGGCCACGACCTGCGCCGCATCCCGATCACGGGTCCGGTGCTCGCGTACCCGATCAACCTCATGCTCCCCCGGACCGGCCCGCATCCGGGGCTGCGGCCGGTGATCCGTCACTTCGCGGGCCTGCCGCCGCTGCCCGGACCGGTCTGGCGGCCCGCCTGGCCCGGGTGATCAGGGCTGCG
This sequence comes from Micromonospora globosa, assembly GCF_000717585.1. Classification (NCBI taxonomy): domain Bacteria; kingdom Bacillati; phylum Actinomycetota; class Actinomycetes; order Micromonosporales; family Micromonosporaceae; genus Micromonospora; species Micromonospora globosa. The sequence continues at coordinate 321,747 of NZ_JNZR01000002.1, forward strand.
ACGTCCGCCGCGCCAGGTGGACCGTGACATCCGAGGTGACCTCGACCGTGCCGGGCAGCACGTGCCGGACGCGGCGGAACACCTGATCACGTACCGGCGGCGGCAGTTCGAGATAGGCCGAGACGGTCGACAGGAGACCGACGTAGTCGTCGGCGCTCATCGTGATCCGCCGCGCGATCTCCGACTGGCGCACGTAGGTGAACCACTCGGACGCGCGCAGCTCGGTGCCGGGCCACTGCATGCCGGCCTCCGGTGGCGTCCCGTCCGGCGACGGGATCTCGTCGTCGGCGAGGAACTCGGACCGGGCCGCGGCCACCGCGTCGCGCAGCGCCGGGTCGGCCAGCCGCAACGGGCCGCCGAACGACGCGAACACGCCACCGGACGCGAGCAGCCCGGCGATCCGCTCCCACCGCCGGTCCGGGTCGGTCCAGTGCAGCGCCGCCGCCGCGTACACCAGGTCGTGGCGCTCGCCGGCGCGCAACTGCTCGAACGCGGCCTGCCGGACCCGCACCTCGGCCGGGACGTGTCGCCGCAGTTCGGCGAGCATCGCGGCGTCCGGGTCGGTGGCGGTGACCGCGACGCCGCGCCGGGCGAACAGCCGGGTCGCCTTGCCGGTGCCGGCGCCGATCTCCAGAGCGGTCCGGACGGGCCGGCCCGCGTACGCCAGCACCAGGTCGGCCAGTTCCTCCGGATAGCCGGGCCGGAACCGCTCGTACGCCTGCGCTGCCGCTCCGAAGCTCAACGCACGATCCGGCATACCGGGCATCCTCCCACGATCAGGCCGCCGTCCTACGCGTCCGGATCCCACGCCGCGATCCGGTCGAGCACGCGCCGGTCGCCCTCGACGGCGAGCGCGTCCAGCGGTATCCGGCCGTAGAAGGCCAGGACCAGGTCACCGGCGGTGGAACGGGCGGCGGTGTCGGCCGGCTCCGCCCCGGCTCCGGCGGGCAGACGGGTGACCCGTGCGCCCTCGGGAGAGAGCCGCGTGCGCCACGATCCGCCCTCGGTGACGTGGTAGTCGAGGACGGCTGGCTCGTACGGCCACGGCACAGTGGTCGCGCAGCAGGTGAACAGGAAGTCCTCCACGCCGTCGAGGGCCACCTCGACCGGCAACGGCTGCGGCGCGCCCACCGTGAGCTGGGCGTCGTAGGTGTGCACAGCGATCTCCTGGAGCTGGTGCCGGGCGACGGCGCCGCAGGTCTGCGGCGACTGCGACGTGTCCCACCACGTCCAGCAGCCACGATCGGGTCCGGCGTCGCGCAGCGCGACCAGCAACTGCTCGGTCGACTCAGCCAGCCAGTCCCGCAGCGCCGTACGCTCCCGGGGCGCGCCCGGACCGCCGGGCGCAGCCCGCCCGGACGCCCCGGGACCGGCGGCGACCGTGGCCGCCCACGAGCGGCGTCCCTCGCCGATGTGCCGGGCCAGGTCGAACAGCGTCCACTCGGGACAGGTCGGCACCGGCGCGTCGAGGTCCGGCGCGGCGGCGACCGCATCCCGGAACGCGGCCGACCGGTCGTCGATCAGCCGCAGCCGATCGGTAAACGTCAGGGGCTCGGTCACTCAGGCTGTCTACCAGTGTGCGCGGCGGCCCGACAGCGAGTTTCGGCGAGCACATGCGCGGCGACGGCGTCGGCCACCTGCGCGGGCGGGGCGGAGGCTCGGCCACCTGCGCGGGCGGGGCGGAGGCGTCGATCAGGCGGGCGTCGGTCACCGACGCGAACGTGGCGAGCGCCCGGGCGGCGTGGTCAGCCGGCGAAGTCGACGCCGGCCAGCGGCACATCCCGGTACGCGGCGAGCCGCTCGGCCTCCACGACGACCGCGTCGCGTGCGCTGCCCGGGAGCTTGCGCCACGGCTGAACCGCGACCGTGAAGGAGCGGCCGGACTTTCGCGGGCGCCAGGTGCCGGCCAGGTCGCCGTCGACGAGGACGGCGCCGGGGCGGCCCAGCACCGGCCACAGCTCCTTCGCGCGGGCCGCGTCCGGCACCAGCGTCGCCCGGTCCTTCGCCTGGAGGAACAGGTCGAACGGGCCGAGCAGGCGGGTCGTCGTGGCGTCCGCCGACGCCAGCGCCGCCTCGTCGGCCGCGAGCAGCCAGCGCGTCTCGCCGTCGACGCTCACCTCGACCGCGTCCTGCGGCCAGCGGGCCTTGACCTCCTTGACCGGGGCGTCGAGGTAGTCGGCCACGTGCTTCGGGGTGGCCGGGCCGAGCAGCCGCAGGTAGGCGCGGATGAGCTCGAACCGGTCGCCGGGCGCGTCGGCCGGACGGAACCCGGAGATGCGTTCCAGGATCGGCGGTGACGTGTCGAGCCGCAGCTCCAACCCGGCCCGCACGGCGGCCAGCCGGAACGGCATCTCGTAGAGGTGGGTCGCGTCGCACGGCCGGCAGAACCGCAGGTAGGGCTCGGGCATCACGTCGGCGAGCCGCCCGGAGACCTCGCCCTTGACCGTCGGCTCACGGACGATCCTCCGCATCCGCGCGGCCACCTCGTCGAGCGCGGCGACAATGCCGATGCCCGCGGCCTTCAACGGCTTTGCCGCGTCGTAGATGCGCTTGCCCGCGTCGGCGTCGGAGAACGGCTCGACCGCGGCGGCCACCGCGCCCACGTCGGCACGGCGGTAGAGGTGCGGGGCGCCGCGTACGGTCCAGAGCAGGACCAGGTCGTCGCCGGTCAGCGGGGCCACGTCGACGCCGCGCGTGGCGAGTGCCCACCGGCCGCCGTCGGGACCGGTGTCCTGCACGCCGATGTCGAGCACGGCGGTGTCGGCGAGCGAGCCCTGCACTCGGTCGAGTTGTTGAGCCCGGACGCGGAAGTTCAGCACCTGACGCCTGTCGACCATCGACACAGCGTAGGCGGCGGCACCGACACGGCCGGCGCAGAGCGGCGCGTCAACCGCGGTGAGACCACCCGCCGGTGGAACGCTGTGGGTGTCTGGGGCCGCGTATGACACCCATGGCGTTCCACTCGTCGCCGGCCGGCGAGGGGGCCTGCGGGTCAGCGGCCGGCGAGCAGACGTTCGCGGACCTCGCGGCGCAGGATCTTGCCGATCTGGGAGTACGGCAGCTCGTCGACGATCACGACCCGGCGCGGCACCTTGTACCCGGCCAGGTGGGTGCGGCACGAGGTCCGGATCGCCTCCGGGCTGCCGGCCACCGCCGGGTCGACCACCACCGCGGCGACGACCTCCTCGCCGTCGTCGGTGGGCATTCCCACGGCGGCGGCCTCCCGTACGCCGGGGACGCGGCGCAGCGCCTCCTCCACCTCGGACGGGTAGACGTTGAAGCCGCCCGTGATGATCAGCTCCTTGATCCGGTCCACCACCGTCACGAAGCCGTCGGCGTCCATGGTGACGATGTCGCCGGTCCGCATCCAGCCACCAGGCAGCAGCACCTTGGCGGTCTCCTCGGGCCGGTGCCAGTAGCCGGTGAACACCTGCGGGCCGTGGACCAGCAGCTCGCCGGCCTCGCCCGGCGCGCGGTCGCGGGACGGGTCCTCCGGGTCGACGATGCGCACGTCGGTGGAGGGGAACGGCACGCCCACGGTGCCGGGCCTTCGGGTCGGCGCGACCGGGTTGCCCACTGTGATCGGGGACGTCTCGGTCATCCCGTACCCCTCGACCAGCAGGCCGCCGGTCACCTGCTCCCACAGCTCCACGGTGGCCGGTGGCAGCGACATCGCGCCGGACAGCGCGTACCGGATGGAGGTGAGGTCGACGCCGCGCTCGCGGGCGACGCTGGCCAGTTTCGCGTAGACCGGCGGCACCGCGGGCAGGAACGTCGGCGGGCGGCGGCGGACCGCGTCGAGCACCTGGTCGGCGTCGAAGCGGGGGAACAGCACCAGTGTCGCCCCGATGCTGACGGCGAAGGTGAGGCAGAGCGTCAGCCCGTAGGCGTGGAACAGCGGCAGCACCGCGTACACCGTCTCCGCGCCGTCGCGCAGGCCCGGCACCCAGGCCCGGCCCTGCGCGGCGTTGGCGCGCAGGTTGCGGTGGGTCAGCACCGCGCCCTTGGGCTCGCCGGTGGTGCCGCCGGTGTACTGGAGCAGCGCCACGTCCCCGGCCTCCGGCGCGGGATGCCCGGCGGGAAGCGGCCCGGCGGCGGCGACCAGCTCCGACCAGGGCAGCGCGCCGGGCGCGGGGGCGGTCATCGCGGCCCGCGCGGCGCGGACCTTCGGCAGCGGCACCCGCAGCGCCCACCGCTTGAGCCGCGGCAGCGCCGCGGTCAGGTCGACCGACACCACGGTACGCACGGCGCCGCGTCCCGCCACCAGCGGCGCGACCTTGTCCCACACGATCGCGACGCCTGCGCCGTGGTCGGTGAGCTGCCGGTCCAGCTCGTCGGCGGTGTAGAGCGGGTTGTGCTCGACGACCACCGCGCCGAGGCGCAGCACGGCGTAGAACGCGACCACGTGCTGGGGGCAGTTCGGCAGCACCAGGGCCACCCGGTCGCCCGGGCCGACGCCGAGCCGGCGCAGCGCCTCGGCGGCGCCGGCGACCTGGTCGGCCAGCTCGGTGAACGTGGTGGTGGCGCCGTAGAAGTCGAGCGCGACCCGGGGGCCGAACCGTCCGGCCGCCTCGGTGAGCAGGTCGACGAGCGAGCCGTCCGGCTCGGCGATGTCAGCCGGCACCCCGGGTGCGTAGCTACGGGTCCAGGGTCGCTGGGCGGTCGCGTCCATCGCCGTTACTCCTCGTCGCGCGGATGACGCCCCCAGCCTAACTTAACCGCCCGGTAACCTACGCTTACGTAGGTTGCCGGGTCGGTCACACTCTCCGCAGGTCAGCGTCGGCGGGTCGAATGCTGGTGCACCACCTGCCGGCCCTTCACGATCCCGAAGATGATGACCGCGGCGAGCGCGATCACGCCGATGATGACGAGCCAGCGGACCGCCTCCAGCAGCAGCCCGAGCAGGATGAGCACACCGGCGACCACGCCGACCACCCAGAGCAACGCGCGCATGTCCCAGCCTCCCGTCGTACGGTGGGCCATGCGCTTTCCCGCTGCTCGTGCGGCCATGCGCCGCCGGGTGGATCAGTGCCGGGCCACGTACACGGTGTTCGCCGCCTCCCGGCCCTGCAACGGGTTCGGGAACCGGACGACGTGCGCCACCGAGGTCGGGAACACCTCGGTCAGCGTGCGCTGGAACGCCGGATCCGGCGGGTCGTTCGACCACAGCGCGAAGACGCCCTCCGGATGCAGCAGCGCGGCCAGCCGCCGCAGCCCGTCGACCGTGTAGAACGCGGCGTGGCTGGGGTGCAGCACCTGGCGGGGGGAGTGGTCCACGTCCAGCAGGACCGCGTGGAAGCGGCGCCCGGGCTCGTCGCTGTCGAAACCGTCGCCGGCGACCGCGGCGAAGAAGTCCGCCCGCACGAACCGGGTACGCGGATCGGTGGCCAGCCCGGCGGCGAACGGCAGCAGATCCCGCCGGTGCCAGTCGATCACGTCCTCGATCGCCTCCACCACCAGCAGCGAGCGCACCCGGGGATCCTCCAGCGCGGTACGCGCTGTGTAGCCGAGACCGAGCCCGCCGACCACCACGTCCAGCGCGTCACCGGTCAGCGGAGCCAGCCCGAGCCGGGCCAGTTCGATCTCCGCGACCGGGAAGGCGCTGGACATGAGGTACTCGTCGTCGAGCTTCACCTCGTACACGTCGGAGTCCAGTGCCGGGTCACGGCGCCGCCGCAGGCTGATCTCGCCGATCGGCGTCTCCCGCCAGGCCAGTTCCTCGAAACGCGCGCCCACCCGGTGTCCTTTCCGCCGATCCGTCCCCGGATGCTACCGGCCGGGGCTCGGCCCGGCCCGGCGAAACGGGGGCGGACGGCGGTCAGTCGGCGGGGCGGGTGGCCACCACGACGGTGTCCAGCGCGTCGACTGTGCCGCCGTCGGTGGCCGGGACCGGCCGGCGGGTCGTCTCGGCCCGCTGCACACGCAGCCCGGCCAGCCCGTCGACCACCGACTCCGGCGTGATCAGCACGTCCGGGTCCTGCGGGCCGCCGATGCCGCCGGAGAGGTTGGCCAGGTCGTGGCCCACCACGACGAGCGTGCCGCCGGGGCGCAGCGCGGACTTCGCCGCGGCCAGCACCCCGGCGAACTCCGGCGCGGGCAGGTGCAGGTAGCTGATCAGCACCAGGTCGTAGCTGTTCGGCACCGGCCGGTACGCGGTCACGTCCGCGACCCGCCAGTCGACAGTCACGCCCCGCGCGGCGGCCAGCTCCCGCCCCCGGTCGACGGCCACCGTGGAGAAGTCCACCGCGTTGACCCGCCAGCCCTGACCGGCCAGCCAGACCGCGTTGCGGCCCTCGCCGGCGGCGATGTCCAGCGCTGACCCGGGGGTCAGCCCGGTGACCGACTCGACCACGAAACGGTTGGGCTCAGCGCTCCACACCAGTCCGGGCGTGTCGGCGTACCGGCTGTCCCAGGCGCTGCTGTCCACTGTGTTCCCTCCTCCGGCGGCCCCACACCGCCATGGTGACCGTACCGGCCACGGCAAGCGCTCCCACGGCGAGTCCCCACAGCGGCGGCAACTGCTGCGCGAGCACGAACACGCCCATCACCACGACGAACCAGCCGAACCCCCGGCGCAGCAGGTCGGCCGGGATCCGGCCGGCGAGCCGGCCACCGAGCAGGCTGCCGACGACGGCGGCGGCGGTGACCCCGGCGGCCAGACCCCAGTGGATCTGCACGCTGGACAGGTAGCCGGCCAGGCCGGCGAACGACTTCATCGCGATGACGACCAGCGAGGTGCCGACCGCGATCGGCATCGGCAGCCCGCCCAGCAGGGCCAGGGCCGGCACGACCAGGAAGCCGCCGCCCGCGCCGACCAGGCCGGTGACCAGGCCGACGACCACGCCGTCCCCGACCACCCGCAGCATCGGCAGCTCGTGCGGCACCGGGCGGCCCTCGGCGGACCGGCGGCCGCGCAGCATCGCGACCGCGGTGGCGAGCATCATCAGAGCGAACCCGGTGAGCAGGACGCCGGCCGGGACGAACTCGGCCAGCCGGCCGCCCGCGTACGCGCCGGTCATGCCGGCCACGCCGAAGATGAGCCCGGTGCGCCAGCGGACCCGGTTCGCCCAGGCGTGCGGCAGTACGCCGACGGCGCTGGTCACGCCGACGACCAGCAGCGAGGTGGCGATCGCCTCCTTGGCGGGCAGATCGGCGACGTAGACCAGCAGCGGCACGGCGAGGATCGACCCGCCGCCGCCGAGCAGGCCCAGCGTCACACCGATCAGCACCGCGCCGGCCAGCGTCAGCGCGAGGGTGGTCACTTGCGGCTCCCGTCACGCAACTGCCCCACGATCGTGTCGAGGTCGCAGCTCGCGCCGCGGTTGTACGGCAGCTTGCTCAGCAGCATGCCCATGGCGCAGGTGTTGGTGAGCGCGGCGAACGTGAGGCCCCCGCCGATGAACGCGGCGACCCACTTCAGGCCGGGCACGAACACCGACCCGACGACGGCGGCGAGCACGATCGAGCCGGCGACGAGGCGTACCTGGCGCTCCAGGTCCCAGCGCGGGCGGCCCTGGTTGACCGGCGCGTTGGTGGCCTGCCAGGCCAGCATGCCGCCGTCGAGCACCTTCACGTTGGGCAGGCCGACGGTGCCGAGCGCCTGACCGGCCTGGCCGGCCCGGACGCCGGAGCGGCAGATCAGCACCACGTCCTCGTCCAGGTGGCTGCGCAGCTCCGCGCGGTGCTCCCGGAGCAGGTCCAGCGGCACGTTGTACGCGCCGGGGATGTGCGCCGCCTCGAACTCACCGGGCGTGCGCACGTCGAGCATCCGGGGCGTACGGCCGGCGGCGATCAGCTCGCGCAGGGTCGCCGCGTCGATGGTGGTGGGGGTGGTCGTGGTCATGCTCTGTCTCCTTCACGGGGTGTTCTCGGGCAGGCTCGGGCGCCGGCCGGCGTAGGGACACGCCGGCCGGGCGCTCGGGGAGAGGTCAGGCGGTGGGCGCCATGCGTACGCCGGCCTCCTCGGCCCGGCCGTACGAGTCGTCGATCAGCACCACGTCACGGCCGGCGTTGGCGAGCAGGGACGCGGCGGCGGTGGCCCGGTAGCCGGAGCCGCAGTGCACCCAGACGGTCCCGGCGGGGATGTCGGCGAGCCGCTTCGGCACGTCCGGCAGCGGCACGTGCACCGCACCGTCGACGTGCCCGGCCTTCCACTCGTTCGTCATCCGCACGTCGAGGACGACCTGCGGCTCGGGCAGCCCGGCCGGGGTCTTCCCGGCCTGCGCGGCGGCGAGCGCGCCGAAGTCGGCCACCGCCAGCTCCCGCAGCTGCGACGGGTCGCCGGTCCACTGCTCGGGCTCGCCGGTGGCCTGGGCGGCCGGACGGTCGATGCCGATGCGGACCAGTTCCCGCTGGGCGTCGGCGACCTGCTCCGGGGTCTGCGCCAGGAACGTGATCGGCACACCCCACTCGATCAGCCAGCCGAGCCACGTCGACATCGGCCCGTCCAGGCCGAGGCTGACGGTGCCGGCCAGGTGCGAGGCCGCGTACGCCTTGCGGTGGCGCAGGTCGACCACCCACTCGCCGGCGGCGATACGACGGCGCAGCTCGTCGGCGTCGGCGCGGGCCACCGGCGTGAGGTCGACCGGGGCGGGACCGGCGGCGTTGGCGACGCCCATGTGGGCGTAGTACGCCGGGTAGGCGTCCAGCCCGGCCAGCGTCTCGGTGACGAACCGGTCGGCGGCCAGCCGCAGCACCGGGTTGGCCTCCTTCTCCCGGCCGATCGTCGACTCGGGGGCGTCGGCCTGGCTGGCCGAGCAGAAGCTGCCGAAGCCGTGCGTGGGCCAGACCTGCGCGCCGTCGGGCAGCAGGTCGGCCAGCTTGCGCGCCGAGGCGTACTGGTGGTGCGCCAGTTCGTGCGCGTACTGCTGGCCGAGCAGGTCGGTGCGGCCGGTGGTGCCGAACAGCAGCGAGCCGCCGGTGAACACGCCGGCCGCCGTCCAGCCGCCGTCGGTGGCCTCGTCGAGCGCGTACGACAGGTGGTGGAACGTGTGACCAGGGGTGCCGATCACCCGCAGCCGCATCGTGTCGGACACCGGCACGGTGTCGCCGTCGGCGGCCGGGGTCCGGTCGAACTCGACCGTGTCGGCGGCGGCCACCAGGTACTGCGCGCCGGTGATCCGGGCCAGTTCCAGGCCGCCGGAGACGTAGTCGTTGTGGATGTGCGTCTCGACCACGTGGGTGATCCGTACGCCCTTGGCGCCGGCCAGGTACAGGACGCGGTCGATGTCGCGCTGCGGGTCGACCACGATCGCCACCCGGCCGTCGGAGGCGAGGTAGCTGCGGTCGCCGAGCGAGGAGGTCGCGATGACGGACACGTCGAGAGTCATGCCGTTTCCTCTCATTGCCTATATACCCCGGGGGGTATGCGTGGGACAGTCTGCGGCCTGGGTCTCCAGGCAGGTGTTTACCCGCCCGCGTCGCTGTCACACGGCGCGGGCGGGACTCAGCCGGTCAGGCGGGCGCCGTCAGGCCAGGGACAGGAAGAGCTTCTCCAGCTCCTCCTCGGTCATCTCCGGCTCCTCGCCCGCCTGGCGGGCGGCGTCGCAGTAGCGCATGCCGGAGGCGATGATCTTGAAACCGGCCCGGTCGATGGCCTTGGAGACCGCGGCGAGCTGGGTCAGCGCGGCGCGGCAGTCCTCGCCGTTCTCCATCATCTCGATGACGGCGTTGAGCTGCCCCCGGGCCCGCTTGAGCCGGGTCAGCGCCTCGCCTGTCATCTCCGGTCGAAGATTCACGTCGTACCTCCTGCGCTCGAAGATACCCCAGGGGGTACCAGTGCCGCCACCCGTCAGGCGGTCTTGGCCCGGACCTCGTCCATGTCGAGGTCGCGCACGGCCCGGATCAGCTCCTCCAGCCCGGCCGTCGGCAGGGCGCCCGGTTGGGCGAACACCAGCACGCCGTCCCGGAACGCCATCAGTGTCGGGATCGACCGGATCTGGGCGGCGGCCGCCAGGGCCTGCTCGGCCTCGGTGTCGACCTTGCCGAAGACGATGTCCGGGTGCTGCTCGCTGGCCTTCTCGTAGACCGGCGCGAACGCGCGGCAGGGGCCGCACCAGCCGGCCCAGAAGTCGACCAGGACGATGCCGTCCCGGTTCACGGTCTCCGCGAAGTCGGTGGTGGTCAACGCCACGCTCGCCATCAGGTACCTCCGTCGGTTTCGGGTTCCGGCATGTGTAACACACCCCCGGGGGTATCCATTCCGGGGGGTGGTGCCGGGCCGCTGGCTTGATCGACTCCAGGTCGGGGAGGTGGCGGGGTCCGGGTGAGCGGGATCCAGCCACCTCGGCGTACTGGCGGAGCGGGCCGGCAACTAAGGGTCAGTGAGGGACACGCAGGGTCGCCGGAACATCGACGGAGCGCTTATCCTGTGCGCCGGCGATCCCGGCGGAAGGGACACGATGGCGTCGCGGCAGGACCAGCTGCACTCGTACCAGTTCACCGTCCAGCGGGCGGTCGCCGCGCTCGTCATGCGGGAGACGGACCCGCCGCAGTCCCCGTTCCGCCGGCTGGCCGGCGCCGGTCTGGCCAGCGTCCTGGTCGCGGCGATCGCGCTCGGCGGCGTCGCCCTCTACGGCCTGTTCACCGGCGGCGGTGACTCGTGGCGCGAGACGGGCGCGGTGATCGTGGAGAAGGAGTCGGGCGCGCGATTCGTCTACCGCGACGAGAAGCTGCACCCGGTGTCGAACTACGCCTCCGCGCTGCTGATCATCGGGGCGGAGCGGCCGAAGACGGTGCTGGTCGGCCGCCGCGCCATCGAGGGGGTGCCGCGCGGCCTGCCGCTCGGCATCGCCGACGCGCCGGACTCGCTGCCCGCGCCGAACCGGCTCGTCCGCGACGCCTGGACGCTCTGCTCGGTGGCGGGCGACGAGGCCGGGCGCGGGGAGACCGGACGTCCGGCGGCGGGGCGCGGCGAGGCACGCTCGGTGCTGCTGATCGGGCGGGAGGCCGCCGGCGGCCGGGCGCTCGGCGACCTGGGCCTGCTCGCCTTGCACCCGGACGGCGGCCTGCACCTGCTCTGGCACGACCGGCGCTACCTGCTGCGCGACACGGACCGGGTGCTCGCCGCGCTCGCCGCCACCCGGGAGCGGGCGGTGCCGGTGGCGGCGGCGCTGCTGAACACGCTACCGGCCGGCGCCGACCTGGCCCCGCCGCCGGTGGACGACCTCGGCGAGCCGTCCGAGCGGGTCACCGGTGCGACGGTGGGCGACGTCTACCTGGTGCGCAACTCCGGCGGCGGACGGCAGTACGCGGTCGCCAAGCGCGGTGGGCTGGCCGGCATCACCGAGTTGCAGGCGGCGCTGCTGCTGGCCCGCACCGGCCAGGGCGAGCCGGAACCGATCACGCTCGGCCGGTTCGCCGCGCTGCCGAAGCTTCCCGGTCTGGTGCCCGGTGGGGCGAGCGCGCCGCCCACCGTACCGCCCCGGCTGGCCACCGACGAGGGCGCGCTCTGCGCGCGGGCCGACGACGACACAGGCGTCCGCGAGCTGCGCCTGGGCGTCACCGCGCCGGACCCGAACGCCGCCGCGCGGACAGCCGGCGGCCGGGCCGGGCTCGCCGACGCGGTGGTGGTCGAGCCGGGACGCGGCGCGCTCGTGGAGGCGGTGCCCGCGCCGGGCGCGACCGGCGGCGCGATCTGCGTGGTCACCGACCTGGGCCGGCGGTACGCGCTGACCGGCGCGGACGTGCCGGGCATGCTCGGGTACGCGGGCGTGCGCCCGGCGCGGCTGCCGGCGGGCCTGGTGGACCTGCTGCCGGCCGGTAGCCCGCTCGACCCGGAGGCCGCCCGCACGGTCGCCGCGCCCGCCTGAGCGCCGAGCGCGCGATCCGCTGGGGAGAAAGAGCAGCGGTCAGCCGGCGGGGCGGCGCAGCACGCTCACCGCGAAGTCGGCGTCGTCCCGCCACGGCCGCAGGTCCCAGGTGGCGAAGCGGTGCTCGGGGCGCAACCCGGCGGCGACCGCGTCGGCGTCCAGGTCGGCCACCGGGTAGCCGCGGTCGGTGCCGAAGCCGACCACGACCAGGCCGTCCGGGCGCACGTGCGCGGCGACGCGGGCCAGCACGTCGCGCTCGGTGCCGGGGGCGACGAAGACCATCACGTTGCCGGCCAGCACCGCGGCGTCGAACGGCTCGGCCTCGCCCTGGGCGGCCAGGTCCAGCTCGGCCAGGTCGGCGACCAGGAAACGGGGGCCGGGATGGTCGGCGCGGGCCGCCTCGACCAGCGTCGGGTCGGCGTCCACGCCCACGACGTCGTGCCCGCGCGCGGCGAGCGCGGCGGCGACCCGGCCGGTGCCGCAGCCGGCGTCCAGGACACGCGCGCCCGGCGGTACGAGCGCGTCGAGCAGCCGCGCCTCACCGGACAGGTCGGCGCCCTCGGCGGCGAGCTGACGGAACCGGTCCACGTACCACTGCGAGTGGCCGGGCTTCGTGTCGGTCACCCAGCGGGTCGGCTTGGCCATGGGGCCACCGTAGCTGATCTTGTGGCAACGGGTCAGGCGAGCGCCAGGAACGTGCCGGCGGCGAGCGGCCCGCCCAGCGCGACGCCGGCCAGCACCTGCGGCCAGGTGTGGTCGCCCAGCCGTACCCGGGACCAGCCGACGGCCGCGACGAGCACCCAGCCGAGGCTCGCGGCCGGGCCGGCCAGCGGCACCAGCACGGCGACGGTGGCGGCGGCCACCGCAGCGTGGATGCTCAGCTTCCACCAGTGGTTCACCAGCGCGCAGGCCGCGCCGACCACGAAGACCACGACGATCACGGCGAACAGTTCGGCCGGCGCGCGGACCGCCGCCAGCAGCAGCAACCCGGCCGCGACCGAGGCCAGCCCGATCGACAGCGGCCGGGCCCGTTGCGTGCGGTCGCCGACGTGCCGGTCGGTGAGGCGTCCCCGGCGTACGCCGTGCACGAGCACACCGATCGGGATGACGGCGCAGAACGTGAGCGCGATGCCGCCCCAGAGCAGGAACTGGCCCGCCGAGCGGCTGACCCGGGCGGCGGCGATCAGCGGCAGCGCGGTGACCAGGACGGTCGGGGCGAGCGCCTCGGTGAGCAGCCGGGCCGCCCGCGCGCCGGCCCGGCGCTCCCGTGATGCTCGCACCCGATCATCCTGGCACGGATGCTCAGCCCTTCTCGGCTCCGCTGGTGAGTCCCTCGGTGAGCAGGCGTTCCCCGGCGAAGAACAGCACCACGATCGGCAGCGTGAGGATGACCGAGCCGGCCATCAGCACGGTCTTGGGCACCTCCACGCCGTCGGCGAGCAGGGACAGCCCCAGCGACACGGTCCACCGGTCCGGCCGGTCGACCAGGAACAGCAGCGCGAACAGGTACTCGTTCCAGGCGATCATGAAGTCGTACAGCGCGACCGCCATCACCGACGGGGCCGCGAGGGGCAGGCTGACCCGGCGGATGATCCCGAGCCGGCCGGCGCCGTCGATCGCCGCGGACTCCTCCAGGCTGACCGGGATGGTCTCGAAGTAGTTCTTCAGCATGTAGACCGACACCGGCAGCGTCTGCGAGATGTAGACCAGCACCAGCCCGGTCAGCGACCCGCGCAGCCCGGCCCGGGTGAAGACCACGAACAGCGGGATCGCGATGACTATGGACGGGAACAGGTAGACCGCCAGGAACAGCGCGCTGACCTGCCGGCGGCCGAAGAACCGCAGACGGGACACCGCGTACGCGCCGGGGATGGCGATCACCAGGGTGAGCGCGGTGGCTGCCAGCGCCACCAGGCCGCTGTTGCGGATGAACGTGAGGAAGCCCTGGCCGCCGTCGGAGACGGACTTCAGCACCTCGGCGTACGTGGCGACGGTCAGCTCGCCGAACGGCACCCAGAGCGAGCCGGGTTCGAGCAGCAGGCGTTCGATCGGGCGTACCGACAGCACCAGCATGTACCAGAACGGCAGCAGCGTGACCACCAGGAACCCGGCGATCACCAGCCGGCGCAGCCAGCGCAGGCTCACCGTCTCGATCCGGTCCCGGTCCATCACGCCTCCCGTCGCGCGCCGAAGAAGCGCAGGTAGATCGCCACGAACACGAGCAGCACCACGGCGAGCACGACCGCCTGGGCGGCGGCCGCGCCGATGTCGGTGCGGGCGGTGAGGAACTGGTAGACCCGTACGCTGACCACCTCGGTGCCGGCGGCGCCGCCGGTGAGCAGGTAGACGTCGTCGAACTTGTTGAACGTCATGATGAACCGCAGCACCCCGATCAGCGCGATCACCGGCATGAGCTGCGGCAGCAGGATGTGCCGGAACCGCTGCGTGGGTGTCGCCCCGTCGACCCGGGCGGCCTCCTCCAGCTCGACGGGCACCGCCTGGAGCCGGGCCAGCAGGAACAGGAACGCGAACGGGAAGTAGCGCCACGCCTCGAACGCGATCACCGTCCACAGCGCGGTGGACTCCTGGGACAGGAACGGCACCGGGGAGTCCCAGCCGAGGAAGCGCCGCCCCCAGTCGTTGACGATGCCGAGCTGCGGGTCGAGCATCACCTGCCAGACGAACGTCATGGCGACCACCGGCGCCACGTACGGCAGCAGCATCGACGCGCGCACCAGCGTGCGGCCCCGGAACGGCCCACGTACGGCCAGCGCCGCCACCAGGCCCACCACGATCGAGCCGGCGGTGCCGCCGACGCTGTAGAGCACAGTGGTCCAGAGCGTGTCGGCGAACCCGGGCGTGTGCAGCACCCGGTCGATGTTGTCCAGGGTCAGCTCGCCGAACAGGCCGGTCTTGCGCAGCGTCGCCAGGCGTACCCGCTGGAAGGCCAGCACCACCGTCCAGACGATGGGTATGCCGATCACCGCGACCACGACGAGCAGGGTCGGGGTGACCAGCGCGAGCCCGGCGCGGGACTCGCGGCGGCGCAGCGTCAGCGGGCGTCGGCCGGGTCGGCGGGGTCGCTCCGGCGCGGGGGAGCGGCCGGCCTCCGGCGCGGTGGTGGTCAATTGACGCCCTTGGCTATCGCTTCGACGTCCTTGCGGGCGCGTTCGGCGGCGGCGCGGGCGTCGGACCTGCCGCCGACGACGTCGGCCAGCGCCTTGGGTACGGGCAGCTCACCGAGGATGGCGCCGACGAGCTTGCCCTGGTTCTCGGTCAGGCCCCAGCGCTGGAACGTGTCGGGGCTGCGCCGCAGCGTGGCGAGCACGTCCTCGCCGTAGACCTCCGACAGCGGCTTCTTGGTGTCCACACCGGCCGGGCTGGTGTTCCAGGCGGTCCGGAACTTCTGCTTGTCCTCCGGGGTGCCGGTGCGCACCGGGAAACGCCCCTCGGGGGACATGCCGAACCAGCGCGGGTAGCCGTCGGAGAGCATGTACTCCACGAACGACTTCGCCGGGTCGGCGGCGCCGTCGAGCACCGCCCAGGAACTGACCTCGCCGTACTGGGCCGGCTCGGTGCCGTTGGGGCCCTTGATCGCGGTGACGAACCCGCTGTTCTTCGCCAGCCAGGCCGGGTCGGACTGGCACTGCGGGCAGGTCGGCCGGGCGTCGGCGCGCAGCCCGGCCAGCTCGTCGAGGATGAACGGCGACCAGATCAGCATGGCCGCCTTGCCGGCGAAGTAGGTGGCCCGGGTGGTGTCGACGTCCTGGGCGCCCTTGACGGAGTTGTTCCGCATCAGGTCGCCGTAGAAGCGGAACGCCTCGACGCACTCGGGGGAGTCCAGAGTGACAGTGCCGGAGTCGTCGGTGAGCCGGCAGTTGTTCGCCAGCGCCAGATGCTCGAACGTCTGCTGGGTGAACACGTCACCGGGGGAGGTGGCCGCGGTGATGCCGGCGACGCCACCGGTGTTCAGCTTCGCCGCCGCGGCGGCGATCTTCTCGTACGTGTCGGGCGCCGGCAGGCCGGCGGCGGCGAACAGGTCCTTGCGGTAGACGAGCAGCTGGCCCCACCCGTCGCTCGGTACGGCGAGCTGCGTGCCGCCGTCGCTGGTGAGTTCCAGCGCGCGGGGCGTGAACGTGTCCCGGCCGAGCCGGTCGACGACGGCGGCGTTGGCGTCGGCGTCGAGGAGTTCGTTGGCGGACAGCGTGCGCACCCCGGCCAGTGAGACCGAGCCGACCACGTCGGGCAGGTCGCCGGCGGCGGCGCTGGAGGCGATCAGGGACGGGAACTGGTCCTCGTTGACGGTGACCAGGTTGACCTTGACGCCGGTCTTGGCGGTGTAGTCGGCGATGATCGCCTTGGTGGCGGCGACGCGGTCCGCCACGTCTTCCAGGCTCCAGACGGTGATCTGCGAACTGTCGGATTTCTGCCCGTCGTCGCTGCATGCGGCCACGCCGGTCCCGGCCAGTGCCAGGATCAGGCTGATTGCGAGCCGCCGCGTGGAGGGTGATGACATCGGTGGCACTCCTCTCGAAAGAGCACGGCCTGCCGCTAATACCCATCGATTCATCAATCGAATCACATATGCCCATTTTTTGGGTTAGAATCGGGGTCGGCACTTCACTCGGAGCGACGCCATGAGCAACTGGGTTGTCTCTCTGGCCGGGCCCCGGCACGTACGCCTGGAGCCCTGCCCCACCGACCGGCTCGGTCCGGGTCAGGTCCGCGTCCGCACCCGCTACTCGGGCATCTCCGCAGGCACCGAACTGACGCTCTACCGGGGCAGCAACCCGCGACTGCGCAAGGACTGGGACGCCGGCTCCCGCATGTTCGTGCCCCGCCAGGCCGCGCCCGCGTACCCGGTGGTGGGTTTCGGTTACGAGGAGGTCGGCGAGATCGTCGAGGTCGCCCCCGACGTGGCCGGGCGACGGCCCGGCCAGCTCGTCTGGGGGATCTGGGGGCACCGCGCCGAGGCCGTGCTCCCCGCGACGGCCGCGCATCCGCTGCCACCGGGCCTCGACCCGCTCGCCGCCGTGTTCGCCCGGCCCGGTGCCATCGCGCTGACCGCGGTGCTCGCCGGTGACCTGCACCTGGGCGACTGGGTGGGCGTGTTCGGGCAGGGCGTGATCGGGCTGCTCGGCACGCGCCTGGCCGCGCTCTCCGGCGCCCGCGTCGTCGCCGTCGACCGGATGCCGGGCCGGCTCGCGCACGCCACCCGGTTCGGCGCGCGCCGGGTGGTCGACGCCGCCGCCGACTCGCCCGCCGTCGCGCTGCGGGCCGCCACCGACGGCCGGGGCGCCGACGTGTGCCTGGAGCTGTCCGGGTCGTACCCGGCGCTGCACGAGGCGATCCGCGCCACCGCGCACGCCGGGCGCGTCGTAGCGGCCGGCTTCTACCAGGGGTACGCCCACGGGCTGGAACTCGGCGAGGAGTTCCACCACAACCGGATCCAGCTCGTGGCCGCCCAGGTCTCCGGGCCGGACCCGGCACCCGGCACGGCCGGCCGGTGGTCCGGGACGCGGATCGCACACACCTTCATGGACCTGGTGGCCGAGGGCAGCGTCGACCCGCTGCCGCTGGTGAGCCACGTCGTCGACGCGGGCGCGGTGGCCGACGCCCTGGCGTTGCTCGACCGCGGTGACGGTGACGTCCTCCAAGTGGTGCTGAGGTTCTGATGGACATTCCGCTCTCGTGCCAGGAGCAGTTGCTTCCCGGCACCGACCTGATCCAGAAGTACGCCCTCGCCGTCTCCCTCGGCTACCAGGGCATCGAGCTGCGCGGGCGGGGCGACCTGGCCCTGGCCCGGCGGCTGCCGGAGCTGCGCCGTGCCCGCGCCGCCGGCGTGGTCATGCCGACCTCCTGCGTCGAGATGGACCACTTCATCGGCGACTTCGACCCGGCCCGTTCCCGCGACGCGGTGGACAACCTGCGCTCCCAGCTGTCGGTGATCGCCGAGCTGGGCGGCGTCGGTGCGATGACCCCGGCCGCGTGGGGCATGTTCTCCTACCGGCTGCCGCCGTTCGAACCACCACGCTCGGCCGACGGCGACCGGCGGGTGCTCGTCGACGCCCTGGGCGAGCTGGCCGGGCACGCCCGCGCCGAGGGGGTCACCGTGTTCCTGGAACCGCTCAACCGGTACGAGGACCACATGGTCAACCGGCTCGACCAGGCCGTCGAGCTGTGCCGCGCCGTCGGGTCACCGGCGCTGCGGGTGGCCGCCGACACGTACCACATGAACATCGAGGAGGACGATCCGCACGCCGCGCTGCGCGCCGCCGCGCCGTACCTCGGGCACGTCCAGGTCAGCGACTCCAACCGGCACCAGCCCGGCGCCGGGCACCTGGACTGGGGCGCGCTGCTGGCCACGCTCGACGCGATCGGCTACACCGGCTGGCTGGCGCTGGAGTGCCGGCTGCGCGGCGAGCCGGTCGCCGCGCTGCGCCAGGCCGCCACCGCGCTGGCCCAGGCCCGTCCCCGGCGGGCCGCCGCATGACGCTGACCACCCGGGTACGCGCCGACGCCGACCGCCACGCCCGGCTGCGCCGCCTCGCGCTGGCCACCCTGGACGCCAACTGGGAACACGACCACACGGTCCCCTCGCGCACGCTCTACCCGCACCAGTGGAGCTGGGACTCGGCGTTCATCGCGATCGGCCTGGCCCACGTCCGCCCCGACCGGGCCTGGCGGGAGCTGCGCACGTTGTTCGCCGCGCAGTGGGTCGACGGGCGGGTGCCGCACATCGTGTTCAACCCGGCCTCGCGCGCCGGGCCGTACTTCCCCGGGCCGCAGTTCTGGGACTCGGCCCGCGCCGACGGCTCACCGGCCCGGGCCACCTCCGGGATCGTCCAGCCGCCGGTGCACGCCCCGGCCGCCTGGCTGGTGCACCGCCGCGCGCCCGGCGAGGCGTCGGTGGCCGCGCTGCGGCGGCTCTACCCGAGGCTGGTCGCGCAGCAGCGCTACCTGACCGGCCGGCGGGACGCCGGGGGCGGCGGGCTGGCGTCGATCGTGCACCCGTGGGAGTCCGGGCTGGACAACAGCCCCGCCTGGGACGTGCCGCTCGCAGGGGTGCCCGCCGACGAGGCGGTGATGCGCGCGTACCGCCGGCACGACACCGCGCACGCCGACGCGGCGCAGCGCCCCACCGACCTGGACTACGCGCGGTACGTCGCGCTCGTGGAGAGCTACCGGGCCGGCCGCTACCGGGACGAGGGCCTGCTCGGACGGCATCCGTTCCTGGTGGAGTGCCCACTGGTGAACGCCGCGCTCGGCGTCTCCGAGTACGCCCTCGCGCGCATCGCCGCTGTGATCGGCGCCGACCCGGGGCCGCACCGCGACCGGGGCGCCCGGATCACCGAGGCGCTCGTCACCCGCCTCTGGGATCCGGTCGCCGGCACGTTCCGTCCCCGCGACGTGCGCGCCGACCGGCTCGTGCCGGCCCGGACCGTGCTCGGGCTGATGCCGCTGGCGCTGCCCGAACTGCCCGCCGCGCAGGTGTCGGCGCTGCTGGCCGAGGCGTGCTCGCCGCGCTTCGGGCTGGCCGCCCGGATGGACCGGCCGCTGCCCACGTACGACCGCACCGCGCCGGACTTCGAGCCGCTGCGCTACTGGCGCGGCCCGAGCTGGATCAACACCGGCTGGCTGCTCTGGCAGGGACTGCGCACCCACCGCCGCGTCGACCTGGCCGCCGGGCTGCGCGAGTCGCTGCTCGACCTGGTCGACCGGGCCGGCTGCCACGAGTACTTCCACCCGGACACCGGCGCCGGTCTCGGCTCACCGGCGTTCAGCTGGACCGCCGCGCTGGTGCTGGACGCGCTCGCCCAGGAGTGACAGCGGCGGGCGCCGGGCACGCCGGCGCCCACCGGGCCGTCCAGGGCTCAGGCGATGCCGGCCGGGGTGGCGCCGCCGATGCGCAGCGCCGACATCGGCGCGTCGTCGATCGCGTAGCCGAGCGCGTCGACCACCTCGACCACGCCGCTGACCTGCCGGGTCAGCCGGACCGCGAGCTGCGCGGTGGACCGGCACTCCACCTGGCCGGTGAGCGTCACCACGCCCCTGTCGACTGTCACGTCCACCACCCCGTCGCGGACGCCGAGGCTGCGCCACAGCACCTCCTCGACCACGTCCCGCCGGATGCCGGCGTCCGGGCGCAGGTGCACCTTGAGCAGGTCGCCGCGGGTGACGATGCCGACCAGCCGGCCGAGGTCGTTCACCACCGGCAGCCGCTTCACGCCGCGCGCGTCCATCAGCCGGGCCGCCTCCACGATCGTCGCGTCCGGCGTGATGGTGACCGGGGGAGCGGTCATCAGGTCGGCGGCGAGCGTCGCGCCGGCCTTCGCCCGCGCCTCGCGGCGGTGCCGGTCCGGCAGGATCCGCCGCTCCTGGGGCTGGCCCAGGAACTCCACCTTGTACATCAGGTCCGCCTCGGACACCACGCCCAGCACCCGGCGGGTCTCGTCCACCACCGGCGCCGCCGTGACGTGCCGCTCGGTCAGCACGTCGACGATCTCCCGGTAGTCAGTGCCCTCCCGTACCGACGCCACGTCCCTGGTCATCACGTCCTGCACCTGCCACGTACGCATGGCGAACCTCCCTGTGTCCGCCTCCGACGCTAGGCGGCGGCGACGGGCCGGAGCAGGGGCGCAAAGACCAGGTCAGGGGGCCGGAGGTCCCGAATCACCCAGCCGCGACGGGCTCCGCGACCTCGTCGAGGGGCGGCTCGGCGGTCAGCAACTCGGCCGGCACCGGCTCGACCTCCACCCGGCAGTCGTGGAACGTGGGCGCCTCGCCCAGGTCGGTGTCCCGGACGCCGGTGACCGCGTTGACGGTGGACCGCCCCGGGCTGCGTCGCGCCCAGTACGCCTTGTACGTGAACGCGCACCCCGGCCGGGTCGCCTCGTCCACCGCCACCGCGGCGAGGAACGCGCCCCTGTCGTTGTGCACCCGTACCGCGTCGCCGTCGGCGAGCCCGCGCGCCGCCGCGTCGTCCGCGTGCAGGTGCACCAGGGGCGGCCCGGCGAGGCGGGTGTGCCACGGCAGCGACGCGAACGTGGAGTTCATCAGGTAACGGTTGGCCGGGGTGAGCAGCGTCAGCGGGAACCGGCGGGCCAGCTCCGGGTCGGCCGCCTCGGCCGGTGGCGTGTATCCGGGCAGCGGGTCCACCCCGAGCGCGGCCAGCGCCGGGTCGTGCAGCCGGGCCCGCCCGTCCGGGGTGGGGAAACCGCCCTCGGCGTACGGCGCGGAACCCACCGGCACACCGGTGAGCCGGGCGTACGTGCGCTCACGCAGCTCCTCATACGTGATCGGGGCGTCGGCCAGCAACTGCCGGGCCAGGTCCTCGTCGCTGTCCCGGAACGCCGGGTGGTCGATCCCGAGCGCGGCGGCGATCCGCCGGAAGATCTCGGTGTTCGGCAGCGCCTCGCCCGGCGCGCGGGTGACCGGCAGGTTCAGCGTCGTGTAGTGGTGCCCGTAGGACGTCTGGAGGTCCAGGTGCTCGGGCTGCATGGTGGCCGGGAGCACCACGTCGGCGTAGTCGCAGGTGTCGGTCCAGCGCTGCTCCAGCACCACTGTGAACAGGTCGGCGCGGCCGAGCCCGGTCAGCAGCCGGGCCTGGTCCGGGGCGGTCGCCGCCGGGTTGGCGTTGAACACCACCAGCGAGGTGACAGGCGGGTCGGCCTCCCCGGTGAGCACCGCGGCCAGCCGGCTCATGTTCAGCGACCGGGCCGGCGGGGCGGGCATGCCGGCCGGCCGGATCACCGGGCCGTTGTCGACCCGGTGGTGGCCGCTGGTGGTCACCAGCGCCCCGCCGCCGGGGTACCGGAAGTCGCCGGTGACCAGCGGCAACGCGCAGATCGCCCGGATCGCCTGCCCGGCGCCGTGGTGCCGTTGCAGGCCCAGCCCGACCCGTACCGCTGTGGGCCGGGTGGTGGCGATCCGCTCACCGAGACGGCGGATCGTCCCGGCCGGCAGGCCGCACTCGGCGGCGGCCCGCTCCACCGGCCAGTCGTCGAGCCGGGCGCGCAGTTCCGGCCAGCCGGTGGTGTGCGCGGCCAGCCACGCCTCGTCGGCCGCCCCGGCGTCGCGGACGTGCCGCATCAGCCCGAGAGCGAGCGCCGCGTCGGTGCCTGGTAGCGGCGCGACGTGCTCGTCGCTGCGGGCCGCCGTGTCGGTGCGCAGCGGGTCGATCGTCACCACGTACGCGCCGCGCTCGCGGGCCTGCTGCACGAACGGCCACAGGTGCAGGTTGGTGACGAGCGGGTTGGCGCCCCAGAGCACGATCAGGTTCGCCTCGACGATCGACTCCGGTTCGAAGCCGACCGAGGCGCCGTAGAGCGAGCGCAGCGCCGCCCGCGCCGCGGCCGTGCAGATGGTGGTGTCCAGGCGGGACGCGCCCAGGTGGGCGAAGAGCCGGGGCCCCATGGTCCAGCCCTGGACCAGGCCCATCGTGCCGGCGAAGTAGTAGGGCAGCACCGACTCCGGGCCGTCCCGCTCGATGCTCGCGCGCAGCCCGGCGGCCACCCGGTCGAGGGCCTCGTCCCAGCTCGCCGGCCGGTACGCGACCCGGCCGGTGCCCTTCGGGCCGGTGCGGACCCAGGGCGTGGTGAGCCGGTCCGGCCCGTTCACCGCGTCCAGGTAGCGGTTCACCTTGCCGCAGAGCGCGCCCCTGGTGAACGGGTGGTCGCGGTCGCCGCGCAGCGCGACCGCCCGGCCGTCGTCGACTGTGAGCTGCCAGACGCAGGTGTCCGGGCAGTCCAGCGGGCAGGCGCCGGGGTGGGTCGTGACGGGGGCCATGGGCGGATGCTACCGACGCGACCGGCCACCTGCCCTCCGGCTTTTCCGCCTCCCGGTGGGTGGGGCGTTTGGCCGGGGTGGGGGCGGGTACCCGCCGGGGCCGACCGTTGTGGGCGTGGTGCCCGCCGGCGGCGAGGGGAGGGGTGGGATGCGGTTCCCCCTGTTCGTCGAGGCGGTGGCGCGGCGGGCCGAGTTGCCCGCTGACGAGGCCGCGACCGTCTCCCGTGCCGTGTTGCAGACCCTCGCCGACCGGATCACCGCGGACGAGACGACGGACCTGGCCGCGCAGCTGCCGGACGACGTGGGCGGCTATCTGGAGCCCGCCGGCACCGCCACCACCGGTGGCGCTGTCGACTTCCTGTACCGCGTGGCCGAACGCGCGGCGGTGGACCCGGCGGTCGCCGAGGTGGGTGCCGTCGCGGTGCTCGCGACGCTGCGCGACACGGTGACGGTGAGGGAGTTCCACGACCTCGTCGCGCAGCTCCCGAAGGGCTTCGACGCCATGGTGGACCCCATCCCACGACCGCCGTACGATGTCTGAGCAGGCTCCCCGCGATCCGGGTCGAGCTGCGGCACCGAGGCCGTCGCGGCGAAAGATTCCACGGCCTGGAAGTATTTTCACCGTAAAATAATTTGTCGGTTGTCACGTACGCTGAAAAACGTCTACGCGCTAGAGGGATGATCGGACGAATTCCTCCGTCCGAGGTTCCAAGGTGCCGTCCCCTCTTCGGCTCAAGCCTCATCGCCGCTCTTCCGGCGCACGGATCGAGCCATATTCTGCTTCCAATGTGAAGTCCTGGGGGGGATCAATGATCACATTCGTCGATTGCTGCCTGCCTGCCCTCTGTGGAGCGCAACCCGCTTCCTGACATGGCAGAGACGATGATCATCAATCGTTTCGGCGCGATCTCGGCGGTACACGGCGGACGTCCGGCACTTCTCGGTGAGACCCACGAGGTCACCTACACCGAGCTGGCCGGATCGGCCGGCGGGCACGCTGCCGTGTTCGCCGCCGCGGGCCTGCGCGCCGGAGACCGGATCGCGCTGCTCACCGCACACGGTGCGCCCACCGTGGCGGCGATGCTCGGCGCCCTCGCGACCGGATGCGCGTACGTTCCGCTGGACCCGGGCTTCCCGGTCGCGCGGCTGCGCCACATGGTCGACGCCGCCGGGGTCACCGCGGTGGCCTGCGCCGCCGAGCACCGCGACCTGGCGTCCACACTGGCCGCCGGGCGCCCGGTCGTAGCGCTGGACGAGGCGCCGCCGGCCCCGCTGCGCCCGGTCGCGGCCGACCCGGACGCGCTGGCGTACGTGCTGTTCACCTCCGGCTCGACCGGAGTACCCAAGGCGGTCGGACAGACCCACCGCAACCTGGCCCACGTCGTCGACAACCAGATCGCCGCGCTCGGCGTCGGCCCGGACGACCGGCTCAGCCTGCTCGCGTCGTTCAGCTTCGACGCCGCCATCCCCGACCTCTACCCGGCGCTGCTCACCGGCGCCGCAGTCGTACCGGTCGACCTGCGCCGCCAAGGGCTGGCGCACGCCGTCGACCAGCTCGACCGGCACCGCGCCACGGTGCTGCACTGCACGCCCACCGTCTACCGCTTCCTGCTCGACACGCTCGGCGCGCGCCGGCTGCCCACGGTGCGGGCGGTGCTGCTCGGCGGCGAGCAGGCCACCTGGGCCGACGCGGCCCGCGGCCGGGACCGCTTCGCCCCGGGCTGCGTGCTCGTCAACGGCTACGGCGCCACCGAGATGACGTTCGCCGCCCGGCACGTGCAGCAGCTGTCCGAGGTGGACCCTGATGCCCGCGGGCCGCTGCCGGTGGGTGTCGCGTTCCCCGGCTACCGGCTGGACCTCGCCCCGGACACCGGCGAGATCGTGGTCCGCAGCCGCCACCTCGCCCCCGGCTACCTCAACCAGGACAGCGACCGGTTCGGCGTCGACGCCGACGGGCTGCTGTCGTACCGCACCGGTGACCTGGGCCGGCTGCTGCCCGGCGGGGAACTGGTCTGCCTCGGCCGGCTCGACCGGCAGGTCAAGGTACGCGGACACCGGGTCGAGCTGACCGAGATCGAAGCGGTGCTGTCCGCCCAGCCCGGCGTGGCGGGCGTGCGCGTGATCGTGCGCGACGGCGAGCTGCTCGCGTACGCCCGCCCGGCCGGCGCCCGTCCGGACCCGGCGGCGTTGCGCGCGGCGCTGACCGCCGCGCTGCCCGACTACGCCGTGCCCCGCGCGGTGGTGGTGGTCGACGAGTTCCCGCTCACCGTCACCGGCAAGATCGACGAGCGGGCGCTGCCCGACCCGGTCACCGAGGTGCCCGCCGAGGAGGCCCCGGCCACCGACACCGAACGCGCCGTGCACGACATCTGGTGCGCGGTTCTGGGCCGCGACGCGGTCGCCCGCACCGCCAGCTTCTTCGACGTGGGCGGGCAGTCGCTGCTGCTGGGCCAGGTGCAGCAGCGCCTCGCCGAGCGGTTCGGCGTACGCCTGCCGATGCTGCGCCTGTTCGACCACCCGACCGTCGCCACCCAGGCGGCGCTGCTCGACGCCCCACCCGAGGCCGTCCGCGCCCCGGTGCTGCCCGCGCCCGCCGCGCCGGTGCGCGCCGCCCGCGACTACACCGGCGACGAGATCGCCGTGGTCGGCGTCGCCGGGCGGTTCCCCGGCGCGCCCGACGTGGCCACGTTCTGGTGGAACCTGTGCACCGGCGTCGACTCGGTGCACGACCACACCGACGAGGAGCTGGCCGCGCTCGGCATCGGCCCCGCTCTGCGCGCGGACCCCCGGCACGTCCGCGCCACCGGCCGCCTCGACGGGGTGGCCGACTTCGACGCCGACTTCTTCGGCTTCGGCGCCGACGAGGCCGCCCGCACCGACCCGCAGCACCGGCTGTTCCTGGAGACCGCCTGGGAGGCGCTGGAGGACGCCGGGCACGACCCGGCGCGCTTCCCCGGGCTGGTCGGCGTCTACGCCGCCACCTCGGCCAACCGCTACTTCCTGTTCCACCTCATGGACAACCCGGCGGTGGTCGGCGACGTCGACCCGGACGACTGGGAGGCCCGGCTCGTCGGCCGCCAGTTCACCGACCACCTGCCCGGGCAGGTGGCCTACCGGCTCGGCCTGACCGGCCCGGCGATGGCCGTGCAGAGCGCCTGCTCCAGCTCGCTCGTCGCGGTGTGCGTGGCCGCGCAGAGCCTCGCCGACTACCAGTGCGACCTGGCGCTGGCCGGCGGGTCCACGGTGATGTGGCCCCGGCACCGGGCGGGCGGGCTCGCCTCGCCCGACGGCCGGTGCCGCGCCTTCGACGAGGCCGCCGCCGGCTCCGGCTTCGGCTCCGGCGCGGGCGTGGTCGCGTTGCGCCGGCTCTCCGACGCGCAGGCCGACGGCGACCGCATCTACGCGATCCTGCCGGGCTGGGCGGTCACCAACGACGGCCCGGACCGGGCCGGCTTCGCCGTACCCGGCCCGGCCGGACAGGCCGCCGCCGTCGCGAACGCGCTCGCCACCGCCGAGGTCGCACCCGGCGAGGTCCGCTTCGTCGAGGGCCACGGCAGCGGTACGCCACTCGGCGACGCCATCGAGGTCGCCGCGCTGCACGAGGTGTACGCGGGCGCCGCGCCCGCCGAGTCCACAGCGCTCGGCTCGGTGAAGACCAACATCGGTCACCTCGACGCCGCGGCCGGCATCGCCGGGCTGATCAAGACGGTGCTGGCCGTCCGGCACGGGGTGATCCCGCCGAACCTGCACTTCACCCGCCCGCACCCGGAGATCGACCTGGCCGCCGGACCCTTCTACGTGCCCACCAAGGCGCGGGACTGGCCGGACGACGCGCGCCGGGTCGCCGGAGTGAGCGCGTTCGGCCTGGGCGGCACCAACGCGCACGTCGTGGTGGAACAGCCGCCGCCCGCCGAGCCGGCCGACCCGCCCGGCGGGGGACCGTGGCTGCTGCCGGTCTCCGCGCGTACCCCGGCGGCGCTGCGGGCCGCGCTGGCCCGCCTGCGCAGCCACCTCGCCGGGGCCGCCCCGGCACTGTCCGACGTGGCCGCCACGCTGGCGCTGGGCCGGCGGGCGTTCGCCCACCGGGCGGCGGTGGTCGCCGCCGACCTGCCGGCCGCGCTCTCCGCGCTGGACGTGCTGCTGGACACCGGCGCCCGCATCGCCGGTGACGGCGGCCCGCTGCGCGAGACGGCCGCCGAGTGGGTCGCCGGGCGCGACGTCGACTGGCACGCGCTGCACCCCGAGGGCACGGTCCGGCGCACCGGACTGCCCACCTACCCGTTCCAGCGCCGCCGGCACTGGATCGACCCCGTGCAGAAAGGTCCGCGGTGAACTGGTTCGTCTCCGCCGGAAGCCGACCCGAGGCGCCGGTGCGGTTGTTCTGCCTGCCCTACGCCGGAGCGGGCGCCAGCGCGTTCCGGCGCTGGGCGGCCGAGTTCGGTCCGAGCGTCGACGTGGTGCCGGTGCAACTGCCCGGCCGGGAGAACCGGATCACCGAGGACCCGCGCTTCAGCGTCGCCGAGGTGGCCGACGCCATCGCCTCCCGTGCCGACCGCCCGTACGCGATCTACGGCCACTCGATGGGCGGACGGCTCGGCTTCGACGTGGTCCGTGAGCTGCGCCGCACCGGCCGCCCGCTGCCGCTGCGGCTCTACGTCGGCGGCGCGCGCGCCCCGCACGTCGCCACGCCCGGCCCGTTCGACGGGCTGTCCCGGGCCGGCGACGACGAGCTGCTGCGCCGCCTCGGCGAGGGCGGCGGCCTGCCCGCCGAACTGCTCGACCACCCCGAGCTGGTGGAACTGCTGCTGCCGCTGCTGCGCGCCGACTTCGGCCGGGTCGACGACTACCGCCACGTGCCGGGCGAGCCGCTGCCGGTGCCGATCGTCGTGTTCGCCGGTCGCACCGACCGGGCGGTCAGCCGGGAGCAGAGCGCCGCCTGGGCCGAGCACACCGCGGCCGGGTTCACCCTGCACGAGCTGGACGGCGGGCACTTCTTCCTGCACGACCGGCTGACCGAGCTGGCCGCGCTGATCCGGGCCGACCTGACCGCCGCGCCCACCGACACCCGCCCCGGCACACCGGACGCGGGTCCGGACCCGGTGCGCGCCGCCGGTCGCGGGACCGCCGGCGCCGCGCACCGGGTTCCGCTCGGCGGCACCGGCTGGTCGGTGTGGCGCGACGCGATGCTGCGGACCACCGGTTTCCCGGCCGACGGGCTGGAGCTGTTCACCGCGCCCCGGGCCGCCGCGGCGGCCGACGAGCTGCTGGCCACCGGCGCCGGTGAGGACCGGTTCACCAAGGAGTTCGAGGAGGCGCTGCGCGCCGGCGCGCAGCGGTTCAGCGAGCTGGCCGCCGACCCGCTGCTGCGCGAGGCGGTCACCTGGCAGAACCGGGGAGCGCTGGTGGCGTTCGACGGGCTGGTGCGCGGCGGCGCCGACGCGGCCCGCAACGTGCGCCGCCGCGACCGGGAACGGGCGCTGCTGAAGTACTGGCAGCGCTACTGCGGCAAGAACGAGACTGTGGGCTTCTTCGGCCCCAGCTGCTGGGTCACTGTCGATCCCGCACAGCCGGAAGTTGCCCGAGTCAACCCCGGCGACAGCCTGACCCGGCGGCGCTGGGTGTGGTTCGAGTCGTGGGCGCTGTCCGCGTACGCCGAACGGATCGGCGCGGACCTGGCGGTGCGGCGGTGGTGGCCGCCGATGCTGCGGGCCCACCTGGCCGTCCGGGACCGCGACGTACTGCGGCCCGGCCGCCCGCCGCTGACACTGACCCCGGTCGAGGCCGCGCTGCTTCGCGCGGCCGACGGCCGGCGCGCCGCCGCCGACCTGGTCGCCGACCCGGCGATCGGGCTGCGCCGCCCGGAGGACGGCTACGCGCTGCTCGACCGGCTCGTCGAACGGGAACTGATCACCTGGGACGCGGCCCTGCCGGTGAGCCCGGACGCCGAGCGGGTGCTGGCCGACCGCATCGACGCGATCGGCGACGACCCGGCCCGCGCCGCCGCCCGCGCCGGGTTCGACCGGCTGCGCGCCGCCCGCGACGACGTCGCCGCCGCGGCAGGCGACGCGGACCGGCTGCGGACCGCCCTGGACGCCCTGGACGCCACGTTCACCGAGCTGACCGGCGTGCCCGCGGTGCGCCGGGCCGGACAGATGTACGCCGGCCGCACGGTCTGCTACGAGGACAGCGCCCGGGACCTGGACGTGGTGTTCGGCGCGCCGCTGCTGGCCGAGCTGGCCGCCCCGCTGGACGTGCTGCTGCGCGCCGCCCGCTGGCTGGCCAACGCGCTCGCCCGCGCCTACCTGGACGTGCTGCGCGGCCTGTACGAGGAGCTGCGCGCCGAGTCCCGCGGCCCGGTGCCGCTGGCCGACCTGTGGTTCCTGGCCCAGGGGATGTTCTGGGGCGACGGGGACCGGCCGGTCGACGCGGTGGCGGCGGACTTCGCGGCCCGGTGGGCCGGACTGTTCGGCCTGGACACGCTGCCCGCCGGCACCACCGACGTACGGCTGCGCGCGGCCGACCTCGCCGGCCGGATCGACGCCGTGTTCCCCGGCGACGGTCCGGAGTGGTCCAACGCCGCCATGCACAGCCCCGACCTGCAGATCTGTGCCACCGACGCGGACGCGCTGCGGCGCGGCGACTACACGGTGGTGCTCGGTGAGCTGCACGCCGCCTGGTCGTCGTTCGACTGCGCGGTGTTCACCCCGTCGCACCCGGACGTGGAGCGGCTACGCGACGCGCTCGCGGTGGACATGGGGCAGCGGCGGGTGCGGCTGCTGTTCCCGGCCGACTGGCCGCGGCGCACCAGCCGTACCGCCGAGTCGCTGACCGGCCCGACCGACAGGCACCTGGCGTTCCTCGACGCCCCGGGCGCCGACCCGGCCCGCGTGCTGCCCACGGTCGACCTGGTCGTCGAGGAGGTGGACGGCGAGCTGGTCGCCACCGCCTCGGACGGGCAGCGCTGGCCGCTCGTCGAGGTCTTCGCCGAGCCGCTCAGCGCGCACGCCGTGGACGGGTTCAAGCTGGTCGCCGCCGCGCCGTACACGCCCCGGATCACCGTGGACCGGCTGGTGCTGGCCCGGCAGACGTGGCGGACCACGGTGGGCGAGAGCGGCCTCGCCGTGCCCGACGGCGAGCGGGCCCGCTTCCTCGCCGTCCGGGACTGGCGGCGCCGCCTCGGCCTGCCCGAGCAGGTGTACGTCAAGCTCGGCACCGAGACCAAGCCGTGCTTCGTGGACCTGTCCGCGCCGGCGTTCGCCACCACGCTGTGCGCGATGGTGCGCGCCGCCCGGGTCGACGGCGGCGACGACGTGTCGTTCACGGTCAGCGAGATGCTGCCCGCACCGGAGCAGGCGTGGGTGCCCGACGGGCAGGGCCGCCGCTACTTCAGCGAGCTGCGCCTGCACATCACCGACGCCCGGCGGGAGGACCACCGGTGAGCCATCTGCTGCCCCTGGGCGACACCGGCTGGTCGGTGTGGCGGGACGTGGTCCTGCGTACCGCCGGTTTCCCGGCCGCCGGGCTGGACCGGTTCGCCGCGCCGGACTGCGCCGCCGCCGCGGACGCGCTGCTCGCCGGCGACACCGGCCCCGAGGTGTTCGGCAAGGCGCTGGGCGACGCGTTCGCCGAGTCCTCCGCGGTGGCCGGCGAGCTGGCCGCCGACCCGCTGCTGCGCGAGGCGGTGACCTGGCAGAACCCGGACATGCTCATCGCGCTGGACGGGCTGCTGCGCACCGACCCGCAGGTCCGCAACGTCCGCCGCCGCAAGCGCGAGCTGAGCCTGCTGCGCTACTGGCAGCGCTACTGCGGCAAGGCCGAGACGATCGGCTTCTTCGGCCCGGTCTGCTGGGGCACGTTCGACGCCACCCGGCCCGGCGTGCACACCGCGCCCGGCGCCGCGCTGGTGCACCGGCGGCGGGTGTACTTCGAGGCGTGGGCGCTCATCGCGTACGCCGACCGGCTCGCCGACGACCTCGCGGTCCGCCGCTGGTGGGCACCCGCCCTGCAACCGCACCTGACCGTCGCCGGACGGGAACTGCGGGCGCCGCTGCACCCGCCGATCGCGTTGACCCCGGTCGAGGCGCTGCTGCTCGGCGCCTGCGACGGGCGGACCCCGGCGCTGGAGCTGGCGCACCGGCTCTGCGACGCCGGTGAGGTGCACAGTCCCGACGACGTCTACCTGCTGCTGGACCGGTGGGTGGAGCGCGGGCGGCTCAGCTGGGGCGCCAACCTGCCGATCGCGCCCGACGCCGAGCAGGTGCTCGCCGCGCGGATCGCCGCGATCGGCGACGAGCCGGTCCGTGCCGCGACGGCGGCCGAGTTCGGCCGGCTCCGCGCCGCCCGTGACGAGGTGACCGCCGCGGCCGGCGACCCGGACCGGCTCGGTGCCGCGCTCGCCGCGCTCAACGCCGAGTTCACCGCCGTCACCGGCCGCCCGGCCACCCGGCACAGCGGTCAGATGTACGCCGCCCGCACGGTCTGCTACGAGGAGACCGCCCGCGACCTGGAGTTCCGGATCGGGTCGGCGGTGATCGACGCGCTGGCCGAGCCGATGGCGGTGGTGCTGCGTACCGCCCGCTGGTTCACCGGCGAGGTCGCCGCCCGCTGCGGCGAGCTCTTCACCGAGCTGCACGAGGAACTGGCCGCCGACGGCCCGGTGCGGCTGGCCGACCTGTGGCTGCTGGCCCAGGGCACGCTCGTGGCCCCGGACGGCCCGATCGGCCGGGCCGGCGCCACGCTCACCGCGCGCTGGGCCGAGCTGTTCGGCCTGGCCGACCTGCCCGAGGGGCAGGCGGAGCTGCGGCTGCGCGCCGCGGACCTGACCGAACGGGCCCGGGAACTCTTCCCGGCCGAGCGGCCCGGCTGGCCGTCGGCCCGGCTGCACAACCCGGACGTGCAGCTCAGTGCGGCCTCGCCGGAGGCCGTCGAGCGCGGCGACTTCCTGCTGGTGCTCGGCGAGCTGCACCCGGCCTCGGTCGCGTTCGACAGCGCGGTGCTCAGCCCGTTCCACCCGGACCCGGCCGCGCTGCGCGCCGACCTCGACGCCGACCTGGGTCCGGTCCGGCTGCGGGTGCTCTGGCCGGACAGCTTCCCCCGCCGCACCACCCGCACCACGTACGCGCTGACCGGCCCGGCGGACCGCCAGCTCGGCATCGACACCGCGCACGGCGCCGACGTGGACCGCCTGGTTCCGGCCACCGCCGTGGTGGTCGAACGCACCGGGGACCAGCTCACCGCGGTCTTCCCCGACGGCGCCCGCTGGCCGCTGATGGAGGTGTTCGCCACGCTGCTCGGCTCGCTGCTGCTGGACGCGTTCAAGCTGCTCGGCGCCGCCGCGTACACGCCCCGCATCACCATCGACCGGCTGGTCGTGGCCCGGCGTACCTGGCGCACCACGGCCGGGGCGTGCGGGCTGGGTGGCCACGCCGACGAGACCGCCCGCTACCTGGCGGTACGCCGCTGGCGCGCCGGGACCGGCCTGCCCGAGCGGGTGTTCGTCAAGGTCGGCACCGAGATCAAGCCCTGCTACGTGGACCTGACCGGCCCGCTGTACGCGCAGTCGCTGTGCGCGATGGTCGACGCCGCGCTGCGTACCGGCCCGGACGTGCCGGTGGTGGTCTCCGAACTGCTGCCCGCACCCACCGAGGCGTGGGTGCCCGACGCCCGGGGGCGCGGTTACGTCAGCGAACTGCGCCTCCAGATCACCGACCCGGCCGAGCAGCTTGGAGCACTCCGGTGACCGACACCCTGACCGTCAGCGCCGTCCACGGCCCGGACCTGCCGTGGCCGGACGCCACCCTGGCCGACCTGGTCACCGCGCAGGCGGCCCGTACCCCGGACGCGGTGGCGGTGCGCCAGTGGGACACCCGGCTCACCTACCGGCAGCTCGTCGACCGGGCCGCCGGGGTGGCCGCCGCGCTGCGCGAGCACGGCGTCGGCCGGGGCGACCGGGTCGGCGTGTGCGGCGCGCGCACCCCCGACCTGGTGGTCACCGTGGTGGGCGTGCTGCTCGCCGGCGCCGCGTACGTGCCGCTGGAGCCGGGCGGCCCCCTGGCCCGGCTGCGCGGGATCGCCCGCGACGCGGGCGTACGCGTGGTGGTCGGTGACGCGGCGGCGGCCGAGTTCGGCGACGAGCCCGGCGTGACGGCGCTCGGCCTGCCCGGCCCGGCCCCGCTCGCGCCCTGCCCGGCCCGCCCCGGCGACCCGGCGTACGTGCTGTTCACCTCCGGTTCCACCGGCCGCCCGAAGGGCGTGCTGACCACCCACCGCAACGCTGTCGAGTTCGTCACCGGGGTGAGCGCGCTGACCGGTGCCGACGCGTCGGCCCGCAGCCTCGGCATCGCCTCGCTCGGCTTCGACGCGGCCACCATGGACCTGTTC
Source organism: Micromonospora globosa (assembly GCF_000717585.1). Classification (NCBI taxonomy): domain Bacteria; kingdom Bacillati; phylum Actinomycetota; class Actinomycetes; order Micromonosporales; family Micromonosporaceae; genus Micromonospora; species Micromonospora globosa. Next base: position 354,725 of record NZ_JNZR01000002.1, read on the forward strand.
GTGCCGCTCACGCTCGGCGGCGCGGTGCAGCTGCTCGGCGCCGACGACCGGGCCGACCCGGTACGGCTGGCCCGGTTCGTCGCCGAGCACGAGGTCACCTGGGGCTTCATCACCCCGACCGTGCTGTCGCTGCTGGACCCGGCCGGGTTCCCGTCGTGGCGGGTGCTGCTCTGCGGCGGCGAGGCGGTCCCGGCCGAGCTGGCCGCCCGCTGGGCGCCCGGCCGCCGGTTCCTCAACGGCTACGGCCCGACCGAGACCACCGTGCTGGCGGTCACCTGCGACCTCACCCCGGCCGACACCGACCCGATGCCGATCGGCCGGCCGCTGCCCAACCACCGGGCGTACGTGGTCGACGCCGACCTGCGTCCGGTGCCGGCGGGGGAGACCGGCGAACTGCTGATCGGCGGGCCCGGCCTGGCCGACGGCTACCTCAACCGGCCCGGCCTGACCGCCGAGCGGTTCGTGCCCGACCCGTTCGGCGACGTCCCCGGCGCGCGGCTCTACCGCACCGGTGACCTGGTCCGGCAGGGCCCGGACGGCCGGATCGTCTACCTCGGCCGCGCCGACCGCCAGGTGAAGGTCCGCGGCCAGCGCATCGAGCTGGGCGAGATCGAGGCGGTGCTCGCCGCCCACCCGGGCGTCGAGCGCGTCGCGGTGGAGGCGGTACCCGGCCCGGCCGGCGCCGAGCTGGTCGCGTTCCTCACCCCGGCCGGCGCGCCCGACGACGACGAGCTGCGGGCGTACGCCGCGACGCGGCTGACCACCGCGATGCTGCCGGCCCGGACGGTGCGGCTGGACGCGCTGCCGGTCAGCGCGACCACCGGCAAGCTGGACCGGCCGGCGCTGCGCGAGCTGGCCGCGGCCACCCCGGCCGCCGTGGCCGACGCGTCCGCCGACGACGACCCGGTGACGGCGGCGGTCCGGCGCGTCTGGACCCGGCTGCTCGGCGCCGCGCCCGCCCCGGACAGCGACTTCCTCGCCGCCGGCGGCAACTCCGTCGCCGCGATGCGGCTGGTCGCCGCGCTGCGCGCGGAGCTGGGCCGGCAGGTGGACACGCGGGTGCTGTTCGCCGACCGCACGTTCGCCGCGCTCGTGGACCGGGTCCGCGCCGCCGACCCCGCCGACGCCGACGGGCTCACCACAGGCAATCCGCCGACGCTGTCCCCGCCGCAGCGGCGGCTGTGGTTCATGGACCAGCTCGCCCCGTCCAGCGCGCCGTACAACATCGCCGTCGCGCACCGGCTGCGCGGGCCGCTGGACGTCACCGCGCTCGGCGCCGCGCTGCGGGCCGTGGCGGAACGGCACGACGTGCTGCGCTGGCGCATCCCGCAGAACGGCGGGGTGCCGTACGCGGTCCGCGAGGAGCCCACCGACGTGGCGGTGCCGGTGGTCGACCTGACCGGCACCGCCGACCCGGACGCCGAACTGGCCGGCATGCTCGCGGCCGGTGCCGGGCACGCGTTCGACCTGGCCACCGGCCCGCCCTGGCAGGTGACCGTGTTCCGGCTCGCCGCCGAGGAGCACGTGCTCGCGGTGACCGTGCACCACGCGGTCTTCGACGGCTGGTCCGAGGCGCTGCTCTACGACGAGCTGGCGCTCGCGTACGCCCGCGCGCTCGGCCGGTCGGTGCCGGGCCGCCCGCCGCTGCCCGCCACGTACGCCGACTACGCGGTGTGGCGCGCCGACCGGGACCGGCGCCGGGGCGAGACGGACCTGGCCTGGTGGACCGCGCACCTGGCCGGCGCGCCGACGGTGCTGGACCTGCCCCGCGACCGTCCCCGCCCGGCCGTGCAGACGTACGCCGGCGCGGAGGCCGCGGTACGGCTGGACGAGACCGCCGACCGGGCCGTGCGCGACCTGGCCGCGACGCGCGGCAGCACTGTCGCGGCGGTGCTGCTGGCCGCGTTCGGCGAACTGCTGCGGCGCGTCACCGGCGGCGACGAGCACGTGCTCGGCGCGATCGTCGCCGACCGGCGGCTGGCCGCATTCGACGAGGTGATCGGGTTCTTCATCGACACCGTGCCGGTGCGGGTCCGCTCCGGCGGCGCGAGCTTCGCCGAGCAGGTCGACCGGGCCGCCGCCGAACTGCACGAGGTCACCGCCCACCCGGGCGCGCCACTGGAACGCATCGTCGAGGCGCTCGGCGTGGGCCGGGACACCTCCCGCGCCCCGCTGGTGCAGGTGCTGTTCAACGTGCTCAACTTCGTCGCGCCCCGGCTGACGCTGACCGGCCTGGCCGTCGAGCCGGTGCCGGTACCGAAGCCCGGGTCGCCGTTCGACCTGACCGTCTACGTGGTGGAGCGCGACGGGCGGGCCGGCGTCGAGGTGGTGCACAACCCGGACCTGTTCGAGAGCGAGCGGATCGAAGCGCTGCTGGCCGACCTGGCCGCCCTGGTCGGCGCGCTCGCCGCCGACCCGGACGCCCCGGCCGCCGAGGTCGCGCCCGAGCTGCCCCGCCCGGCGGTACGGGTCGCGGCGCTCGGCGCGATGAGCGTCGCCACCGCCGAACCGGCCCGCGCGCCGCTGCCCGCCGGGTCGGACGCGCTCACCGCGACCGAGGAGCTGATCGCCGGGATCTGGCGCGACGTGCTCGGCCGCGACGCGGTCGGCGTGAGCGACAACTTCTTCGACATCGGCGGCCACTCGATGGCCCTGGCCGCCGTGCACGCCCGCCTCACCGAGGCCACCGGCCGCTCGATCACCATGCTCGACCTGTTCCGCCACCCGACCGTACGGGCGCTCGCCGCCAGCCTCGACGGGGCCGCCGACCGGCCGGAACTGGCCCGCGCCGCGATGCGCGCCGCCGCCCGGCGGGGCCGCGCCCGCCGTACCCCGCCACCACGCCGACCTCACCCGTGACGCGATCCCTTGTGAATGAAGGAACTCCCATGCAGAACGACATTCCCGCCGACGACGGCGTCGAGCCCATCGCCATCGTCGGGCTCGCCGCCCGCCTCCCCGGCGCGGCCGACGTCGACGAGTTCTGGCGCAACCTGGTCGACGGCGTGGAGTCGACGACCGAGCTGACCCGCGAGGAGCAGCTCGCCCGCGGCGCCCAGCCGCAGGAGGTCGACGACCCGGGCTGGGTCAACCGCGCCCCGCTGGTGGACGGCTACGACCAGTTCGACGCCGGCCTGTTCGGGATGACCGCCCGCGAGGCCGAGATCACCGACCCGCAGCACCGGCTGTTCCTGGAGACCTGCTACACCGCGTTGCAGGACGCCGGCTACGACCCGGGCCGCTACGACGGCGCGGTGGGCGTGTACGCCGGCACCGGCGGCAACACGTACCTGCACCGCAACGTGTTCCGCAACAAGCGGGTCGGGGGGAATCCGCACGGCGCCGTCTCGCTCGCCACCGGCAACTCGCCGAACTACGTGGCCACGAACGTGTCGTACCGGCTGGACCTGCGCGGGCCCAGCATGACCGTGCACACCGCCTGCTCCACCTCGCTGGTGGCGTTCCACCTGGCCTGCGAGGCGCTGCGCAACGGCGAGTGCGACATGGCCCTGGCCGGCGGCGTCAACATCGAGCTGCCGCACGTCGGCTACCTCGGCATGGACGGCTTCACCTCGCCGGACGGGCGGTGCCGGCCGTTCGACGCCGGAGCGAACGGCACGGTGTGGGGCAGCGGCGTCGGCGTGACGCTGCTCAAGCGGCTCTCCGACGCGATCGCCGACGGCGACACCATCCGCGCGGTCGTGCTCGGCAACGCGATCAACAACGACGGCGCCGGGAAGGTCGGCTTCACCGCCCCCAGCATCGACGGGCAGATGGAGGCCGTCGCCCAGGCCGTCGAGCTGGCCGGCGTCGACCCGCGCAGCATCAGCTATGTGGAGGCGCACGGCACCGGCACCGCGCTCGGCGACCCGATCGAGGTCGCCGCGCTGTCCGCCGTCTACACCAAGGACACCGACGAGCGCGGCTGGTGCGGCATCGGCTCGGTGAAGTCGAACATCGGCCACCTCAGCCAGCCCTCCGGCATCGTCAGCGTGATCAAGACGGTGCTGGCGATGGAGCACGGGCTGATCCCGCCGACCATCAACTACGAGACGCCGAACCCGGCCATCGACTTCGCCGACACCCCGTTCTACGTGGCAAACACGCTGACCAAGTGGGACACCGACGGCGGACCGCGCCGGGCCGGCGTCAGCTCCTTCGGCATCGGCGGCACCAACGCCCACGTGGTGCTGGAGGAGGCCCCGGCCGCGGGGCGGCACGAGCCGTCCGCCCGCCCGGCGCACCTGCTCCAGGTGTCGGCGAAGACGCCGACCGCGTTGGACACCGCCGTGCGGCGGCTCGCCGACCACCTGGAGAGCGGCAGCGACGTGGCGCTCGCCGACGTGGCGCACACGCTGCGCGTCGGCCGCCAGGTGTACGCCCACCGCGCCGCTGTGGTCGCCGGTGACCCGGCGTCCGCCGCCGCCGCGCTGCGCGAGCGGCGCAAGGGCCACCGGGGCGTCGCCGACGGCCCCGCGCCCCGGGTGGCGTTCCTGTTCAGCGGCCAGGGCTCGCAGTACGCCGGGATGGGCGCCGAACTGTACGGGCAGGACAGCGCGTACGCCGCCGCCGTCGACGAGTGCGCCGAACTGCTCCGCCCCGAGCTGGGCCTGGACATCCGCGACCTGATCCTCGGCCGCGACCCGGAGGCGGCGGACAAGCTCACCGAGACCCGCTACACCCAGCCCGCCCTGTTCACAGTCGAGTACGCCCTCGCCGCCGCCTGGCGGGCCGCCGGTGTGACCCCGGCCGCGATGATCGGCCACTCCATCGGCGAGTACGTCGCCGCGACGGTCGCCGGGGTGCTCGACCTCGCCGACGCGCTGCGCGTGGTGGCCGCCCGGGGCCGCCTCATGCACTCCCTGCCCGCCGGCTCGATGCTGGCGGTCACGCTCGACGAGTCGGAGGTGACCGGCAAGCTGCCCGAGGGCCTGTCGGTGGCCACGGTCAACGGCCCCGGCACCTGTGTGGTCGCCGGTGAGACGGCGCTCGTGGAGGAGTTCGCGGCGAGCCTCGGCGGCAAGAACAAGTCGAAGCTGCTGCGCACCTCGCACGCGTTCCACTCGCCGATGACGGACCCGATCCTGGACGAGTTCACCGCGCTGATGGCCACAGTGCCGCTGCGCGCCCCGGCGGTGCCGTTCGTCTCGAACGTGACAGGCACCTGGATCACCGAGGCGCAGGCCACCGACCCGGCGTACTGGGCCGCGCACCTGCGCCGCCCGGTCCGCTTCGGCGCGTGCGTGGCCACGCTGCTCGCCGAGGGCACCTGGGCGCTCGTCGAGTGCGGCCCCGGCCGGCAGCTGGCCAACCTGGCCCGGATGCAGATCGCCAAGGCCGGCGAGGCACAGCGCGCGCTGACCCCGCTGGGCAGCCTGCCCGGCCCCGGCGAGCAGACCGGTGACGTGGCCGCGCTGCTCGGCACGGCCGGGGCGCTGTGGTGCGCCGGGGTGCCGGTGAGCGTCCCGGCCGACCCGCACGCGCGGCGGGTGCCGCTGCCCACGTACCCGTTCGAGCGGCGCCGCTACTGGATCGACCCGGACCCGGAGCAGGAGCTGGCCGCGGCGCCCGTCGAGACCGGCCCCCGCCCGCTGCCGGAGTGGTTCGCGGTGCCGGCGTGGCGGCAGGCCCCGCCGGTCCGCACGGCCGAGCCGCTGGGCCGCTGCCTGGTGCTGGCCGACGGCCCGCGCGGCGAGGCGCTCGTGGCCGCGTTGCGCTCCGCCGGCGACGACCCGGTCGAGGTACGCGCCGGCGACGCGTTCACCGCCACCGCGAACGGCTTCCGGCTGCGCCCCGGCGTACGCGCCGACGCCGAGGAACTGGTCGCCGCGCTCGGCGCCGACCTGCCCCGGCGGATCGTGCACGCGTTCGCGCTCGACGGCGAGCCGGCCGGCACCGACGCGGCGGCCGCCTGGGCGGCGCAGGAGCGCGGCTTCTTCGGCGCGCTGCACCTGGTGCAGGCCCTGGCCGGCGCCGGTGTGACGGCCGACGAGGCGGGCGTCCGCCTGGACCTGGTCACCGCCGGCATCGGCGACGTACGCGGCGACGACCTGACCCGCCCGGAGCACGCCACGCTGGCCGGCCTGGCCCGGGTGCTCCCGGCCGAGCTGCCCGGCCTGACCGTGCGGCTGCTCGACACCGACCCGGCCGCGCGCGGCGTGGCCGCCCTGGTGGCCGAGCTGCGCAGCCCGGTCGACGCCGAGCACCCGGAGGTGGCGCTGCGCGGCGACCGCCGCTGGCTGGCCGGCTACGAGCAGGTCACAGTTGCCGCCGAGGACGAGCCGGGCGTGCTGCGCGAGGAGGGCCGGTACCTGATCACCGGCGGTCTCGGCGGCATCGGCGTCACCCTCGCCGAGGACTTCGCCCGCCGGGTCCGCGCCAAGCTGGTCCTGCTGGCCCGTTCCGGGCTGCCCGAGCGGGACGAGTGGGACGCGCACCTCGCGGTGCACGGCGGCGCCGACCGGGCCGGGCGGGCCATCGCGGCGATCCGCCGGATGGAGGCCGCGGGCGCCGAGGTGCTGGTGCTCGCCGCCGACGTCACCGACGCCGACGACCTGCGCCGGGTCCGCGACGAGGCGGAGCGCCGGTTCGGCGGGCTGGACGGCATCGTGCACGCCGCCGGTCTGCCCGGCGGTGGCATGGCCGAGGTGAAGGACCGCGACGAGGCGCGGCGCGTGCTGGCCCCGAAGCTGGCCGGCACCCTGGCGCTGGCCCGGGTCTTCGGCGACCTGCCGCTGGACTTCGTCGTGCTCTGCTCCTCGATCACCGCGGTGATCGGCGGGTTCGGCCAGGTCGACTACTGCGCCGCGAACAACTTCCTGGACGCCTTCGCGCGCTCCGGCACCGGGTTCCGCGCGCCGGTGGTGTCGCAGAACTGGGGCGGCTGGGCCGAGGTCGGCATGGCGGTGGAGACCGCCGCGCCTGCCGCGTTCCGGGCCGCCGGGCGGGACACCGTCACCACGGCGGTCGCCCACCCGGTGCTCACCACGATGGTGGCCGGTCCGGACGGCACGGTGCTGCACGGCCTGGTCTCGGCCGACACCCACTGGCTGCTCGACGAGCACCGGATCGGCGGGGTGCCGGTGGTGCCGGGCACCGCCCACCTGGAGTCGGTGCGCGCCGCGGTGGTCGCGGCGCTGCCCGCGCCGGGACCGGACGCCGCGGTGGAGCTGCGGGACGTGGTGTTCCTGGAGCCGTTCTCGGTGCCGGACGGCACCGTGGCCCAGTACCGGGTCGAGCTGACCCCGGCCGAGGACGGCACCGACTTCGCCGTCGCCAGCCTCGCCGCCGGCCAGGCGCGCACCCACGTCCGCGGCACCGCCGGGTGGACCACCGACGCGGCGCCGCCGGCCGCCGTGCCCGCGGTGAACGGGCGGCGGGTCGACGACGACGCCTCGTTCGGCCGGGGACGCACCAGCATGCTCACGTTCGGGCCGCGCTGGGCGGCGCTGGCCGAGCACCACCTCGCCGACGGCGAGGAGCTGGCCCGGGTGCAGGCACCCGCCGCCGCGGTCGGCGACCTGCCCTCCTGGGGCATGCACCCGGCGCTGCTGGACGTGGCCACCGCGTTCGGCCGCGGGCAGGGCTCCGGCACCTACCTGCCGCTGTCGTACGGCCGGATCGTGGTGCGCGGCGCGCTGCCGGCGGCGTTCCACAGTCACCTGCGGCACCGGCCCGCCGCCACCGACGAGGTGGTCGCCGCCGACCTGTCGCTGCGCGACCCGGACGGGCGGGAGCTGGTCGCGATCAGCGACTTCGTGCTGCGCCGGGTCGACCAGGAGGCGGTCACCGGCAACCTGGCCGAGGCCCCGGCGGCGGACGCGGACGCCGCGGCACCGGTCACCGAGGACATCCGCCCGGTCGACGGCGCGGAGGCGTTCCGCCGCAGCCTCGCCGCCGGTCTCGGCGCCCAGGTGGTGATCACCACCCGCACCGTCGCCGACATCCGGCGCCGCGCGGCCCGGGTCACCACCGACAGCCTCGCCGAGGAGACCGACGCGCCGGCCGGCCCGGCCGGGGTCACCGGCGGCGGCTCGGCGGCGCCGGGCACCGAGCTGGAGAAGACGATCGCCCAGGTGTGGCGCGACGGCCTCGGCGTCACCGACGTCGGCGTGGACGACGACTTCTTCGCCCTCGGCGGCAACTCGCTGGTGGCCGTGCAGCTCATCGCCGCCATGCGCAAGGCGACAGGCGTACGGCTGCCGATGCGCAGCCTCTTCGAGACCCCCACGGTGGCCGGCCTGGCCGCCCGGATCGAGGAGCTGCGCGCCGAGGCGCCCGCCGACGCACCGGCCGCCCCGGCGGCGATCCCGGCCATCCCGCGGCTGCCCCGCGGCTGACACCCCCGACCAGAACCAGGAGACACCGCACCATGAGCGAGACAACCACGACGCTGCCGGTGGTCGTCGAGAGCGACGGCCGGGCGCTGACCGACCTGATCACGGCCCGGCGCGCCGAGCTGCGGGACACCCTCGTCGCGAGCGGAGGGCTGCTGTTCCGCGGCTTCGACGTGGGCGGCGTGGACGGCTTCGACCAGGCCGTCCGCGCACTGGCCGGCGAGCCGCTGACCTACACCGAGCGCTCCTCGCCCCGGCACTCCATCAAGGGCCGGGTCTACACCTCGACCGACTACCCGCCGGACGAGGAGATCTTCCTGCACAACGAGAACTCGTACCAGGCGCGCTGGCCGCTGACGCTGTTCTTCTACTGCGTCACGCCGCCGCAGACCCAGGGCGCCACGCCGCTGGCCGACGTGCGCCGGGTGTACGAGCTGATCGACCCGGCGGTCCGCGAGGAGTTCGTCCGCCGCCGGTGGATGCTGGTGCGCAACTTCCACGGCGACTTCGGCACCCGCTGGCAGGAGGTGTTCAACACCGAGAGCCGCGCCGAGGTCGAGGCGTACGCGGCTGACAACGGGATCACAGTGGAGTGGGTCGGCAAGGACGGCCTGCGTACCCGCGCGGTCCGCGACGCGGTGCACCACCGGCCCGGCTCGGACACCCCGCGCTGGTTCAACCACGCCACCTTCTTCCACCTCAGCACCCTGCCGGCCGACTACCAGGAGGGGCTGCTGGCCATGTTCGGCGCCGACGGGCTGCCGTCGAACACCTACTACGGCGACGGCGGCGAGATCCCCGCCGACGTCATGGACCACCTGCGCGCCGCCTACCGGGCCGCGACGGTCCGCTTCGACTACCAGCGCGACGACGTGCTGGTGGTGGACAACATGACCGCCGCGCACGGCCGGGAACCGTTCACCGGTCCCCGCAAGATCGCCGTGGCGATGGCCGAGCCGTACACCCCCGAGAACGCAGGAGCGAACTGACATGGCCGAATCCCGATTCCTGGTCGTCCGCAACGACGAGGAGCAGTACTCGATCTGGTCGGCCGACCGGGACCTGCCCGCCGGCTGGCACGACACCGGCTTCGCCGGCAGCCGCGAGGAGTGCCTGGCCCACGTCGACGAGGTCTGGACCGACATGCGTCCCCGCTCGGTGCGCGAGGCCCTCTCATGACGCAGGAGTGGACCTTCCCGGCCTCCTACGCCCAGGAGCGGGTGTGGATGGCCAACCAGCTCGACGCCGGGTCGCCGGTGTTCAACGTGTCCTTCCCGTGGCTGTTTCCGGCCGGCGTGGACGCGGACACGGCCGGCGACGTGGTCAACCGGGTCATCGCCCGGCACGAGGCGCTGCGTACCCACCTGCGGACCGACGACGGCGCGCTGGTGCAGGTCGTGCGCGCCCACGAGCCGGCGCCGCTGCCCGTCACCGACATCACCCACCTGCCGGCCGGTGAGCAGCGGGCCGGGTTCGAGCGCATCCGCGGCGAGATGGCCCGCACACCGATCCCGCTGGACGCGGCGCCGCTGTGGCGGGCCCGGCTGATCCGGATGGAGGAGGGGCTGGCGCTGGCGTTCGTGGTGCACCACGCCGTCTTCGACAGCCACTCGGCGGTGCTGCTCCACGCCGAGCTGGTCGCGTTCTGCGAGGCCGCGCGCACCGGCGCCGAGCCCGCCGTGCCCGAGCTGCCCATCCAGTACGCGGACTTCGCGGTCTGGCAGCGCCAGCAGCTCACCGGCGAGGAGCTGGACCGGCAGCTCGCGTTCTGGACCGGTCACCTGGCCGGGGCGCCGCCGGTCACCGGCCTGCCGCTGGACCGGCCCCGCCCGGCCCAGCTCGGCTTCGCCGGTGACGAGGTGCGCTTCACGCTGCCCGACGGGCTGCTGGACCGCATCGGCGCGCTGGCCACCGGCGCGCAGGCCACCCCGTACATGGTGCTGCTGGCGGGTTTCGCGGCGCTGCTGTCGCGGATCTCCGGCGACGCCGACGTGGTGGTCGGCGTCTCCACCGCGGGCCGGGACAACCCGGAGCTGACGCCGCTGATCGGCATGTTCGTCAACCCGGTGGCGCTGCGCTGCGACGTCTCCGGCGACCCGACGTTCGCGGCGCTGCTGGGCCGCGTCCGCAACGGCCTGATCGACGCCATGGAGCACGGGCAGACACCGTTCCAGAAGATCGTCGAGGCGGTCGACCCGCAGCGTGACCCGTCGGTGCAGCCGATCTTCCAGACCGCGCTGAACTGGATCCCGGACTCCGGCCTCGACCCGGTCGAGCTGGGCACGACGAAGGACGACCTGGCCTTCGACATCACCACCGGCGACTGCCGCCTGGTGTACCGCACCGAGCTGTTCGACCGGGCCACGGCCGAGACCGTGGTCCGCCGCTACGTACGGCTGCTCGCCGCCGCCGTCGCCGAGCCGGAGCGTACGGTCGGCGCGCTGCCGCTGCTCACCGACACCGAGCGGGACCGGGTGCTCGGCGCCTGGAACGACACCGCCCACGACGTGCCGCCGACCACTGTGGTCGACGAGGTGCAGCGGCAGGCCGCCGCCACCCCGGACGCGGCGGCGCTGGTCTGCGACGGCGTGACGCTCGGCTACGGCGAGCTGAACACCGCCGCGAACCGGCTGGCCCGGCTGCTGGTGGCGCGCGGCGCCGGCCCGGAGACCCGGGTCGCGCTGGCGCTGCCCCGCTCCTGCGATCTGGTCGTGGCGATGCTGGCGGTGCTCAAGGCCGGCGCCGCGTACGTGCCGGTGGACACCGCGTATCCGGCCGGCCGGATCGCGTACCTCGTGGAGGACGCCGCGCCCGCGCTGGTGGTGACCGCGCCGGACACGGCCGGCCTGGTGCCCGGCGACGCGCTGGTGCTCGACGGCGAGGTCGGCTCGGACCAGTCCGGCGACGACCTCACCGACGCCGACCGGGTCGCGCCGCTGCGTCCGGAGCACCCGGCGTACGTGCTCCACACCTCCGGCTCCACCGGCCGTCCGAAGGGCGTGGTGGTCGAGCACCGGGCGGTCACCGCGTACCTGGCCTGGGCCCGCGCCACCTACCCGGGGCTGGCCGGGGTGGCGCTGCTGCACTCGCCGGTGTCGTTCGACCTGACCGTCACCGGTCTGCTCGGCACGCTCACCGCCGGCGGCACGGTACGGCTCGCCGCGATCGACGAGCCCGCCGCCCGCGCCGGTGGCCGGCCGGCGTTCCTCAAGGTCACGCCGAGCCACCTGCCGCTGCTCGACGGCGAGCTGTCGCCGACGGTCGACCTGGTGATCGGCGGCGAGGCGCTGACCGGGGAGCAGCTCGCCGTCTGGCGGGCCGCGCACCCCGACGTGGCGGTGATCAACGAGTACGGCCCGACGGAGGCCACAGTGGGCTGCGTCGCGGCCCGCATCGCCCCCGGCGAGCCGGTCCCGGCCGGTCCGGTGCCGATCGGCACGCCCACCTGGAACACCCGGGCGCTGCTGCTCGACGCCGCGCTTCGGCCGGTGCCGCCGGGCGTGGTGGGGGAGCTGTACGTCACCGGCACCCAGCTCGCCCGCGGCTACCACGACCGGCCCGGCCTCACCGCCGAGCGGTTCCTGCCCTGCCCGTACGGCCCGCCCGGCGCCCGGATGTACGCCACCGGCGACCTGGCCCGCTGGCGTGCCGACGGCACGCTGGACTACCTGGGCCGCCGCGACGACCAGGTCAAGGTGCGCGGCATGCGGATCGAGCTGGGCGAGGTCGAGGCGGCGCTGCTGGCCCACCCGGACGTGCGCGCCGCCGCCGCTGCGGTCCGCACCGACGGCGGTGAGCCGACGCTCGTCGGCTACCTGGTGGGCCCGGCCCACGAGGACTCGGTCCGTGCCGAACTCGCCCGCGAACTGCCCGCGCACCTGGTGCCGGCCGCTCTGGTCCGGCTGGACGCGCTGCCGCTCACGCCCAACGGCAAGCTGGACCGCGCCGCGCTGCCCGCCCCGGCGGCGGCCGAGCAGGCCCAGGACAGCTACGTCGCGCCCCGCACCGAGGCCGAGGGTCTGGTCGCCGAGGTGTACGCCGAGATCCTCCAGGTGGAGAAGGTCGGTGCCCTGGACGACTTCTTCGCCCTCGGTGGCAACTCGCTGCGCGGCATGCGGGCGATGGCCCGGATCCGCGCCGAGGTGGACGTCGACCTGCCCATGCGGGCGCTGTTCAGCAGCCCCGTGGTGGCGGAACTGGCCGCCCAGATCGAACAGCGGATCGCCGCCGAAATCGACGGGCTCTCCGACACCGAGGTCGCCGCGCTGCTCGCGGCGGAAGAGGGAACCAACTGATGACCGACCTGAAGGATCCGGCCCGCGAGGCGGCCCGGCAGGCGCTGATCGCCCGACGGCTACGCGCCCGCCAGACCGCCCCCGCGGCCCGGATCACCCCCCGCCCGTCCGGCGCGGAGGTGCCGCTGTCCTACGCCCAGGAGCGGGTCTGGTTCATGGACCAGCTCGCCCCGGGCGAGGCGGCGTACCACATCGCGGTGCCGCTGCGGGTACGCGGGCCACTCGACGTGGACGCGCTGCGCGCCGCCCTGACCGCGCTCGCCGACCGGCACGAGTCGCAGCGCACCCGCTTCCCGGCCGACGCCGACGGCCGTCCCACAGTGGTCGTCGCGGACACCGCCGACGTGCCGCTCACGGTGGTGGAGGCGCCCGACGAGGCCGCCGCGCAGGCGCTCGTCGACGCGGCGGCGGCCGAGCCGTTCGATCTGGCCAACGGGCCGCTGCTGCGGGCCCTGCTGATCCGGCTGACCGCCGACGACCACGTGCTGTTCCTCGCCCAGCACCACATCGTCGGCGACGGCTGGTCGGTGGACGTGCTGCTGCGCGACCTGATCACGCTCTACCGGGGCGGCGAGCCGCCCGCCCTGCCGATCCAGTACGGCGACTTCGCCGTCTGGGAGGCCCAGGAGCTGGACGGCCCGCAGGCCCGGGCGCACGTCGACTACTGGAAGCAGCGGCTGGCCGGCATCACCCCGCTGGAACTGCCGCTGGACCGGCCCCGCCCGGCCACCCAGACCTACCGGGGTGACTTCGTCGAGTTCCAGCTCGACCCGTCCGCCACCGAGGCGCTCAACGCGCTCACCCGGGACAGCGGCGGCACCCTGTTCATGACGCTGCTCGCCGCGTACCAGGTGCTGCTGGCCCGGCACGCCGGCCAGGACGACTTCGCCATCGGCGCGTCGGTGGCCGGCCGGTCCGCGCCGGAGCTGGAGAACGTCGTCGGCATGTTCATCAACATGCTGCCGCTGCGCGCCGACCTGGCCGACGACCCGACGTTCGCCGAGCTGCTGGAGCGCACCCGCCGTACCGTGCTCGACGGGTTCGAGCACGCCGAGGTGCCGTTCGCCAAGGTGGTCCACGAGCTGGGCCTGCCGCGCGACGTCAGCCGCTCCCCGGTGTTCCAGACCATGTTCGTGCTCCAGAACTACGAGATGGGCCGCTTCCGCGGCGTGTCCCGCACCGACGACGTCACGTTCTCCTGGACCCCGATGGAGTTGCAGGCCACCCGGTTCGACTTCGAGCTGCACGCGGTGGAGACCGTCGACGGGCTCTGGGGCAAGCTGGTCTTCAACACCGACCTGTTCGACCGGGCCACAGTGGAGCGCATGGCGCAGCGGTGGACCGCGCTGCTGGACGCCGTCGTCGCCGCGCCGGACACCCCGGTGTCCCGGCTGCCGCTGCTGCCCGCCGCCGAGCGGGACCTGCTGGCCGCCTGGAACGACACCACAGCCGACTTCCCGCGCACCGAGACGCTGCACGGCCCGATCGAGGAGCGCGCCGCGGCCACCCCGGACGCGGTCGCGGTCACCATCGACGGGCACAGCCGCACGTACGCCGAGCTGAACGCGCAGGCCAACCGCGTCGCGCACCGGCTGCGCGCGGCCGGTGTCGGCCCGGAGACCCTGGTCGGCGTCTGCGCGGAACGGTCGGTGGAACTGGTCGCCGGCCTGCTCGGCGTGCTCAAGGCCGGCGGCGCGTACCTGCCGCTGGACCCGGAGTACCCGGCCGACCGGCTCGCGTTCATGGTCGGCGACGCGGACGCGCCTGTGGTGCTCGTTCAGTCGCACCTGCGCGACGTGCTGCCCGACACCGGCGCCACGGTGCTCGAACTCGACGACGCCACGGTCTGGGCCGACCGGCCCGACACCGACCCGGCACCGGCCGCCGGGCCGGAGAACCTGGCGTACGTCATCTACACCTCCGGGTCCACCGGCCGCCCGAAGGGCGTGCCGAACACACACCGGGGCATCGTCAACCGGCTCGACTGGATGCAGAAGACGTACGGCCTCGGCGCCGACGACGCGGTGCTCCAGAAGACCCCGGCCAGCTTCGACGTGTCGGTGTGGGAGTTCTTCTGGCCGCTGCGCACCGGCGCCCGCCTGGTGCTGGCCAAGCCCGGCGGCCACAAGGACGCCGGTTACCTGCGCGACCTGCTGGTGTCCGAGCGGATCACCACCGCCCACTTCGTCCCGTCGATGCTGACCGTCTTCCTCGCCGAGGACGGCGTGGAGGCGGCCACCGCGCTGCGCCGGGTGATCTGCTCCGGTGAGGAGCTGCCGCTGGCCTCGGCCACCGACTTCACCGCCCGGCTGCCCTGGTGCGGCCTGCACAACCTGTACGGCCCGACCGAGGCGGCCATCGACGTGACCGCCTGGGCGTGCGAGCCGGACCGGCTCGCGCAGGTGTCCAGCGTGCCGATCGGCGCGCCGATCGCCAACCTGCGGCTGCACGTGCTCGACCCGTCCGGTGCGCAGTGCCCGGTCGGGGTGGCCGGTGAGCTGCACATCGGCGGTGCCGGGCTGGCCCGCGGCTACCACCGCCGACCCGCGCTGACGGCGGAGAAGTTCGTCCCCGACCCGTTCTCCGCCGAGCCGGGCGCCCGTCTCTACCGCACCGGCGACCTGGCCCGCTGGGTCGTCGGCCCGGACGGCGCCGGGGTGATCGAGTTCCTGGGCCGCATCGACCACCAGGTCAAGCTGCGCGGTCTGCGCATCGAGCTGGGCGAGATCGAGAGCGCGCTGCGCGATCAGCCGGGCGTCACCGAGGCGACGGTGATCGTCCGCGAGGACAGCCCGGGCGACAAGCGGCTCACCGCGTACCTGGTCGGGGAGGCCGAGCACGCCGCGCTGAAGGCGGCGCTGAAGGACACGCTGCCCGAGTACATGGTGCCAGCCGCGTTCGTCACGCTCGACGCGCTGCCGCTGACCCCCAACGGCAAGCTGGACCGCAAGGCGCTGCCCGCGCCGGTGGTCACCCGCGAGGCGTCGGTGGCGCTCGTGGAGCCGCGCGACGACACCGAGCGGGCGCTCGCCGCGATCTGGTCCGAGGTGCTGGGCGTGGACACGCTCGGCATCGACGACGACTTCTTCGACCTGGGCGGGCACTCGATGCTCGCCACCCAGGTCGTCGCCAAGATCCGCAAGGCGGAGCTGGGCGGCCGGGCGGTCGGCGTGATGGACCTGTTCCAGCAGCGCACCATCCGCGACCTCGCCGCGTTCATCTCCGGCGACGCCGCGCAGGAAGGGCCACGCCGGCTGCTCTACGAGCTGACCAAGCCGATCCCGGCGGGTAAGCGGGTGCTGACGTACGTCTGCGTCCCGTACGGCGGCGGCAGCGCCATCGTCTACCAGCCGCTGGCCGACGCGCTGCCGGCCGGGTACGGGCTGTGGTCGCTGGCGATCCCCGGCCACGACGTGGGTCTGAGCGAGGACGCGCTGCCGTTCGACGAGCTGACCAGCCGGGTGGCCGACGAGATCCTGGAGCGGGTCGAGGGGCCGATCGCCCTGTACGGCCACTGCGGCGTGGGCAGCGCCATCCTCGCCGACGTGGCCCGCAAGGTCGAGGCGGCCGGCCGGGAGCTGGAGGCCGTCTACATCGGCGCCATGTTCCCGTTCGCCCGCCCGAAGGGCGTGATCGCGGCGCTCCGCGACCGCCTCGAGCGGCTCAGCAGCAACAGGCACTCCGCGAGCTGGCTCAAGTCGATGGGTGTGGACACCGACGAGCTGGACCCGGAGCAGGCCGACCGGATCATCAGCAACATGCGGGCCGACTCCCGCGCCTCGGAGGAGTACTTCACCCGGCTGCTGGACCAGCAGGCGGCGAAGCTCCGGACGCCGATCATCTCGGTGGTCGGCTCCGAGGACCCGGTGACCGACTACTACCGCGAGCGGTACGCCGAGTGGCAGTTCCTCAGCGACACGCTCGGCCTCGTCGTCCTCGACCAGGCCGGGCACTTCTTCCTCAAGTACCGCGCCGAGGAACTGGCCGAGATCGTCACGCAGGTGCACCCGGCGGTGGTCGCCGGTGACGTCAGCGCGCTGACGCCGGAGGCCCGGGGTGAGGACGCCGGCTGGGTGGTGGCCGACACGCTGCGGGTGGGCGAGGACCGCAAGCCCACCAAGACGGTCAAGCCGAGCATGGGCCGGTTCATGGCCATCACGACCGGTCAGCTCATCTCCAGCACCGGTTCCGCGCTGACCGCGTTCGCGCTGCCGATCTGGCTGTTCAACCGCACCGGCTCGGTGGCGAACCTCGGCCTGCTCTGGGCGCTCGCGCTGATCTGCGGCGTGCTCATGCTGCCGGTGGCCGGCGCGCTTGTCGACCGGGTCAGCCGGCGCCGGATCATGATGACGGCGAGCTGCTTCGCCGGGTCCGTCCAGCTCGTGCTGGCGGCCCTGTTGTGGACCGACAACCTGGTGCTCTGGCACATCTACATGCTGGTGGCGCTCAGTTCGGTGGCCGGTTCGTTCCAGCGGATCGCGTTCCAGTCGGCGGTGCCGCAGCTGGTGCCCAAGCGCTACCTCGGGCACGCCATGGGCATCACCCAGCTGTCCACCGGTGTGGCCACGCTGCTCATGCCGGCGTTCGCGGCCGGCCTGCTCGCCACCATCGAGCTGAAGGGCATCCTGCTGGTCGACGTGGCCAGCTACGTGTTCGCGGTGCTCACCCTCGCCGTGGTCCGCTTCCCGGACGCGCTGGGCTGGCGGCCCCGGGAACGGCTGCTGGTGGCCATCGCCAACGGCATGCGCTACTCGTGGCGGCACCGCGGGTTCCGGCTGATGCTCGGCTACTTCGCGCTGGGCAACATCTTCCTGGCGCCCGCGCTGGTGCTCATCACGCCGCTGGTGCTGTCGTTCGGCAGCCCGACCCAGGTGGCGCAGGTGGCGCTGGCCGAGGCGGTCGGCGCGGTGCTCGGCGGCGTGCTGATGTCGCTGTGGGGCGGTCCGCGCAAGCGCCGGATGATCGGCGTGCTGATCGGCAACCTGGGCACCGCGATCGGCTGCGTGCTGATCGGCCTGGACGCGTCGGTGGCGATGATCTGCGTCGGCTTCTGCTGGCTGGCCATGTCGATGACCACCGCGCAGTCGATCTACGCGACGATCGTCCAGGTGAAGGTGCCGCAGCGCTTCCACGGCCGGGTGTTCAGCCTCAACCAGACCATCTCCTGGTCGACGCTGCCGATCGGGTTCGCGCTGCTCGCGCCCGGCGCCACCGCGCTGTTCGAGCCGATGCTCGCACCCGGTGGGGCGCTGGCCGGTTCGGTGGGCGCGGTGATCGGCACCGGACCGGGCCGGGGCATCGGTTTCGCGTACATCTGCTTCGGCGCGGCGCTGATCCTCATCACGCTGGGCGGGTTCGCGATCCGGCTGCTGCGCCGGTTCGACCTGGAGGTGGAGGACTCCCTGCCGGACGACCTGATCGGCGCCCAGGAGCGTGAGAAGCGCCTGGCCGCCAAGGCCGAGAAGAAGGAACTCGTCTCGGTCTGACCCCGCCTCCCATCAGGTTGATCAAGGAATTCGCGTCGGTTCCGGGCTTCCGGCCGGCGCGAACTCCTTGATCACCGGGGCTAGCATCGGTGCGATGAGCGAGGACGTCACCGACGCGCTGTTGCGGGAGATGGGGCGCCTCGATCCGTGCGCCGCAGTGGTCGAGGCCGGTGAGCAGGACGCCGACGGCCTCACCGACTACAGCCCGGACGGTCACCAGGCCCGCGCCGACCTCGCCGCCCGCGCCCTGCGCCGGATCGAGGCGCTGCCCGCGACCCCGCTGTACGCCCACCTCGCCGAACGGCTGCGCGCCCGGATCGCCTTCCACGACGCCGGGGAGGACCTGCGGGAACTGCACGCCGCGGCCACCGGCCCGCTCCAGCTCATCCGGCAGTGCGTCGAGTCCGCCGTACCGGGCCGCGACGCCGGGCACGCGGCCTCCGAGGACGGCTGGGCCCGCGTCGGCGCGCGCCAGGCCGCGATCCCGGCCGCACTCGACGGGTACGCCCGGAGCCTCGTGCTCGCCGCAGCGCGCGGTCATCTGCCGGCCCGGCGTCAGGTGGAGCTGGTGACGCAGCGCTGCCGCGCCTGGATCGACGACGACATCGCCCTGGTGGAGCGGTACGGCGACGGCCCGCAGCGCGCCTCGTTGCAGGCGGCGGTCGAGGGCTCGCGGGAGGCGTACCGGAGATTCGCCGCGACGCTCACCGCGGACCTCGCGCCCCGGGCGCACGACGACGAGGCCTTCGGCCCGGCGCGGTACGCCCTCTGGGTGCGGGCCTTCCTCGGCGCGGAACCGGACCTGCGCGAGCTGTACGCGTGGGGCTGGGACGAGTTCACCGCGATCGAGGCGGAACTGGTCGCCGAGGCGAGAACCCTGGGCGGCACCGTGCCCGAGGTGCGGGACCGGCTCGACCGTCCCGACGCGCCCGGCGTCCTGCGCGGCCGGGACGCGTTCGCCGCCTGGCTCCAGGAGCTGCTGGAGGCCACCACCGAGCGGATGCACGGCACGCACTTCGACATCCCGGCGCCGCTGCGGCGCATCGAGTCACGGGTCACCACGTCGGGCGGCACCGCCTACATCGGGCCGTCGCGGGACCTGACCCGGCCGGGCCGGGTCTCGTGGCTGCTGCCCGAGGGCCGGGAGCACTTCTCCACCTGGTGGGCGTACAGCACCGTGTACCACGAGGGCGTCCCCGGCCACCACCTGCACCTCGGCTCGGAGGCGTGCCGGGGCGGCCCCGGTCAGCGGCTGAACCTGCTCGGCGGGCTCTCCGGCGCCCAGGAGGGCTGGGCCCTGTACGCCGAGCGGTTCATGGACGAGCTGGGACTCTACGAGCAGCCGGGCGCCCGGCTGGGACACCTGTTCATGCAGTTGCTGCGGGCGGCCCGGGTGGTGCTCGACATCGGCCTGCACCTGAAGCTGCCGATGCCCTCCGGCGGCGGCGCGCGGTGGACGCCGGACGCCGCGCTGGACCTGCTGCGCGAGCGCTGCCACCAGGGCCCGTACGCGCCACTGGAACTGGCCCGCTACCTGGGCCGGCCCGGGCAGGCGCTGACCTACAAGGTGGGGGAGCGGGTGTGGCGGGACGGCCGCGCGGTGTTCCCCGGCGACCGGCGCGCGTTCCACAACCGGGCGCTGGAACTCGGCTCGCTGGGACTGGACCAGCTCACGAGCGCGCTCGCCGCCTATCCGGCCTCGTCGGCGGGCAGCTCCTCCGGGTCGGCCACCCAGGCGGAGTAGACAGGCAGCGCGTGCCACGGCCCACCGGCCGGGTCGGTGGTCACCGCGACCACCGCGTACGGGTGACCGAACCGCAGCTCGGCGACGCGGGCGACACCCTCGGGCGGCAGGCCGGCCACCATGCCGAACGCGGTCACCGCGGCGGCCTCGAAACCGTAGCGCCCGAACCGGGCCACCGCGGACTGCGCTGCGTCGAACCCCGGCCCGGCCAGGCCCAGCAGCTCGCCGAGCGCCCGGGCCGCCGCGTCGAAGCCGAACCCGGGTGCGGTCAGGTCGTGCCGGCTGCGCGCCGACCAGCAGGGCAGCACCGCCGTGGCGCGTTCCTCCCGGCCGTCCGGGGCGAACGTGTTGACCGGCTTCTCCCGCAGCGTCCACAGCGGCGTCTCGCCCAGCGGCAGGTCGAACAGTGACAGGCGGCCCGGCACGGAGTCCGGGATGAGCGCGGCGGCGCTCGCCAGCTCCTGCGCGGCGGCCAGCACGTCGGCCGCGGGCACCTCGGGCGCGGCGGCCACCGACACCACGAGCATCCCCGCGCCGTCGTCGCCGGTGCGGGCCGGCACCGCGTGCACCGCCACGTCACCGGCCCGGTCGGTGGCCGCCACCCAGCAGCGGTGCCCGAACGGCGGTGTCCGCAGCACCCGGCTCAGCCGCCCGGCCCAGGCGCTGCCCGCGCCCAGATCCGTGCCCGGGGCCGTGTCGAACGGGTCGGCCCACGACACCCGGGTCGCGAGCGCGCTGGCCAGGACCAGCAGGGTGTCCGGGGCGACGTCGACCGGGAAGCGGTCGATCAGCCCGCCGGTACGCTCCCGGGCCCAGGCGTCCAGCGCCGCCTGGTCCGGCAGCGGACCGCGTTCGGTGTTCTCCGGCAGGGCGGCCCGCCACGCGGCCAGCTCGTCGGCCGGGGTGCGCTCCCACAGCGCGGTGGCGGCGGCGACCATCGGGTGCGGCGCGGCGAGCAGCGCCCGGGCCTCGGCGGCGGCGTCGTCCGGGTCGGCGTCGAGCGCCTCGGTCAGCGCCGCGCGGGCGTCGCCGGTGGCGGCCGGGCCGGCCAGCGCCAGCAGCAGCCAGGCGCCCAGCGGGGAGGCGACGTGGTGGGTGTCACCGGCGGCGCGATGCAGCCGATCGGCGTAACGGGCCAGGGGTGCGCGCAGAGGAGTCACGGCTCCACTCTGCCCGCCGCCGCGCCCGGTGGCACGCCCCGGTCACGACCACAGTTCGAACGGCTCGTCGATCTCCTTCCCGGCCAGGAACGCCGGCAGCAGCTCGGGCAGCCGCCCGGGATAGCAGCGCGGCCGCTCGGCGAGCACCTCGGCCAGCGGCCACCAGCGGAACCCGAAGTAGTCCTCCACCTCGTAGTCCAGCCGCAGCGCCTCGTCCACGTCCGGCCCGGGGCCGGGCAGCCGTACCGTCACCACCACCTCGTCCTGGAGGTGGCGGCGCTGCCGGTGCCGGAAGCTGGCCCGCCGCCGCCACGTCGGCGCGCCCACCTCGTCCGGGCCGATCGCGATACCTGTCTCCTCGCGCAGCTCGCGTACCGCCGCCTCCCGGTACGTCTCGCCCGGGTCCAGGCCGCCGCCGGGCAGCTCCCACCACACGCCGAGGTCCGGATGGTCCGGGTCGCGGGTGTGGAACAGCAGCAGGCGGTCGGCGGCGTCGAGCACCACCAGCCGCACCGCGCTGCGCTCGAACAGCGGCAGATCGTCGGGCAACTCCACGCCCCCAGCGTAAGGAAGGGCCCCTTCTTAACGCCTCCGGTAGTAGAAGGGCCCCTTATTAACAGCGCGCCTCGCGAGGCGCCCCGCCCGGCGGCACCGGCGGTGAACGCGGCGCGGATCTGGTGGCGGGGCACCGTCACCGGCGCATGATGGCATCGCGTACCCGGCCTGGCGACCCGATTCCCGGGCGGTCGCACCCCGGCCGCTAGGCTGCCCGCCGTGGCAGGTCTGTTGAAGAACGTGGCGTCGCGGCTCGGCCGGATCACCCGGGTCGTGCCCGCCCCGGCCCGCACCGGCGGGCCGATCCCGGCGCAGGTCGCGCGCCGCCGCCAGGTCAGCGCGTTGCAGCGCCGCGAGTTGTCGTACGCCCCGGAGCCGGACGGGCAGGCCGACCCGGGCGAGATCGTGTGGACCTGGGTGCCCTACGAGGACGATCCCCGCCAGGGCAAGGACCGTCCGGTGCTGGTGGTGGGGCGGCACAGCCGCACGCTGTTCGGGCTGATGCTGTCCAGCCAGAGCGACCGGGACGGCCAGCGGCACTGGCTGGCGCTCGGCCCGGGGGAGTGGGACCGGGACAGTCGGCCGAGCTGGGTACGCCTGGACCGGGTGCTCACCATGCGCGAGGACAGCATCCGCCGCGAGGGTGCGGTGCTGGACCGGCCGCGGTTCGACCGGGTCGGGCAGGCGTTGCGCGCCGGCTACGGCTGGCGCTGACCCACCGGACGGAGCCCGCCCCGGCACCCCGCGACGAGCTGGGGCAGGCAAGGCGGACCGGGCCCAGCGGTCCGCGACGGACGTGCCGCCCAGCACCCCGCGACGAGCTGGGGCAGGCAAGGCGGACCGTGCCCGGCACCCCGCGACGAGCTAACGGACGAGCCGGACTCAGCACTCCGCGACGAGCTGGCGGGCCGGACGGGCGGCGCCGAGCGTCTTCGCCTCGTACATGGCCGCGTCGGCGCGGCAGAGCGCGTCGGTGAGCTGGGTGGGGCAGTGCACCGGCGCGAGCCCGACCGAGGCGGTGACCTGGATGCTGCGCGCGCCCAGCGGGATCGGCGCGGCGAGCGCCTCGCAGAGCCGCCGGGTGGCGTGCTCGATCCACCGGCGGTCCGCGGTCGGGCTGGCCAGCAGACCGGCGAACTCGTCGCCGCCGAGCCGGGCCACCAGGTTGGGGCCGGCGAACGCGGCGAGCCGCTGCGCCACGCTGACCAGCACCTGGTCTCCGGCGGCGTGCCCGTAGCGGTCGTTGACCTGCTTGAAGTTGTCCAGGTCGAGCACCACCGCGACGAGTGGCTGCCCGGCGGGGTCGGTGAGCAGGGCGGCGGCCAGCCGGAAGAACGCGCGGCGGTTCGGCAGCCCGGTGAGCGGATCGTGGCTGGCGGCGTGCCGCTCGGCGGCCAGCTCGGCCTGGAGCAGCTCGATCTCGGCTTCGGCGCGCAGCGCGCGGCGGCGTAACTGCCAGGCGGAGACGAGCGCGCCCGCCGCGGAGATGCCGGAGGCGATGGTCATCGGATCCGCCAACGCGTCCTCCTCACCGCAGTCCCGAAGCCGCGCGGAGCGGCGTCCCGGGGCCGGGCTCGGGTCACCGTGCGTGAACGAACCGGCACACCGTATTTCGGTTATCATGCTCTCTGTCCATTGCAGATGCAATAGCAGATGCACGTGCATCTCACTCCTCAGTCGACAGACGTCGCCACCCACCGCTCCTCCCGCGGCCTCGGCTGGCTCATCCCGAAGGACGCCCATGCAGCAACCCCCGAACGGCGTGCCCGTGACCGAGTTGCCACCGATGCGCTGGTTGAAGAGCCGCCGCAGCAACCCCAGCGGCAACTGCGTCGAACTGGCCGAGTTGCCCGGCGGTGGTGGCATCGCGGTCCGCAACTCCCGGCACCCCGAGGGTCCGGCACTGATCTACACAGTGGACGAGATCGCCGCGTTCGTGCTCGGCGCCCGGGACGGCGACTTCGACCACCTGATCCCGCCGTCCCGTACACGGGACTGACTCCGTCCGTCCGGAGGAGTTCACCTCACTGTCGGTTCATGGCATGCTTACTCGTCGGTCCGGGAGGGTGCCCGGCCGGGGCGTCGGGATGCGAGGGCGGTCAGGTGGCGACGGTGCCCGTCGAGGGTGGTCCGACAAGCGGTCCGACAGTGCTGCGCATGCTGCTCGGCGGGCAGTTGCGCCGGCTGCGGGAGAGCGCCGGGGTCAGCCGCGAGACGGCCGGCTGGGAGATCCGCTCGTCGGAGTCGAAGATCAGCCGGATGGAGCTGGGCCGGGTCGGCTTCAAGGAGCGCGACGTGGCCGACCTGCTCACGCTCTACGGCGTCACCGCTCCGGAGGACCGTGACGCGCTGCTCAAGCTGGCCCGGGACGCGAACAGCCCGGGCTGGTGGCACCGCTACGGCGATGTGCTCCCCGCCTGGTTCCAGTCGTACCTGGGCCTGGAGGCGGCCGCCGCGCTGATCCGCACGTACGAGGTGCAGTTCGTGCCCGGCCTGTTGCAGACCGCCGCGTACGCCCGGGAGGTGATCCTGCTCGGCCACCGCAGCGCGTCGGCGGCGGAGCTGGACCGGCGGGTGGAGCTGCGGATGCAGCGCAAGGAACTGCTGCGGCGCCCCAACCCGCCGCAGTTGTGGGCGGTGCTCGACGAGGCGGTGCTGCGCCGCCCGATCGGCGGCACCGCGGTGATGCGCGAGCAGATGGACGCGCTGATCGAGGCGACCTCGGGCCCGCACGTGCGGTTGCAGATCGTCCCGTTCGCCGCCGGCGGGCACGCCGCGGCCAGCGGCGCGTTCAGCATCCTGCGCTTCGGTGACGCCGACCTGCCCGACATCGTCTACATCGAGCAGCTCACCAGCGCGATCTACCTGGACAAGCGCGACGACCTCGACTTCTACGCCGAGGCGATGGAGAGGTTGTGCGTGGAGGCCGCGCCGCCGGAGCGGACCCCCGAGTTGCTGGCCCGCATGCGCGACGAGCTGTACCCGGCCTGAGCGGCGCGGCGCCGGGCAGTAGCATGACGGCGACCGGAGACAGTGGACGGTGGCACGCGAGTCGTGGAGGCGGCCTTGACCAGCGACGCACCAGGTACGGCACCCGAGTCGGGCCGGATCGACACCACGGTGGCGCATCCCGCCCGCCGGTACAACTACTGGCTCGGCGGCAAGGACAACTTCCAGGCCGACCGCGACTCCGGCGACGCGATGGCCGCCCGGTTCCCGACCATCCGGATCAGCGCGCTGGAGAACCGGCGGTTCCTGCGTCGCGCGGTGCGGCACCTGGCCGGCGAGGCGGGCATCCGGCAGTTCCTGGACATCGGCACCGGCATCCCCACCGCCGACAACACGCACGAGGTGGCGCAGTCGACCGACCCGCGCGCCCGGGTGGTCTACGTCGACAACGACCCGATCGTGCTGGCCCACGCCCGCGCGCTGCTCACCAGCTCGCCCGAGGGCGCCACCGCCTACCTCGACGCGGACCTGCGTGACCCGGAGCGCATCCTCGCCCACCCCGACCTGCGCCGCACGCTGGATCTCTCCCAGCCGGTGGCGTTGATGCTGCTGGCGGTGCTGCACTTCGTGCCCGACGGTGAAGATCCGTACGCGATCGTCGGCCGCCTGCTGGACGCGTTGCCCGCCGGCAGTTACCTGGCCGCCTCGCACGCCACCCACGACTACCTGCCGGAGGAGGTGGCCGCCGAGGCGAAGGCGGCGGCCCGCGGCGGCGGCCCGCACGGCGTGATCAACCTGCGCAGCCGGGAGGAGGTCGTGCGCTTCTTCGACGGCCTGGAGCTGGTCGAGCCGGGCGTCTGCTCGGTCGCCGAATGGCGCGCCGACGGCGAGCCCGAGCCGCGCCCGTCGGTGGTCGACGTCAGCATGTACGGCGGGGTCGCCCGCAAGCCCTGACCCGGGCCCTCGCGACGGGCGGTTGACGGGCACGGGGACCGGACGGGCAGACTGGAGGCATCATGTCGCCTTTCACGCCCGCCCTGCGCCTGCACGACCGATATGTCCTGCGCGAACGCATCGGCCTCGGCGGGATGTCCGAGGTGTGGCGCGCCGACGACGAGGTGCTGCACCGGCCCGTCGCGGTCAAGGCCCTCGCCGGGCAGCTCGCCGCCGATCCGCAACTGCGGGCGGTCATCCAGCGCGAGGCCCGCGCGGCGGCGCGGCTCACCCACCCGCACGTGACCCAGGTGTACGACTACGGCGAGGCGACGCTGGACGGCGGCGTCGTGGTCCCGTACCTGGTGATGGAGCTGGTGGAGGGCCAGACGCTCGCCGACCGGCTGGCCGGCGGGCCGCTGGCCTGGCCGGACGCGGTCCGCACGGCCGGGCAGGTCGCCGGGGCGCTGGCCGCGGCGCACCGGATCGGCGTGGTGCACCGCGACGTCAAGCCGGCGAACGTGATGCTCACCGAGACCGGCGCTAAGGTGCTCGACTTCGGCATCGCCGCGCCCGCCGGCCCGCACCCGGTCACCGGGCAGACCGGCGCGCTGCTGATGGGCACTCCCGCCTACTTCGCCCCGGAACGGCTCGACCCCGGCCCGGCGAACCCGGCCGGCGACGTGTACGCGCTCGGCGTGCTGCTGTACCGCAGCCTCACCGGTCAGGCGCCGCTGCCGGTGCGCAGCTGGGACGACGTGCTGGACGTGCGGCGCAACCGGCCGCCGGTCCCGCCGCTGCGGGTGCCCGGCCTGCCGCCGGAGATCGCCGACCTGGTCCTGGCCTGCCTGGCGGCGGACCCGGAGCGGCGGCCCACCGCGGCTCGGCTCGCCGACCGGCTCGGCGCGGGCCGCCCGGTGGACCCGCCGACCGCGATCCTGCCCACAGTGGCGCCGGTGGCGCACCCGCCCACCCTCGTCGAGCGGTCCCCGGCCGCCGCGTCCCGCCCGGTCCCGCCGGCACGTCCCGTCGCGCCGCCGCGCCCGGCGGTCTCGTCGAACCGGCTGCTCGGGCTGCTCGTCGCCGGTGCCGTGGTGCTGCTGCTCGCGGTGGTCGGCTCGCTGGTGTGGGGCGACGGCTCCGGCACGCCGCCGGCCGCCGCGCCCACCGCCGGCCCGTCGACGCGTGCCGCCGAACCGCCCGCCCCGGAGCCCAGCAGTGCCGCGCCGACGTCGGCGGCAGCCGAGCCGGTGACGCTGCGTCAGCTCGGCGACCGGTTCGGTGAGCTGCTCGACCGGGCCGAGGCGATCGGGCTGATCGACCGCAAGACCGCCGACGACCTGCGGAAGAAGGCCGCCGAGCTGGACCGGGGCAAGCCGAAGGACCGCGACAAGCGGGTCGAGGACCTGCGGGAGAAGATCGAGGACGCGGCCGAGGACGACAAGATCGATCCGGTCACCGCCGCCGCGCTGCGCAAGCTGATCGACGGCTACGAACGGCTGCGCGGCGGCGGCGCCGACGAAGGCTGACCGTCAGTGCAGCGTCCCGGTGACCACCTCGCCGATGCCCGTGCCGGCGCGGACCACCGGCTCACCCGCCGGTGACCAGATCCCGGAACCACCCGCGGCCCGCGCGTACCCGCCTCCGGTCGAGCCGGCGAAACTGGCCGTCGCCACCCACACGCCGTGCTCGGCGGCGACGCGGCGGGCACGTTCGTCCGGCACGGCCGCGTCGTCGGCCGACTCGAGCACCCCGGCCAGGTAGGCGTCCGCGCCGAGCGCTGCAGTGGCCGCCGCGTGCTCCGGCGTCCCCGTGTCCTTGCACACCGCCAGCCCCAGCCGCCAGCCGTCCACATCGAGCACCGCCGGCTCCCGGCCCGGTCGCATGTGCCGCGGCTCCGCGCCACCCAGGAACATCTTCCGGTACGCGACCCGCACGCCCTCCGCGTCGATCACGAGCACCCCGATGTGCGGGCCGGGCACCGGCGCCCCGGCCAGCGCCAGCGTGCCGGTCTCGGCGCAGGCCGCCCGCAGAGGCGCGAGCCTCGGGTCGGCCGGGTCCAGCGGCGCGGCGGTCAGCTCGTACCCGGTCAGCGACATCTCCGGGAAGACCACCACGCGCGCCCCGGCGGCGCGTACCGCGTCGGCGTGCCGGGCGGCGTTGCCCTCGACGTCGTGGGAGCGGGTCAGCGGCTGGGCGACGGCGATCCGCAACGGCGTACGCATGACGTACACGATAATGGTTTCCATGACGCGTGGTCGTCCGCGGCTTCGCCCCGTAACGTTGGTCCGATGATCGGAAACGCACAGCTGCTCGCCGTCCCCCGGGCGAGCACCGCGCGGGCCGCGGAACCGTCCGGCGACGGAGTAGCCGGCTGGGTCACCGGCCTGATGGAACGGCTCGGTGGGCCGGGCGCCGGCCTCGCGGTGGCCCTGGAGAACCTGTTCCCGCCCATCCCCAGCGAGGTGATCCTGCCGCTGGCTGGCTTCACCGCGAGCCAGGGCCGGATGAGCCTGGCCGGCGCCATCTTCTGGACCACGCTCGGGTCGATCGTGGGCGCGCTGGCGCTGTACTACATCGGCGCGGCACTCGGGCGGGACCGGATGCGCGCCCTGGCCGCGCGGCTGCCGCTGATCAAGCTGGAGGACGTGGACCGCACCGAGGCGTGGTTCCTGCGCCACGGCGTCAAGGCGGTGTTCTTCGGCCGGATGATTCCGATCTTCCGCAGTCTCATCTCCATCCCGGCCGGAGTGGAACGGATGCCGGTTCCGGTCTTCCTGCTCTACACCGCGCTGGGCAGCCTGATCTGGAACACCACGTTCGTGCTCGCCGGTTACCTGCTCGGCGAGCAGTGGCACGTGGTCGAGGCGTACGCGGGCACGTTCCAGAAGGTCGTCATCGTGGCCGTGGTGGCCGGTGTCTGCTGGTTCGTGGTCAGCCGCGTCCGCCGCTCCCGCCGCACCGCCGGGGACGTGCCGCAGGAGGCGGAGGCGCCGCCGGAGCCGCAGCCGACCCCGCAGGGCACCGTCTACCGGGGCGGCTGGTACTCCCGGGCGGAGGACTGAGGCAGGGTCAGCACGGCGGGTAGAGCGGGCGGGTGCCGGCGCCGGCGGCCCGGGCGGCGTGGTCGCTGAACCGGCAGCCGAAGTCCGGTGCCGCCACCGCACGCCGGTCGGTGACCGCGTCACCGGCCGGCCGCTTGTCGGTGCGGACCCAGCGGACCAGGTCGTCCCAGGCGGTGCCGGCCTCGGCCGGGCTGAACTCGCAGTGCTGCGCGGTGCGCACCGCCCGCTGCACGAGCAGCCGGGACCGGCCGTGCCGGGCCACGTCCCGGGCGTACGCCTGCTCCATACTGAACGGCACGAACAGGTCGCCGAGCCCGTGCAGGCTCAGCACCGGCGCGGTGGGCCGCCCGGCGATCCGGGGCACCTCGGTCAGGCCGGGCGCGAGCCGCTGGCGCAGGTTCTCCGGCGCGACCCGCTGCACCGTGGCGTTGAGATTCACCGGCTGGTTCGGCGTGTACCTGGTGAACAGGTTCGTGGCGAGCTGGCCGGGCCGCCGGGCGGGGGAGCCGTCCGCCTCGCCGACGGCGATGCCGAAGAGGAAGTCCTTCCACACCGCGAACGCGGCGTCGGCGCCCGGCCGCGGCCCGCCGGAACGGTCCACGGTGACCGCGCGCAGCTGCTTGCCCAGCGCATTGGTGGTGTCCGCGCCGCCCGGGGTCAGCCCGGCGAGGCCGAGCGTGACCTGGATCCGGGGCACCGCCGAGGTCAGGTAGTCGGGCGGCGTCGGGTACGCGCGCACCCCGGCCAGCGCCTGCGCGACCAGGTTGTAGTCCAGGAAGAAGTCGAACAGCTCCTGGTCGCCGAGCACCCCGCACATCGGCAGCGCCCCGGCGTAGTAGCCCGGGTACTGCTCCAGCGACCGGCCGATGACGTGACCGCCCATCGACACGCCGGCGATCAGTACCCGGTGCGGGCGCCGGACGGTACGGCTGAACAGGTCGGCCAGGGCGCGGGTGCCGCGAACGCCGGAGCGCACGTCGTAGCCGTTGCGGTCGTACGACGACGACGCCCACGCGTACCCCTGCGCCACCAGGCGCTGCCGCAGGTCGAAGCCGGGCGGCTCCGGCGACAGCTCGGTGCCCTGGCCGCGGTAGCCGTGCGCCCACATCACCAGCTCGCCGTTCCAGCGCGCCGGGATCTCGATGACGTACCCGGCGTTGGCGTGCACGCCCTGCCGCACGGTGGTGGCGGCCCCGCCGACCACGAGCGGCGGCAGCGGCGGGTTGACGATGGTGTAGCCGGGCAGCGGGCCGCTGCCGTCGTCGCGGCCGGTGGCGGCGGCGGGGGCCGCGCCGGTGAGGCCGAGCGTCAGCGCGAGGGCCGCGCCGACGGCGAGCAGCCGGCGACGGACGGGTGAGGGCTGCATCGCTGCTCCCCGGGGGACGGGTGCCACCCCGGGACGGGGGTGACGACGCGGGACGGATGCCTACCGGCCGGTAGCGCCCTGAACCTAGGCCGGGCGTCGAGAGCTGTCAATCGCTGACCGACCGCTCCGCCGGCGTCCGTCCCGCGGACCGCTCAGACCAGGCCGTGCGCCAGCATCGCCTCGGCCACCCGCCGGAACCCCTGGATGTTCGCCCCGGCCACGTAGTCGCCGGGCAGGCCGAACTCCTCGGCGGTCGCCCAGCACCTGTCGTGCACGTCCCGCATGATCTCGCGCAACCGCTGCTCCGACTCGCCGAACGTCCACGTGTCGCGGCTGGCGTTCTGCTGCATCTCCAGCCCGCTCACCGCCACCCCGCCGGCGTTGGCGGCCTTGCCCGGGGCGAACCGCACCCCGGCCCGGCCGAGGATCCGCACCGCCTCCGGCGTGGTGGGCATGTTCGCCCCCTCCACCACCGCGACGCAGCCGCCCGCTACCAGCGCGGCCGCCTCCGCGCCGCCGATCTCGTTCTGCGTGGCGCAGGGCAGCGCCAGGTCGCAGGGCACCTCCCACACGTTGCGGTCCGCGACCGCCACCGCGTTGCGCGCGTGCTCCGCGTACTCGGCCAGCCGTCCCCGGCGCTGCTCCTTCAGCTCGCGCAGCAACGCCAGGTCGATGCCCTTCTCGTCGACCACGTAGCCGCCGGAGTCCGAGCACGCCACCACGGTGCCGCCGAGCTGGTGCACCTTCTCGATCGCGTAGATGGCCACGTTGCCGGAGCCGGACACCACGACCCGCTTGCCCTCCAGGCTGTCCCCGGCCTGGCGGAGCATGTCGTCGGCGAAGAACACCGCCCCGTACCCGGTCGCCTCCCGGCGCACCTGCGCGCCCCCGTACGCCAGGCCCTTGCCGGTGAGCACGCCCGCGTCGTACCGGTTGGTGATGCGCTTGTACTGCCCGAACAGGTAGCCGATCTCCCGGCCGCCCACCCCGATGTCACCCGCCGGCACGTCGGTCTGCGGGCCGATGTGCCGGTACAGCTCGGTCATGAAGCTCTGGCAGAACCGCATCACCTCGCGGTCGGAGCGGCCCTTCGGGTCGAAGTCCGCGCCGCCCTTGCCGCCGCCGATGGACAGCCCGGTCAGCGCGTTCTTGAAGATCTGCTCGAACCCGAGGAACTTCACGATGCCCAGGTAGACCGACGGGTGGAAGCGCAGGCCGCCCTTGAACGGGCCGAGCGCGCTGTTGAACTCCACCCGGAACCCGCGGTTGACCCGCACCCGGCCCCGGTCGTCCTCCCACGGAACGCGGAAGATGACCTGCCGCTCCGGTTCGCAGACGCGCTCGACCACCTCGGCGTACTCCGGATGCCGGGCCAGGGCCGGACCGATGCTCTCCAGCACCTCGCGGACCGCCTGATGGAACTCGGGCTCTCCCGGGTTCCGGGCGACCACGCCGGCGAACACCGACTCGACGATCTCCGGCATCACGGGCACCTCCTCTCGCCTGGGACGCAGGCCCTCCGGCCTGCGTCGCCCCAGGATACGAACGGTGTGCGGGGTGCGGTTCACTGGTCCGCGTGGACGCCACCATCTGGACGACGGCGCGGGACGCGCGCGCCTGGCTCGACGCCGCGAACGGCCGCGGCGACACCGAACTGACCTGTCGCATCCTCAAGATCGGCGAGGAGGCCGGTGAGGTCGCCGCGGCGTGGATCGGCCTGCTCGGGCAGAACCCGCGCAAGGGGGTGACGCACACCCGCGAGGAGGTCGCCGCCGAGCTGGCCGACGTGGCGTTCACCGCGCTGGTCGCGATCGAGAGTCTCGGTCTGGACGCGCACGCCGTGCTGGCCGCGTGCGCCGGCAAGGTGCGCTCGCGTACCGGAGTGGGAATGAACCGAGACGCCGACGCAGACGTATGACCCGATGGGGACCGGCGAGAGGGGACGACCATGACCGCATCCGAGGACGACCCCGGCCTGGCCAGGCCCCGCTGGTCCGGCGGAGCCCGGCTGCTCGCGGCGGCGGCGGTGCTGGTGGTGGTGCTCGGCGCGGTGGCCGTGGCGGTGACGCTGTCCAACCCGGCCCGTCTCGGCGTGGTCTTCTCCGGCGGCGCCCCGCCGTCGCCCGCTCCCGGCGGCGGCTCCGGCGGGGCGGGCGCCGCCGAGGTGGCCGGCGCCGAGACGCTCGCCGCGCCCCGCGGCAACCGGCAGCGCGCCCAGTTCGAGCTGGTCGACGGGCTGACCCGGTTCACGCTGCGGGCCGCCGACCTCGGCGACGACCTCTACCGGATCGGCGCGCCGGACGGCTCGGGTGTGACGCCCCGCCCGCAGCTCGTGGGCGACCGGGTCCGGCTGCGGATCGAGGAGAACGGCCGCCCCGGCCCGGCCGCCGTCGAGGTGGTGCTCAACTCCCGGGTCACCTGGCGGCTGCGGCTGCTCGGCGGCGTCAGCGAGCAGCGGCTCGACCTGGGCGAGGCCCGGCTCGCCGGGATCGACCTGGTCGGCGGCGCGTCGCGTACCCGGCTGCTGCTGCCACGGCTCGACGGCTCGCTCACCGTCCGGATGACCGGCGGGGTCAGCGAACTCACGGTCACCGTGCCCGGCGGGCCGCCGGCCCGGGTGCGGGTGGCCTCCGGCGCCGGCTCCCTGACCCTGTACGACCAGCGTCGCGGCGGGATCGCCGCCGGTGACCTGGTCAGCTCACCGGGCTGGGACCGGGCTGCCGACCGGCTCTACCTCGACCTGGTCGGGGGCGCGAACGCGGTGAGCGTCACCGCGGAGTGAGCGTACAGTCGGGCGGTGGACCGCACCGAATCCCTGCCCGCGCAGACGCTCCCGCCGGGCGTCGGCCCGACCGACCCGGGCAGCGTGCTGCTGCCCGGCCACGACGTCCCGCTCGGCCGCTACACCACTGTGCGCCGGCTGCTGCCGCAGCGGCAGCGCCGGATGGTCGGCGCCTGGTGCTTCGTCGACCACTTCGGGCCCGACGACGTGGCCGACCGGCCCGGCATGGAGGTGCCGCCGCACCCGCACACCGGGCTGCAGACCGTCACCTGGCTGCTCGACGGGGAGATCCTGCACCGCGACAGCCTCGGCAACGTGCAGCCCATCCGACCGGGCCAGCTCAACGTGATGACCTCCGGGCGCGGCATCGCCCACTCCGAGCGTTCCCCGCTGGTGCACCCGCCGCTGATGCACGGCGTGCAGCTGTGGGTGGCGCTGCCCGACCCGGCCCGTGCCGGTGACCCGGACTTCGCCCACCACGCCGACCTGCCCCGCTTCCGCGACGGCGACCTGGACGTCACGCTGCTCGTCGGCGACCTCGGCGGGGAACGCTCGCCCGCCGTCGTGCACACCCCGCTGGTCGGCGCGCAGATCGAGGTCCGCGGGCCGGCGCCGGCCACGCTGCCGCTGCGCCCGGACTTCGAGTACGGGCTGCTGGCCATGTCCGGCGCCGCCGAGTGCGACGGCACGGCGCTGGCCCCCGGCGCGCTGCTCTACCTGGGCCTCGGCCGGAACGCGCTGACGCTGCGCGCCGAGCCGGGCACCCGGCTGCTGCTGCTCGGCGGCACCCCGTTCGAGGAGCCGCTGGTGATGTGGTGGAACTTCGTCGGCCGCTCGCACGAGGAGGTGGTGGCCGCCCGGGAGGACTGGATGGCCGGCCGCCGCTTCGGCGTGGTCGCCGACGACGCGGCGCCGCCGCTGCCCGCGCCCGCGCTGCCCACCACCCGGCTCAAGGCCCGTGATCGCGGCGGTGACGTCCGCGGCTGACCGTCGTACCCCGAATGCCGCGCCGTCGCCGGGGTAGTCGGCGGCATGCCGACAACCACCGCCCCGCGCGACGTCGCGGACAAGAAGCGGCTCGCCCGCCGGCTCGCCGGAGACGGCCGCGGGTTCGCCGAGTGCTTCGGGTTCCGGGTGACCAACAACCCGGCCCAGTTGTTCCAGGTGCTGTACCTGGCCGTTCTGCTGGCCCGCCGGGGCGACTTCCACCGGTCCGTCGACGCGGCCACCGCGCTGCGCGACGCCGGGTGGGACACCGCGGCCCGGATGGCCCGCTCCCGCCACGAGGACCGGGTACGCGTGCTGCGCGCCGCCGGACTGCGCGGTGACCTGCCCGCGATCGCCGACACCCTCGGCGACCTGGCCCGCACGATCGTCGAGACGTACCGGGGTGACCTGCGCCGGCTGCGGACCGCCGCGCACCAGGATGCGGGCGAGGAACGGCGGCTGCTGACCGCGCTGCCCGGAGTGGACGACGAGGTGTGCGACCTGTTCCTGCGCGAGGCGCAGGCGCTGTGGCGTGAGGCGGCGCCGGTGGCCGACCGGCGGGCGCTCGCGGCGGCCCGCCGGCTCGGGCTGGGCCGTACCGCGCGCGACCTCGCCGGACTGACCGGCAGCGGCGAGTCGGAGCAACTGTCGTGGCTGGTCGGAGCGCTGGCGCGAGTGGACCTGGAGCGGCGGTACGCCGAGGTGACCGCCTGAGCGCACACGTGCGCCCGGACACACTTCCGCGATTCTCACCCGTTCGGCTGATGTTGCGTCGTATGATGATCGTGGCAGCGATGCCCGCCCGGTTCGGGCGAACATCTCACCGCTGCGCGGTCGCGACCCGGTTCGGGCGTGAACCGCGGAGGACAGGTGCTGCGTGGCGCCCCAGGTCGCGGTTCGTGACCCGGGGCGCTCGCCTGTCCGGGCACGCCGACCCGCCACAGGGCAGCGCCCACGCGCGACAGTCGTACGCCGGGCCTGTTTCCGCACGCGCAGAGGCCGGCGGCCGTGTCGCCCGCCGGCCCGACGCCGTACTCAGATGCCGCGCAGGTGTTGCGAGACGCGCGGGTGGTTGTCCCGGGCCTGCGCCGCGCGCTGCGACCGGCTCACCTCGGGAGCCGCGTCGATGCCGGCCGACCGGGCCACCTCGGTGCCGTTGGCGTAGTCCACCGGGGGCAGAGCGCGAAGCGCCCGCAACACGTCCGGCGGCGCGCCCTCCCGTTCCGCCTCGCGGATGACGTCGTCCTTGCCGGCCGGGTAGTCCAGCGCGGACAGGTAATCAAGGACATCCGTGTAACTCGCCATGGGTCGGGCTCCTCGTGGCAGTAGTCGGGGTCATGACCGGGCGGCGGTTACCCGTCGCGCCGCCGCTCACGCCCGCGAGCGCGGAAATCCCGCCCCCGTCTCGCGCCGGTGACCGGCGCCGTTTCCGGCGCGCCGTCGCGGGTAGCCGCGGTGGGCGCACCGAAGGGGGTACCACGCATGCACTACCTGACCTTCGTGAGCCGGGTCGCCCGGCTCACCGGCACCAGCGAGGACCGGGCCGCCACGCTCACCGGGGCCACACTGGAGACGTTCGCCGAGCGGCTGACCGGCGGCGAGGTGCTGGACCTGGCCGCGCAGCTGCCGAAGCCACTCCAGGGGCTGCTCAGCCCGTATCCGCGCGACGAGGCCGCGGAACGGTTCGGCGCGGCGGAGTTCGTCGCCCGGGTCGCCCGCCGGGCCGACTGCGACGAGAACACCGCCCGGGACGCGGTACGCGCGGTGTTCGTCACGATGCGCGAGGCGATCCGCGGCGGGGAGTTCCAGGAGGTCGTGGTCCAGTTTCCGCGCGACTACCGGGACATGGTGGAACCGGCCCTCGCCCCGG
Source organism: Micromonospora globosa (assembly GCF_000717585.1). Lineage (NCBI taxonomy): Bacteria > Bacillati > Actinomycetota > Actinomycetes > Micromonosporales > Micromonosporaceae > Micromonospora > Micromonospora globosa. The sequence continues at coordinate 390,253 of NZ_JNZR01000002.1, forward strand.
CCGCCGCGCGCCGCTGAACCGGCGGCCGGTCAGCCGATCACACCGGCGGCGCGCAGAGCGGCGATCCGGCCGGCGTCGATCCCGGCACCGGCGAGCACCTCGTCGGTGTGCTCGCCCGGCGACGGTGGCGGGCGCCGGACAGAGGTCGGGGTGGCCGAGAAGCGCGGTGCGGGAGCGGGCTGGGTGACGCCGTCCGGCGCCACGAAGACCTCCCGTGCCCGCAGGTGCGGATGCTCCGGCGCCTCGGCCCAGTCGAGCACCGGCGCCACGCAGGCGTCCGTGCCGGCCAGCAGCTCCGTCCACTCGTCCCGGGTACGGGTGCGGAACAGCCGCGCCCAGGCCGCCCGCAGCGCCGGCCAGTTCGCCGGATCGTCCCGGTCCAGCGCCTCACCGCCGGCCGCCGCGCCGGCGTCCTGCGGGCCGTCGCCGCCGTCGGGCGGGAAGCCGGTGAGCCGGACCAGTTCGGCGTAGAACTGCGGCTCCAGCGCGCCCACCGCCACGTACCGCCCGTCGGCGCACTCGTACGTGTCGTAGAAGGGCGCGCCGCCGTCGAGGAGGTTCACCCCGCGCGGGTCCTGCCACAGGCCGATGCCGCGCAGCGCGTGGATCTGGGTGGCCAGCACCGACACGCCGTCCACGATGGCCGCGTCGACCACCTGGCCGGGTGCGCCGCCGCGTACCGCGTACAGCGCGGCGACCACGCCGAGCGCCAGCATCATGCCCCCGCCGCCGTAGTCGCCGAGCAGGTTCATCGGCGGCACCGGGCGTTCCCCGGCCCGGCCCACGCCGTGCAGCGCGCCGGTCAGCGCCAGGTAGTCGATGTCGTGCCCGGCGCGCTGCGCCAGCGGCCCGTCCTGCCCCCAGCCGGTCATCCGCCCGTACACCAGCTTGGGGTTGGCGGCGAGGCAGTCGTCCGGGCCGAGGCCGAGTCGTTCGGTCACCCCCGGCCGGAAGCCCTCCACCAGCGCGTCCGCGCCGGCGACCAGGTCGAGCACCAGGTCACGCCCCTCGGGCTGCTTGAGGTCGACGGCGATCGAGCGGCGGTTGCGGTTCAGCAGGTCGCCGGGGAAGGCGCCGAACCCGCCGCCGCCGGGCCGGTCGACGCGCACCACGTCGGCGCCGAGGTCGGCCAGCATCATCGACGCGAACGGACCGGGGCCGATCCCGGCCAGCTCGATCACCCGTACGCCGGTCAGTGGTCCCTGGTTGGTCACCCGCGTCACCATAGGGTGCCCGGTGACCTGGCGCCATGCCCTCCACCACCGCACAGCGGTTGACCAGGGCAATCAACCGTGTCCCGACTTGGCGTCCGGTCCGGCGGTGACCTAGCCTTGTGCAGGCGAGGGGAGTACTTCCCACGAATCATTCCGGTCAGTACGGCAAGCCGCCGAGGCGAGCCCCGGGTGGTTGCCCACGAAAACGTGGGTGAAGGAGACCTCGAACATGACACGGTGTTCGAGGAGGCTCCATGCCCGAATTGTCGCCCCTGGCCGCGGCCGGGTTGTCGTCTGTCGGCACGCCCACGCTGTGGGTCGTGACGATCGTCGGCGTGCTCGTCCTGCTGGTGCTCGACTTCCTGGTCACCAGAAAGCCGCACGAGGTCTCGATCCGTGAGGCCCTGGGCTGGTCGGCCTTCTACATCGCCCTGCCGCTGGCCTTCGGCGCCTGGATCTGGTCCCGCTACGGCAGCCAGCAGGGCATCGAGTACCTCACCGGTTACCTGGTCGAGAAGTCCCTCTCGGTCGACAACCTGTTCGTCTTCATGCTGCTGCTGGCCGCGTTCGCGGTGCCCGCCGTGCTCGCCCAGCGGGTGCTGCTCTACGGCATCGCGGGCGCCCTGGTGCTGCGCGGTGTGTTCATCGCGCTCGGCGCCGCCGCGCTCCAGACGCTCGACTTCGCCTTCCTGCTGTTCGCGCTCATCCTGATCGCCACCGCGGTCAAGCTGCTGCGCGACGCCCTTTCCGGGCACGAGCAGGAGGTCGACATCAACAAGATGCGGTCGGTACGCCTGCTCCGCAAGATCATGCCGGTGGTCGACGACTACCACGGCACCCGGATGACGATCCGGCAGGGCGGCCGGCGGGCGCTCACCCCGTTCGCGCTCGTCGTGGTCGCCGTGCTGGCCACGGACATCGTGTTCGCCGTCGACTCGGTGCCGGCCGTCTACGGCATCACCGAGGACCCGTACCTCGTCTTCGCCACCAACGCCTTCGCGCTACTGGGCCTGCGGGCGCTCTACTTCGTGCTGCACGCCGCGCTGAGCCGCCTCGTGCACCTCAGCTACGGCCTGGCCGCCATCCTGGCGTTCATCGGCGTCAAGCTCGGCCTGCACTGGGCGCACGGCATCTGGGAGGGCGTGCCGGAGATCCCGACGCTCGCCTCGCTCGGCGTGATCATCGGTGTCCTGGTGATCGTCACCATCACCAGCCTGCGGGCCACCCGCAACAGCGGCGACGGCAAGCGCACCGTCGTGCACGAGGTGCAGGGTGGAGGTTCCGCCTGACTCGGTGGGAACCCCTGCCCCGGCGGGACCGGCGGTGGTACGACTGACGGGTGGGAATCGTCTCGCCCGGCTTCCAGGGCCGGCCCCGTACGTCCGCGCCCGACCTGCCGCCGGGGCAGTACCTCACCGAGGACTTCCCGGTGCTCTCCGCGGGCCCGACGCCGCGCGTGCCGCTGGACACCTGGGAGTTCGTGCTGACCAGCGAGACCGGCGCGGAGTACCGCTGGTCCTGGGACGAGATGATGGGCCTGCCGCAGGACACCCCGACTGTGGACCTGCACTGCGTCACCCGCTGGTCCAAGCTCGGCACCACCTGGCAGGGCGTCTCCCTGGACACGCTGCTCGACGGCGTCGACACCGAGGCCCGGTACGCGCTGGCGCACTCTTACGGCGGCTACACCACCAACCTGCCGCTGGACGACCTGCGCGGCGGTCGGGCCTGGGTGGTGCACACGTACGACGGGGGGCCGTTGCCGGCCGAGCACGGCGGACCGGCGCGGCTGCTCGTACCGCACCTGTACCTGTGGAAGTCGGCCAAGTGGGTGCACGGCATCCGGCTGCTCGCCGACGACCGGCCCGGCTTCTGGGAGACCGCCGGCTACCACGACTACGGCGACCCGTGGCGCGAGCAGCGCTACCAGGGCGACTGAGGTGACGGCCCAGGCCGAGGGCCGCCGCGTCGCGCCGCTGATGTGGCGGGTCGCCCGGCTGGTCGAGCGGCGGATCGAGACGCCCACCGCGCAGACGCTGGTGCTGGACGTGCCCGGCTGGCCCGGGCACCTGCCCGGGCAGCACGTCGACCTGCGCCTCACCGCCGAGGACGGCTACCAGGCCGCCCGGTCGTACTCGCTGGCCGGCCCCGCCGACGGCGAGCGGATCGAGGTGACGGTGCAGCGGGTGCCCGACGGCGAGGTGTCGCCGTACCTGACCGACACCTACGCCGAGGGCGACCCGCTGGAGGTACGCGGCCCGGTCGGCGGCTGGTTCGTCTGGCGTACCGACGACACCGCGCCGGTGCTGCTCGTCGGCGGCGGATCCGGCGTGGTGCCGCTGATGGCGATGATCCGCGCGCGCCGCGCCGCGGGCAGCCGCACGCCGTTCCGGCTCGTCTACTCGGTGCGCACCCCCGACGACGTCATCTACGCCGACGAGCTGCGCCGCCGCGCGCGCGACGACCAGGGCCTCGACGTCGCGTACGTCTACACCAGGTCCGCGCCCGAGGGCTGGCGCGGCGAGCCGCACCGGATCGGCCTGGCCGATGTGAACAGCCACGGCTGGCCGCCCGACCTGGAGCCGTTGTGCTACGTGTGCGGCCCCACCGGATTCGTGGAGACCGTGGCCGACCTGCTGGTGGGGCTGGGTCACCCGACCCGGCGCGTGCGGACCGAACGGTTCGGCCCGACCGGCTGAGACCCGAGGAGGGCGTATGACCGACCTGTCCTACGTGGACGGCAACATGCTCGACGGGCCGTTGCGTGAGTTGTTCGCCGTCGACCTGAGCGCCACCACCGGCCGCTGCGACACCTGCGGGACGACCGGCCCGATGGCCGGGCTACACGTCTACTCGCACGCCCCGGGCCTGGTCGGGCGCTGCCCCGCCTGCACCGGGGTGATGGTGCGGCTGGTCCGCGCGCCGCAGCGGGCCTGGCTGGACCTGCGCGGCACCACGTACCTCCAGGTGCCCATGCCGGCGGAGCAGGGCTTCCGCGCCGTGCCCTGACGTCTGCGCCGTGGCTGGACCGCGCCCGCCGCGCCGGCGCAGCCGCCCGACGAGCTGACCCACCGTCACCGGCACCACGGAGAGCACGAGCTGACCGTTGCGCGGGTCGACTGTCGCCGCCACCCCGTACAGCCGGGCGCCGTGCCGCAGCAGCCGGGGCCGCCCGGCGGCGAGCCGGGGCGCGCGCACCGCGGCCCCGCCGCGCCCGTGACCGCCGTCCACCTCGGCGCGGACCGGATGGCGCTGCCCGCTGGCGGAGCTTGCGGCCAGGAGCCGGTCGAGTGCGAAGTCCGTGCGGAGCGTGCGCCCGGTCGGATCGCCGGCGTCCATCCGGGTGGCGCCCACGACCGGACCGGCCAGCATCCGCACCGGCCCGGCCTCCGTGGCGAACCGGGGGTACGGACTGCGCGTCGTCACCGTCAACGTGTGCCCGTCGACCCAGCTCACGTCGACGGTGTCCAGCCGCGCCAGCCAGTCGGCGCGCACGTCGGTGACGTCGGTCCACCGCGCCGGGGCACCCGGATAGCCCGCGTGCCAGCGGTCACCGGCGAACACCGTCGCCGGCACGCCCCGGCCGCTGTCCTGCTCGATCACCGCCAGCAGGTCGTCGACTCCGCCCGCGGTCACCGCGCCCAGGCGCAGCCGGGCCTCGATGTCGAGCCGGTCCCGCAGACCGTCGGTGACGTGCCGCCGCACCAGCCGCGCGACCGTCGCGTGCACCCGCTCCTGCGCGACCCGGTCCAGGTGCCGGAAGTCGTCGCCGACGAGGTTCGCCAGTTCCAGCCCGGCGTGACGGCGCAACACCGCGTCCCGGCGCTCCCCGGCGGGGATCAGGTCGGCCACGTACGCGAACAGCCGCTCCACGCTGACCAGGCGCTGCTCGACCCGGCTGTGGTAGGTGATGTTGCGGGCGTCCAGCCGGCGCACCGCGTGGTAGTAGTCGTAGTCGGCGAGCACCGAGATCCGGCGGGCGTGGTAGCAGGCGGCGAGCGTGAACGGCTGGTCGCTGAGCACCGGCATGTCCTCCGGGAACCGCAGCCCGAGCCGGTCCACGAGGTCGCGCCGGAACAGCTTCGTGTTCGCCAGCGACCAGGGCAGCGCCGAGTCGAACAGGCTCACGTCGACCGCGTTGCCGTCGGCGAACACGTCCGAGAACACGTGCCGGCCGTTGACCCCGACCACCTTGCCGAGCACCACGTCCGAGCCGTACCGGTCGGCGGCGGCGACCAGACGCTCGAGGGCCTCCGGACCGAGCCGGTCGTCCGAGCCGAGGAAGAAGACGTACCGGCCGGTGGCCAGGTCCAGTCCCCGGTTGCAGGGCGACGCCGGGCCACCGGAGTTGGGCTGGTGGACCACCCGCACCGTGCCGGGGTGCTTCGCGGCGTACCGGTCCAGCAGGCGGCCGCTGCCGTCGGTGGACCCGTCGTCCACCGCCACGATCTCCATCCGGCCCGGCCCGATCGTCTGCCGCAGCACCGAGTCGAGGCAGGACCGCAGGTAGCGCAGCGTGTTGTAGACAGGCACGACCACGCTCACGTCGGGGCGGCTCGGCGCGGCTGGGCGGGGCGTGGTCGGTGGGCGGTGCGTCGCCTCCTCGGCTGCCACAGCTGCTCCTTCACGGTCGCCCGGACGATCCGGCGCGACCCAGCGTGGTGGAGCGAGCCGTCCGGGTGACGACACCGGCGTGACGGTGAGGTGACCGGAAGGCAGCCGTTGGATACGCGCGAAGGGCCCGACCCCTTGGCGGGGGTCGGGCCCTTCGTCATGGTCGTTCGGTCAGGAGCTGTAGCCGCGGCTGGCGATCCAGCGGGCGAGCTCGTCGACGTCCATCCGGTAGGAGGCCTGGTTCGGGTTGGCCGAGTCGGCGATCGTCACGACCTTGCCGCCGTCGCGGTAGCCGACCACGCTGATGTAGTGGCCACCCTCGAAGGAGTGGGCGTTGCCGTCGGTGTCGGTGGCGGTGCCGGCGATGTTGGCCACCACGGCACGGCCGTCGTCGACGGTCTTGACCACGTCGGCGCGCAGCTTGTCGACCTTGTCGCGGTCGCGGGCCTTGTCCACGGGGATCTCGGTGGACTTGTAGACGTCCTTACCGGTCTCCTTGTTCAGCACCGGGGTGATGTCGTTGATGGAGTTGGTGCCGGCCTCGGTGGTGCCCATCTCCTCGGCCATGGCGTGCACGTCGATGTTCTTGCCCTGCACGCTCAGCGCGTTACGGGCGGCGGCGGGGCCGCAGAAGTAGAAGTTGGGCTGGGCTTCGTAGCGGACGTCGAGTTCCCGCTCGCCGTGGCCCTTGCGGTCCGCCACCACGCTGGATGGTTGCCTCCCTGAAGTGGGGGATGACGCGGCAAAGGGGGGGGATGCCGCGAGGGGGAAAAGTCTTGGGGGTGCCCGTGGAGAGAGGGCTGGCACGCGGGCGGCTCGGAGGGCCTGCTCTACGCGGCTCGGGGATGTAACGACCTGCGGACCGGGGTCATTCCCGCCGACCGTGGCTCACCCGGTCGGGGCGGTACGGCCCGAGGGGGCCTGTCCGGCGGCGTGGCCTCGCGGTTCGGCCCGGTGGATGTAACGACCGGCGGGCCGGGGTCATACCGTGGCTCTCGGCCGGGGCGACGACCTGGGAGAGGTAACGGCGTCCGGCCGGCGGCCATTCCGGGGGACGGCGGGGTGCCCCATCCGGGGATGTAACGACGACCGGGCCGGGCCGATTCCCTGACCTATCCGGGCGCCCCTGGCGGGCCGGTGCCCGGCGCTCGACCTGGTGCCTGGGCCGTCAGCCATGTACAACGCCTCGCGCCCGCCACCGATTCCACCCCCACGGTGGCACCGACCACAGCCCCGCCAGGCTCAGCGCAGCGAACCGGACACCGCGGACCGAACCACCCGACCGGGTGCCGATGGTCCCGTCCGAGGCGCGGACGGATCCGTCCGAGGTCAGCCTCGACGCCGGTCGTCACAGCTCCACCCCGCCCGCCCACGCGATCTTGCAGTTTGGTGCCCGGCGAACCTCGCAAAGCGGGCATGCCTGGGGCGCCAAGTGCAAGATCGCGTGGGCACGTCGGTCCGTCACCTGTGCCGCACAGGAGCCAAAAGGTGCCGTGCGGGGCTAAAAGGCGTCGTTCCCCGCACAATGAGATCGGCAGGCCACATCATGGGAGCCGGGGAGATCTTGGTACGAAAGGGCCCCCATGAGGGCCGTTTCCTACCAGGATCTACGGGCCCCGCCTGGGGCGAGGCGGAAGCGGCGTCGCGGCCCGCCTTCCCGGGGCGGTGGACCGGCCGGGACGGGCGGCACGTCGGGGCCGGGGCGGGCGGCCTCACGTCGGGGCCGGGGCGGGCGGCCTCACGTCCGGGCTGGGACGGGTCGCCTCACGTCGGGGCGGGACAGGGGGCGGGGAGGTCGTGCCGGAAGTGGGCGCCGGCGCGGAAACGCGCACTCCGGACGCGGCGGGCCGTGTGGCGGAGGGGAGTGCACCCCCGGATGCGGTGGGGTGGACGCGGTGGCGGAGAGTGGCGCTGTGCGATACCTGCGCAGTGACGGACGCGTCGCCATCCGCCGTCCCCGTCCGGCCGACGAGGCGGAGTTCGTCGCCGCCGCCCGGCGCAGCCGCGACCTGCACCATCCGTGGCTGTCCGCGCCCGATGACGCGCAGCGATACGCGGCGTACCTGCGCAAGATCCGGGGGCGGGACAGCGCCGGGTTCCTGTTCTGCGACCGGGCCACCGGGCAGATCGCCGGATACGCGAACATCAGCGGCATCGTGCTGGGCGCGCTGCGCGGCGGCTACCTCGGATACGCGGCGTTCCGCCCGTACGCGGGCACCGGGCACGCCTCGGCCGGGGTGCGGCTGGTGATCGAGTACGCGTTCGGGCCGCTCGGTCTGCACCGGCTGGAGGCGAACATCCAGCCCGGCAACGAGCCGTCGAAGCGGCTGGCGCGGCGGCTCGGCTTCCGGCTGGAGGGGTTCTCCCCGGACTACCTGTTCATCGACGGCGCGTGGCGCGACCACGAACGCTGGGCGATCACCGCCCCGGCGCCGGACTGAGTGCGGCGCCGGAGGACGGTGACCGGCCGGCCTCAGCTGCCGGGCTTCGGGAAGGCGACCGGGCTGCGGTGCCCGTCCCGGTCGACCGCCCGTACGCCGAAGAACACGTTGTCCTTGGACAGGTCGATGGTCACCTCGGTGACGTCGCCGACCGGCAGCACCTTCTGCCACTGGTCGGCGGTGGTCTCCCGCCACACCACCTCGTACCCGGCCAGGTCCGGCTCGGGCCCGCGCTGCCACCGCAACGTGGTGTCGTTGGTCAGGTTCGTGGTCACCACGGTGACGCTCTTGGGTGTGCCGGGCGCCTGGGCCAGTGACCACAGCGTCGCGGCGTTCACCCGGGCCACCCGGGTGATGTAGCCGAAGTCGCAGAACTCCGGCAGGTCGCCGTACTGCACCCCGTCGACGACCCGCACGTCCTGGTGCTGGTGGGCGAAGTCCTCGTTGGGCTCGGTGAACCGGCCGGCCGGCCAGCCCTCGCGCAGGAACGAGATGTGGTCGCTGCCGCGCAGGTAGCGGTCCCGCCGGTAGATGACGCGCACGTCCATGCCGGTGGCGGAGTTCCCGGCCACGTCGGTGACGAACCGGGCGAGCTGCCGCGACGGCGAGTCGTTCTCGCCGCCGACGGACTGCCGCACGCTCGCCTCGGCCGGGGTCTCGGCGGTCGGCACGCCCTCGGCGAACAACCGCACGGTACGCGGGTCGCGCGTGCCGTCGTCGGCGGTGCTGGACCCGACGATGTCGTTGCTGAACATGGCCTGGACATCGGCGCCGGCCGCCTTCAACTGCGAGGCGAGGTACGCCGAGCCGTACAGTCCCTGCTCCTCGGCTGCGACGGCGGCGAGCACGATGGTGGCCTCGGTGCGGCGGGTGGACAGCACCCGGGCCAGCTCCATCACCACCGCCACGCCGGAGGCGTCGTCGTCCGCGCCTGGTGCGTCGCTGACCGCGTCCATCACGTCGGTCGCCCGGGAGTCGTAGTGGCCGGTGATGACGTACACCCGCTCGGGCGTGACGTCGCCGCGCAGGGTCGCCACCACGTTGGTGATGGTCGTCGGGACGGGGATGCGGGAGGCGGGCTGCTGGACGTACGACTGGAGTTCGACAGTCATCCGGCCGCCGGACGCGGCCGCGTACCCGGAGAGCTGGGCGTGGATCCAGTCGCGGGCGGCGCCGATGCCGCGTACCGGATCGGTCTGGCTGGACAGGGTGTGGCGGGTGCCGAACGCGGCGAGCCGGCGCACGACGGCCTCGATCCGGCGGCCGTCGATCTCGCGCAGCAGCGCGGCCAGCTCGCGGCCGGGCCGCTGCGGCCGGGCCGGACGGCCCGGGCCCGGGGGAGCGCCGGTCGCGGCGGCGGCCGGGGCGGCGGTGAGCGGGGTGGCGACGGCGGCGGCGGTGGCCGCGGCGGAGGCGGTGAGGAAGGTACGCCGGCTGGACCTCGTGGGCCGACCCTCGGCGGTCTCGTGGTTTCCCATCCCGGCATCCTCGCGCCGATCACGAGGAATGTCCATATAGCCGCTGATGGATGGATCACGGGCACGTTTGTCGCAGGTCTGCCCGGGAACGGCAGCAGGCATGACGAAACCACGGGTGGTGATCGTGGGGGCCGGGTTCGCCGGGTACCACGCGGCCAAGACGTTGCGCCGACTGGCCCGCGACCGGGCCGAGATCGTCCTGCTGAACACGACCGACTACTTCCTCTACCTGCCGCTGCTGCCCGAGGTGGCGGCAGGTGTGGTGGAGCCGACCCGGATCGCGGTGCCGCTCGCCGGCACGCTCGACGGCGTCCGCGTGGTGATCGGCGAGGCCGACCGGGTCGACCTGCAGAACCGGTGGGTCGGCTACCGCTCCGTCGAGGGCGACCACGGGCAGCTCGCGTACGACCGGCTCGTGCTCAGCGTGGGCAGCGTCAACAAGCTGCTGCCGATCCCCGGCGTGACCGAGTACGCCCACGGCTTCCGCGGCCTGCCCGAGGCGCTGTTCCTGCACGACCACGTGGTCCGGCAGGTCGAGCTGGCCGAGCTGACCCAGGACCCGGCCGAGCAGCGGGCCCGCACCACGTTCGTGGTGGTCGGCGCCGGCTACACCGGCACCGAGGTGGCCGCGCACGGGCAGCTGTTCACCGACCGGCTGATGGCCCAGCGTCCGCACCTGAAGGTCCGGCCGCGCTGGATGCTGCTGGACGTGGCGCCCCGGGTGCTGCCCGAACTGGACCGGCGGATGTCGGTCACCGCCGACCGGGTGCTGCGCAAACGCGGCGTGGACGTGCGGATGGGCACCTCGGTCGCCGAAGCCACCCCGGACGGGGTGATGCTCACCGACGGCGAGTACGTCCCGACGTGCAGCCTCGTCTGGTGCGTGGGTGTACGCCCCGACCCGTTCGTGGCCGAACTGGGCCTGCGCACCGAGAAGGGCCGGCTGGTGGTCGACGAGTTCCTCAACGTTCCCGGCTACCCCGAGGTGTTCGCCTGCGGCGACGCCGCCGCCGTGCCCGACCCGACCCGCCCTGGGCAGGTGTGCGCCATGACCGCGCAGCACGCCCAGCGGCAGGGCAAGCTGGCGGCGCACAACATCGCCGCCTCGTACGGTCAGGGCGTGCGCAAGTCGTACAAGCACCACGACCTGGGCTGGGTGGTGGACCTGGGCGGCAAGGACGCGGCGGCGAACCCGCTGAAGGTGCCGCTCGCAGGGCTGCCGGCCAAGGCCGTCACCCGCGGCTACCACCTGCTGGCCATGCCCGGTAACCGGCCCCGGGTCGCGGCGGACTGGGCGCTGGACGCGACGCTGCCCCGGCCCGCCGTGCAGCTCGGCCTGGTCCCCGCGAACGCGGTGCCGCTGGAGAGCGAGTCACCGGAGCTGGCCCGCCGCCACTGATCGCCGCACGCACCCGCCGGCCGGCTCTCACCCGCCGGCCGGCGGCCGTTCCGGTGCTCCGGCGCTACCGGCCGCACCTGGGTCGGCCGGTTCGCCGTCGGCGGGCTGCGGCAGCGCCTCCCGCCCGGCGGGCGCGAACTCGCGCAGCAGCACCTGGACGATGCCGGCGGCCGGGATCGCCAGCAGCGCCCCCACCAGCCCGGCCAGCTCGACCGACAGCAGGACGCTGACCAGCACCGTCAACGGGTTCAACCGGACCGCGCGGCCCATGATGACCGGTTGCAGCAGATGGTTCTCCACCTGCTGGTAGACCACGAAGAAGACCAGCACGACGAGGCCGGCGGTGGGGGAGTGCAGGAACGCCGCGCCGGCCGCGGCGAGCGCGCCGAGAGTGGCGCCGACGAGCGGGATCAGGTCGAACACGGCGACCGCCAGCGCGATCACCGCGGCGAACGGCACACCGAGCAGGAACAGTACGACGAACGTCAGACCGCCGCAGATCAGGCTGATCAGCAGGTTGCCGCTCAGGTAGCCGGTGACGATCCGGGACGAGTCACGCCCGATGCGCCGCAGCCGCGCCGCCGCGCCGTCGCCGGTGAGCCGCAGCGTGGCGGCCACGATCTTCGGCGCCTCCAGGACCATCAGGTACGCCAGCACCACCACGGTGACCAGCGCGGCGACCGCCTGGGCCACGCTGCGGACCACCCCTACCGTCGGGTCGCCGAGCCGGGCGCCGTACCGGCGCAGCTGGCCGGGTTCGGCGTAGCGGAGCAGGTGGAAGCGGTCCAGCAGCCGCCCGAGCGGCCCCTGCCCGGCCTGCGCCTCGCGCACGATGTCCGGCGCCCGGTCGGCGAAGCGGCCCACCTCGTCCACCAGCGGCACCACGATCAGCGCGCCGACGGCGGCGAACAGCGCGAACGCGGCCAGGAACACCAGCAGCGTGGCGAGCGCGCGGCGGCGTACCCGACGTTCGAGACGGTCCACGAGCGGTTTGAGGGCGACCGCGAAGAACACCGCCACCAGTCCCCACACCAGCACCCGCCGGGTGGCCCAGACCAGCGCGAGCCCGACCCCGGTGGCGAGGACCAGACCGATCACGATCAGCGTCCGGCGCGCGATGGACCGATCGTCGGCGGCGCTCATCCGGCGCGGCTACCCGTGCTGGGGGTACGGAAACCCGGCTCAGCCCAGGTCGGCGTCGGTGACCGGGTGGGCACCCGCGGCGAACGCGTCGAGCGTCGCGCCGTGCAGCACCGTTCCGGGCACCGGGTCGGCGGCGACGCGGGTGGCGAGCCGGATCACCGGGATCCGGCCCGCCGTGGGCGTGGCGGCGAGCACCACGTTGCCGTACCGGCGTCCGCGCAGCATCCGCCGGTCGGCGACCAGGCAGACGTCGGCGAACACCGCCCGCAGCGTCGCCACCTGTGACCGGGTGTGCGCCAGCGGCGGCAGGTCGGTGAGGTTGATCAGGTAGAGGCCGTCCGGGCGCAGCACCCGGGCCACCTGCGCCGCGAACTCGACCGCCGCCACCTGCGGCGGCATCCGGGCCGCCCGGTACACGTCGGCCACCACCACGTCGTACGTCCCGGACGGCTCCTCGGCGACCGCCTTCCGGGCGTCGCCGAGCGCCACCACCACCTCCGGCGGCAGCCGTGGCAGTTTCCGCCGGACCAGCTCGACCACGCCCGGATCGCGCTCGATCACCCGCTGCGCCGAACCGGGCCGGGTGCTCGCGAGCCAGCGCGGCAGCGTGAGCGCGCCGCCGCCGAGGTGCAGCGCGGTCAGCGCCGCGCCGCGCGGGGCGGCCAGGTCGATCGCGGCGGCGATCCGCCGCACGTACTCGAAGTGCAGGTACCGGGCGTCGGCCACGTCCACGTACGACTGCTCGACCCCGTCGGCCAGCAGCGTGCGCCCGGACGGGCGGGCCGGGTCCACCACGATCTCCAGGGTCTCGGTGTCGTCGTGATCCACGGCGGGACACGGTACCGCGCGGCCACGGGCGGCCCCGGCCCGCATGGGACCGGGGCCGTTCCGCCGCCGGGTCAGCCGGCCGCCATCCCGGCGCCGGCCTCGTCGACTGCCGCGTCCACCCGGTGCGCGAGGTCCACGTCCGCCGCCGTCACACCGTCGACCTGCTGGGTCCGGACCGTCAGCACGGCGTTGTCCGGGTCGGGACGCCCGATCTGCGGCGAGCGTCCGACGTCGGACTTGAGCCGGTCCAGCCGGTCGAGCACCCGGTCCAGGTTGCCGCCGGGGAGCTCGATCGTGCGCACGAGCGAGCGCCTGTCACTGGACCAGTAGGGCAGCGTCGCGAGCGCGTCGCGCAGCTCCGCCTCGGTCAGCGGCGCGGTGGCCGAGGACGCGCCCACCAGGCCGCCGCCGAAGTCGGCCGGCCCGAGCAGGTCACGCAACTCGTCGGGTACGCGCAGCGACTCGACCAGATCCGCGTCGGCCTCGGCGAGCGCGGCGAGCGTCGCCTCTGCCTGGTACCGCGCCTGCTCCGGGGTGAGGCGGCTGTACCGGCCGACCTCGGCCAGGAAGCCGGGCAGGTCGCGGCGGCGTTCCATGCCGTGCACCGGCACCACGTCGTGCAGGGTCAGCGGCACCGCCTCCAGCAGCCGCTCCCGTTCCGTCTCGTCCAGCGCCCGGGCCAGGGCCAGCACGGTGGCCTCCGCCGCGACCTTGGCCGCGGAGAAGTCCACCCCCGCACGCCGGCTCACGTCGTCGACGAGATCCCGGTAGCCCATCGAGACCCCGGGTGACGGTGTCGGGTCCGGGAGCGGCCGCGGCCGCTCCGCGACCGCGGCCGGCGGCGGCGCGGGGCCACCCCGGGTCGTGTCCGGTTTGTGCCGTCCGGCCGGCGGCGGGCCGGACCGGTCGTGCTGGTCCAGCGAGGTGACCTGCTTGGACGCGCTGAGGCTGGCGCCGGTCTGGCTCGGCCGCAGCCCTCGCTCGCGGGCCTCGCGGGCCAGGGCCCGGCGGCGCTGGTTGTCGCCCTCCATCTGCTTGCGCATCGTCGCACCTCGTTCCTGGGTCGGTTGCGCTTGCGCCGACCGCGTTCCCGGCGCTGCCGGGAAGGTAACGGCGGACCGCCCGGCGGACGCTTCATTCGCTGCGGGTGAGGAGCGCTCACCCCGGCGGGCGGCAGGCTCGGACGGACCGGACAACTTCCGACGCACGCGGAAGGGCAGGTCGACATGAAACGGATCGTGGAGATCGTCCCCGCCCGTCCCGGCTGGTACGCCCGTTGGCGGATCGGCCCGGACGACACCCGTTCCTACCCGGTGACCCTCTGGGCGCTGCTGGAGCACCACGACGGCAGTGGACGCGAGGTGGTCGGCGTCGACTGCGTCGGGCAGTGGCCCGGAGCGGACGACGACGACATGAGCGGGGACTTCGTCCGTTATCTGTTCCAGACGCCCGATTCCGGCGCGCCGGAGGACGTCGAGCCTCCAGTCGCGGGCCAGTCGCGCGACGAAGCACCGCACCGGCAGGCCGCGCCCGCCGTCTGAGCCATCCTCCCGGCCCCCGGCCCCTGGTCCCAGGGTCGGGGGCCACCCCTGTCCGCGGGGCGTCCGCCCGTCTCGCGGGCGGCGCCGGCCGGGTCAGCCCGCCTCGCGGGCGCCGCCGGTCAGCTCCTGCGGCGGGGCGGCCAGCAACTCGGCCAGGCCGGTGCGGTCCAGCAGGTGCCTGATCTGCGGGTTCAGGTTCAGCAGGCGGATCGCCCCGGTGCCGGCCCGGTGGATCACCACGAGCGCGCTCAGGCCCGAGGAGTCGCAGAGGTCCACCCCGGCGAAGTCGAGTTCCAGCTCCTGGTGACCGTCGCGGCGCAGGTCGGCCACGGCGTCGACGAGTTCCGGCGCGGTGTCGAAGTCCAGTTCCCCGGCCAGCCGCACCCGGGCGGAACCGGCGTCGAGCCGGTCCACCTCGATGGTCAACATCTGGGAGGGCACGTTCCCATGTTCCCAGCCGGGCACGGCCGGGAAACCCCCGGGGTCACGCGGACGCTGTCGAACCCGGCGCGGCGAGGCCCGGCGCGTCGTCGACCGGCGAGCGGTCGAGCAGACCGGTGACGCCGGTCAGGTCGAGGATGGTCTCCAGGAAGCGCGGGACCGACCGCAGCTCGATGGCGGTGCCTGCGTGCTGGCCCTCCCGCCAGGCGTGCACGATCACGGACAGGCCGGTGCTGTCCATGAACTGAAGGCCGCCGAAGTCGAACACCAGCGTCGTCGGACGCGCGGTGAGCAGCCGGTCGATCTCGGCGCGCAGCGGGCCCGCCGTGGCGTACGCCAGGTCGCCGCCGACGACGACCACCGGGACGGCCGGGTTCGATCGATCCACGGAGATGCTCAGCGGGCTCGCCTCGGGCCTTCTCCGTTGAGGAACCACGTCACGCCTTTCCGCGGGGTTGCCGGTCGGGCCGGTATTGACAGGATCGTAACAACAGCGCCATCACCTCGCTGGATGCGCGAGCGGGCCGCAGCGCCGTGGGGTGGCGGTCCCGGCATACCGGCGTAGGGTGGGCGGTGATACGTGACCACAGGCGCCGGGTCCGGCGCCCCCGGGTGTCGACGAGGAGAGTGGGGCTCAGCTGGTGACTGCTGCCGACGTCAGGGGTGCCGACCCGGGCGACGGACGGATCTCCACGCCGAGCGCCGCACGGGCTCCGGCGTGGTCCGCCGCCGCGCCGGTGCCGTCCGCCCTGCCGCCGCTGGCAGCCGACCACGACCTTACCGTTCCCAACTGGTCCGAGGTGGTCGAGCACTTCCGTGAGGGCCTGGTCGTCTGCGACGCCGACGGTGTCGTCCAGCACGTGAGCCCGGTCGCGGAGCGGCTGATCCCCGAGGTGACGCCCGGCGAGCTGCTGGCCGCGGCCGGCCCGGTCCCGCTGCGCGGCGACGGCCCGGCCGAGTTCACCCACCACGGGCGGCGGCTGCGCGTACGCCCGGTCGCGTTGTCCCACCGACGGCGCTGCTGGTACGTCGACGACGTCACCGAGAGCGTCAGCCGGGCCGACGCGCTGCTCGCCGAGCGGGCCCGCTCGGCGTTCCTCGCCGTGGTCGGCGAGAAGCTCGGCAACCCGCTGCACCCGGACCGGGCCGCCGCCGCCGTGGTGCGCCTGGCCGTTCCCACGGCGGCCGACGTGGCGGTCCTCGTCCTCGCCCCCCGCTCCGGCCGCGCCCGCTGGTGGCGGGCGGTACGCGCGGACGACCGGCCGCCGGTGGTGGACAGCGGGGTGCTGCCCGCCACGGCGCTCCCCGTGGCCATCGAGGCCGGCCTGGCCGGCGCCGAGCCGCACGAGCTGGACTGGCTGGTCGAGCAGGCCGCCGAGGCGGGCTGGCTGCCCGGCCTGGACACCTCCGGCGCCACCGCCCGGGTGGTGCCGCTGCCCGGCCGGGAGGCGCCGGCCGGGGCCCTGCTGGTGGCCCGGCGCGCCGACCGCTGGTACGACGAGGCCGACGTGGACCTGGTCCGCGCGTTCGCGGCCCGCGCCGGCGCGGCGCTGACCACCGCCACGCTCTACCGCGACCAGGCCGAGGTCGCCGACACGTTGCAGGCCAGCCTGCTGCCGGTCGAGCCGGCCTCGGCGACGGGGGTGCAGTGGGGCACCGCGTACCGGCCGGCGCAGGCCGGTCTGCGCATCGGCGGTGACTTCTACGGCTCGCACCGGCTCGCCGACGGCGGCTCGGTCTTCTTCCTCGGCGACGTGTCGGGCAAGGGCGTGGAGGCGGCCGTGTTCACCGGTCAGCTGCGCCAGTGCCTCCAGGCGTTGCACCGGGTCGAGACCCAGCCGGGACGGCTGCTGAAGCTGCTGAACGACGCGCTGCTGGAGACCACGCAGGCGCACGGGCAGGGCCGGTTCGCCACCATGGTGCTCGGCGTGGCCCGGCCGCACCGCGACGGCGGCCTGACGCTGACCCTGGCCGGCGGCGGGCACCTGCCGCCGCTGGTGCTGCGGGAGTCCGGCGAGGTCGAGGTGGTGCCGTTGCGCGGCATGCTGATCGGTGTGGTGCCCGATCCCCGCATCGGCGAGGTGACGGTGCACCTGGCGCCGGGGGAGACCTGCCTGTTCTACAGCGACGGGGTGACCGAGGCGCGCGGCGGCCGGCGCGGTGACGAGCAGTTCGGCGCCGAGCGGCTGCTCAACGCGGTGACCGGCTGCCACCGGATGCCCGCGCCGGCGCTCGCCGAGCGGGTCGAGCAGGTGACCTGCGACTGGCTCGCGCACGGCGACCACGACGACATCGCCGTGCTGGCGCTGCGGGCCACCGGCCCGGCCGGGCGGGCGCCGCGGCACCTGCACGCGGTGCCGGATCCGGCCGTGACCGAACGAACGAGGGAGCTGTTCGCGTGACCGTGCCGACCGTCGAGGCCGACCCGGGCCACGCCTTCCCCCGCTATCTGGAGTGCCTGGCCGACGCCGACGAGTCCGCCGCCGTGTCGGTGGCCCGCGGGCTGCTGGAGGCGGGCGTGCCGGCCGAGCGGGTGCTGCTGGATCTGGTCGCCCCGGCCCAGGCCGAGGTGGGCGAACGCTGGGCCCGCAACGAGTGGAGCGTCGCCCAGGAGCACGCCGCCACCCACATCAGCGAGCGGGTGGTGGCCGCTGTGGCCGCGTACGCCGATCCCCGCCCGACCCGCGGGCGGATCGTGATGGCCTGCATGGACGGTGAGTGGCACGCGCTGCCGGCCCGGCTGGTGGCCGAGGTGCTGCGGCTGCGCGGCTGGCAGGTCGTCTTCCTCGGCGCCAGCGTCCCGGCCGCGCACCTGGTGTCCTACCTGCACCGTTACGACGCGGAGGCGGTGGCGCTGGCCTGCGCGCTGCCGATGCGGCTGCCGCACGCCCACCGGATGGTGGAGGCGTGCCGCCGCTCCGACGTGCCGGTGGTGGTCGGTGGCCGGGGCTTCGGCGACGACGGCCGCTGGGCCCGCGTGCTCGGTGTGCCGTGGGCGCCCGACGCGCCGGCCGCGGCGGACCTGGTGGCCGACGAGCGGGCGCTGCGCGAGACGCCGCCCGCGCGGTTGGACCACCTGGCCGACGACGAGTACGTCAGCCTGGTCAAACGGCGCGGCGAGCTGATCGACAGCGCCCTGGCCGACCTGCGCGAGCGGGTGCCGTCGACGGCCGGCTACACCCCGGCGCAGCTCGACTCCACGATCAGCGACCTCGGCTACATCGTGGACTTCCTGGCCGCCGCGCTCTACGTGGACGACGCGACGCTGTTCACCGGGTTCGTCGAGTGGCTGGTGGAGATCCTGGTCAGCCGCGGGGTGCCGGCGGGCGCGGTCGGGCTGACGCTGGAGCACTATGGACAGCAGCTGCGCGACTTCCCGCGCGCGGCTGCCTTCCTCGACCGGGGGAGGGCCCTGGTGGGCGGGTTGTCGGCGGCGGGCCGCTGACGGGCGCCGGGCCGGCCGTCGCATATACTTGCACCACTGCAAGGGTTCGCCTGCGGTGGGAGCGAGAGGGGCCACTGTGACGTTCACCGTCACGTACGCCCAGCGGGACGGGGGCGGCGTCTGCCTCCGGCTGGCCGGCGAGCTCGACCTCGGCACGGCCGGAGAGCTGAGCTCGGCGATCGACCGGGTGGTGGCGGAGGGGCACCGCGAGTTGCTGCTCGACCTCACCGAACTGACGTTCTGCGACTCCACCGGCATCGCGGCCTTCGTCCGGGGGGACAACATCGTCGCCGCCGACGGCGGCTGGCTGCGGCTCACCGGGGCGACCGGCCGGGTGGCCCGGGTGCTCCAGGTGACCGGGCTGGCCGAGGTGCTCCACCGCGGCCTCGACACCGCCGACCCGACCGCGCCGGCCGCCTCCTGATCCGGTACATTTCCCCGCCAGCAGCCGGCCGTGCGGCCGGACGCCCTCCTCACCACGAAGCAGGTAAACCGATGGGTCAGACCAGCCCCAGCCCCGTTCGCATCCTGGTGGTGGACGACGACCCGGGTGACGTCCTGATGATCGAGGAGGCGCTGGCCGACTCCGACGTCGACAAGGTCATCGACGTGGTCGCCGACGGCCAGGAGGCGATGGAGTTCCTCCGCCGCGAGGGCCGGCACACCGAGGCGCAGCGCCCCGACGTGATCCTGCTCGACCTGAACATGCCCCGGATGGACGGGCGGCAGGTGCTCGGCGAGGTCAAGGGTGACGAGAGCCTGCGGACCATCCCGATCGTCGTGCTCACCACCTCCAACGCCGACACCGACGTGGTCAGCAGCTACACGCTCCAGGCCAACGCGTATGTGACGAAGCCGATCGACCTGGACGACTTCAACGACGTGGTACGCCGGATCGACGAGTTCTTCGGACGGGTGGTCGTGCTCCCGAAGCACCCGTAGGGGCGGGAAGTCCGGGCCTCCGCATCCTGAACATTTTGTGGGAACGGCCGCGCCCGGGAGCGCGGGGACCGCAGGATCGGCAGGTGGGGACGCGCACCGGCTGCCTGGGGGGCGACGCATGAGGTTCTCGGTGGTGGAGACCGGCTACGACAGGCGGCAGGTCGACGCCTGTCTGGACGAGCTGAGCCTGCGGCTGGGTCGGCTGGCGGCGCGAGCGGAGGGCGCCGCCGGGGCCGGCCGGGAGTGGGACCAGATCCGGTTGGACGCCGTGCACCTGTGCGACTTCCTGCATCGCCGTACCGCGCCGGTCGAGACGGCCGCGCCCCACCCGTCCGTCGCCGAACGGGAGGCCGCCGAGCTGCTGGCGCAGGCCCGCGCCGAGCTGGAGGCCGCACGTGAGGAGGCCCGCCGGTTGCGGGAGGAGGCGTACGCCGAGGCCGTGCGGGCGCGCCGCGAGTTCGAGGCGGCCCTGCTGGCGCGCCGCCGCCGGGAGTCCCGGGTCGACGAGATCCTGGCCGGGGCGCGGGGCGAGCGGGTGGCGGTGGACACCCCCACCGCCGCGGCGAGCGTACGGCCAGGTGGCGCCGGGCGCAGCTCCGCCTGACCGGCGCCGGGTCAGACCAGCGCCGACACCACGGTCGTGGCGCGCTTCTCGTGCCGGGCGTACGCGTCGGGGTAGGCGGACACCTGCACCGCCTGGGCGGCGGCGGTGACGCTCATGTCCTCCCAGCCCGGCACCTCGCGCAGCGCGGCGTAGAAGGCCCGGGCCGCGTACGCCGGCCGCATGAGCTGGGCGACGGTGCCCCAGCCGCTGCTGGGCCGCTGCTGGAACAGCCCGACCGAGTCGTGGTCGGAGCCGCTGCCCTGGTGCGGGTGGTCGAAGGACTGCGGCACCACGTCGCTGGCCAGGTTGTAGAGGTTGCTCTCCTGCATGGCGGTGGCGACTGCGACGACCAGTGCCCGGCGGGGCATCTTCATCTCCCGCCCCACGTCGACGATGGCCTTGGCGTTGTCCATCTGCCGTTGGTCCAGGCCGGCGACCGGACGGGGACGCGCGGGCAGCACGGGCTTGCGCGGCGGCTTCTTCGTCGCCGTGGCGCCGGGCGTGGGAGCCGGCGGCGGCAGGGCCGCGGCGGCCGGTGGCGCGACCCGGGTGAAGTCGCGGGAGGCGCGCTGGTCGGCGGCGGCCCGGTCGGCGACCGCCTCGCGTACCTCCAGGTGCGCCGGGCCGGTCTCGCCGACGCCCGCCACGCCGATCAGGCCGAGGCAGCAGGTGACGCCGGTGGCCACCGCGATCCGGCCGGGCACGGACCGGGCCGGGCCGCGTCGTGGCGGTTCCGGGGCGCGGTGACGCCCCACCCTCCGTTCGGCTGATGCCGGGTCAATCGTTCGGCGAACCGGGCGGTTGGCGGGCAACGGCTGATGATCGGGGTCGTCGGGGTGCACCCGCCGAGGCTAGAAAGCTTCCGGCTCTTTGCCATCGGGGTGATTGGTGGCATGCGCCACAATCTGCCGGATTCGCGGACGACATCAGGGGTGGCGGATCATGAAAACCGCCAACCGCGCGTACCCGGAAGAATGCCTATGTCGGTTTCGGTGGTGCGAAACGGACGCCGAGCCGACCCGGCGGCGGCCGACGCCCGGCTCCACCGTTCGGCCGAGGGTGCCCTGGTCGGCCGTCTCTCGCCCGGCGGCGGTCCGCCGACCCGCCGGGATCGACTCCTCGCGATCCGGCGGCTCACGGTGCGGAGACCGTGGATCATGGCGACGCCGCCGCGCGGCGACCCGGGCGCTCGATACGATTCCGACGGTGACGCAGCGGATGGTCGACGAGCGCCCGCCCGGCCCCCGCAGCCGGCGCGGCGCCGTCGTCATCGTCTGCGCCGTGCTGCTCACGCTGCTGCTGGCCGGGCACCGGCTGGTGCCGAACGTCCACGGCCTGGGCAGCCTGGTGGACAGCGTCACCCCGCTGCTCGGAATCGCCGTGCCGCTGCTCGCGCTCGCGGCGCTGCTGCGCCGATCCCGGCCGGCGCTGCTGGCGGTGCTGCTGCCGGCCCTGGTCTGGGCCGGGCTCTACGGCCGCGCGTGGCTGCCCCCGGCCGCCGGCGCGGACGGCGCCGCGGTCCGCGTGGTCAGCCAGAACCTGCGCGTGGGCAACCCCGACCCGGCCGCCACCGTCGGCGCGCTCACCGGCGACGCCCCGGACCTGATCGGGCTCCAGGAGGTCGCCGACGGCGACCGGGTGGCGTCCGTGCTGGCCGAGCGCTACCCGCACCGGGCGGTGGTGTCGACTGTCGCGCTGTGGAGCCGGTGGCCGATCCGCGAGGCGCACGGCGTCGACACCGGGCTGGGCTGGGACCGCGCGCTGCGGGCCGTGGTCGCCGCGCCTCAGGGCGACCTGGCCGTGTACGTGGTCCACCTCGGCTCCGCGCGGGCCGGGCACACCGCCACCCGGGACCAGACCGTCGCCGCGCTCGCCGACGCCGTGCGTGCCGACCCGGCCGACCGGCTGGTGGTGCTCGGCGACCTGAACACCGCCACCACCGACCGGGTCTTCGACCCGCTGACCCGGCTGCTCGGCGACGCGCAGGCCGAGGCCGGGCAGGGATTCGGGTTCACCTGGCCGGCCGGGCTGCCGGTCACCCGCCCGGACCACGTCCTCTACCGGGGACTGACGCCGACCGCCGCCGGGGTGCTGCACACCCCGGACAGCGACCACCGCGCGGTCACCGCCGGCTTCCGCTGGTGACCTCTCAGTGCCGGCCGTTCTCCGCCGGGGTCACGGTGAGGCGGTGCCGGCTCGGATCTCCGCTGGAGAAGGGCCAGAGCCGATCGGCGTACGCGACCAGGTCGGCCAGCTGGTCCCGGGTCAGTCCCGCCGAGGAGATCTCGGCGTGCACGTCGGCCCGGTAGCGGCCGTCGTCGTCGCGGCCCAGCTTCGCCTCGGCGGTCACCTGCACGGTGTGCGCCTCGTCGGTGATCTCCCCGGCCGCCTCCACCGCCGCGTGGTGCAGGCAGGAGGCGAACGCCGCGGCCAGGAGCTGTTCCGGCGTCAGGCCGGTGCAGTGCGGCGCCAGCGGGGACGCCAGGGCGGAGGAGAGCCCGCCGTCGTCGGTGCGTACGTGACCGCCCGCCGCGGTCGCCGTGGCCGTCTCGGCCAGCCAGGAACTCGGATCCGGCATCGCGTTCCTCCCGTCACTCACCGGACCGCGTTCCCGGACCCCGACCGGCGAAACCGCGCCCGAGCAGGCAGTAGGAGCGCTCAGCCGATCCGGCCGCCGGGCGCGGCGTCGACGGCCATCGCCTCGGTGGCCTCGGCGGCGGCCCGGCTGGTCCACGGCGACACCTGCGGCGCGCGCTGCCGGGGCAGCATCGCGGTCATCGGCACGTAGACCCGGGCGTCCACGGCCTCGGCCAGCAGCAGCGCGGCCATCGGGCTGGTCGGCCGGGCGCACGGGTCGGCGTCGAGGCAGCGGCGGACGAGCTCGGCCACCTCGCCCGGCAGGCCGGGAACCTCGGGCAGCGGGCGGGGCGGCCGGCGGCGGCGCGACCCGAGCAGCTGGGTGGTGGTGCCGGCCTCGTACGGCAGTTCACCGGTGAGGCAGTAGTACAGCAGCACGCCCAGCGCGTACATGTCGGCGGCCGGGGTGGCCGGCCGGCGGTCGAGCTGCTCCGGCGCCAGGTACGCCGGGGTGCCCACGACGACGCCGTCCGGAGTGTGGTCCGGTGCGCCGGCCGGAGTGGCGATGCCGAAGTCGAGCACCTTCACCCCGCACGGGGTGAGGATCACGTTCGCGGGCTTGACGTCCCGGTGCACGATGTCGTGCGCGTGCGCGGCGGCGAGCGCGGCGCACACCTCGGCGCAGACCCGTACCGCGATGCGCCAGTCCAGCGGCCCGTTGCGCAGGTGCGCGGCGAGCGTCTCGCCCTCGGCCAGCTCCATCACGATGTACGGCACCGGGCGTCCGTCCGGCAGTGTCGCGGTGCCGAAGTCGTGCACGCTGGCGACGTTCGGGTGCACCAGCCGCGCCGCCGAGCGTGCCTCGGCCCGGATCCGGTCCACCGATCCGGCGTCGCCGTCCAGTGCGGGCGAGATGAGCTTCACCGCGACGGTCCGGTCCAGCACGCGGTCGTGCGCGCGCCACACCTCCGACATGCCACCCAGGCCGGCTCGCTGTTCGAGCTCGTACCGCCCGCCCAGCGTCCTCATCGCCACTCCTCGCCTCGTCCGGTGCCCTCCGGTCCCGCTACCCGGCCCCGGAGCTGTGCAAACCGCCGAGGGGCGGCGCCGCGGCGGGGTAGCTTCGCGGCGAGGGCGTCGACGGACGGAGGGCAGCGGTGGCCGTGGTGCGCGTGCGGTTCGTCGGCGGGCCGGCCGACGAGCTGACCCGGGACCTGCCCGCCGGGCCGGACGGCGCGCCGCCGCCCCGGTGGGTGCTGCGTCATCCGGAGGAACCGGCCGAGGGGGTGGCCGACCACCTCTACGAGCGCGACGACCACGCGTCGCCCGGCGGCTGGACGATGCGGTACGTGCACACGTTCCCGTTCGGCGCGACCGAGTGAGGTCGTCTCGCAGCGGCCGGACGCGGCGCGTCAGGCCGGCCGGACGCCTGTGGTGCCGAGGATGACCGAGGCGACCAGCTCGGGGTCGTCGTGCATCGGCACGTGCCCGCAGCCGGGCAGGTCCAGGTGCCGCGCGGTGGGCAGCCGGGTACGCGCCAGCGCCGCCTGCCGGTACGGCAGGATCCGGTCCCGCGTACCCCACGCGACTGTGACCGGCACGGTCGGGGCGCCCGCGTAGGCGTACCCCCTTCCGGCGCGCGCGACGGCGCGGAACGCCCGCGCCTGGCGCAGCGCGCGGGCGTCGGCGACCGCGTCGTCGAGCGCCATCCGGTTGGGCCGGGCCAGGATCATGCCCATCGCCAGCATCCGCAGCGCGGGCGTGGCGAACAGACGGCGCAGCACCGGTTCGGGCAGCCGGGCCGCGTTGCGGTGCAGGGAGAGCACGGTCAGCGCCCAGCGCAGTTCGCGCGCGCTGCAGAACCCGGCCGGCGACAGCGCGGTGGCCGAGGAGACGGCGCCGAGCGCGGCCAGTTCCAGCGCGATCGCGCCGCCGAGGCTGTTGCCCGCGACGTGCGGGCGTTCCAGCCCGAACGCGCCGAACAGCTCGACCATGGCCGCGGCCAGCCCGGGCATGTCGGCGGGCAGCCCGGCCGCGGGCACCGGGGAGCGGCCGAAGCCCGGCAGGTCGACGGCGATCACGTCGTGCGCCTCGGCGAGGCGGTCCAGCACCGGCCGCCAGGCGGCCCAGTGGTGACCGATGCCGTGCAGCAGCACCAGCGCGGGCCCGGCGCCGCGCCGCTCGTAGACGACCTCCACCGCCGTGGTCACGGCCGCCCCTGCGGCGTGCTCGCACCGAAGCCCCGGCCCAGCGCCCGGGACTGCTCCTCGATCAGCGGGACGGTGGCGCGGGCGGTGCGGCCCACCAGCCGGTCGGCCAGCGGGCTGACCAGCACCGATCGCATCGCCTGCACGCCGGCGACGGCGCGCGGCACGTACACCCGGCGGCTGCGGCGCTCGATCGCCCGGACGAACGCCTCGGCGCACTCGGCCACAGTGGTGGTGCGCCGCAGCGGCCAGGGCAGCTTCGCCAGCGCCGTGGAGAAGGCCGGCAGGTCGGCGCGCGCCTCGCGGACCAGGTCGGTGTCCACCCACGACGGATGGGCGGTGCCCACCGCCACGCCCCGGTGCGCCAGTTCGAGGCGGACCGCGTTGCCGAACTGCTCGACGCCGGCCTTGGAGGCGCAGTAGGCGGCCATGCCGGGCAGTGCGGCGAACGCCGCGGCCGAGGAGACGATCAGCAGGTAGCCACCCCGGTCGACGAGCGCGGGAACGGTCGCCGCCGCGGTGCGCATCACCCCGATCAGGTTGACCTCGACGGTACGCACCAGTGCCTCGACGTCGCCGACGGCGATCGTGCCGCGGTTGGCCACCCCGGCGTTCGCCACCACCGCGTCGATCCCGCCCAGCGTCGCGAGTGTCCCGTCCACCGCCGCGGCGAGGGCGTTCTGGTCGGTGACGTCGGCGGCGAACCATGCGTGCCCCGGGCCCAGCTCGGCGGCGAGCGCGGCGAGCCGGTCGGGTTCCAGCCCGACGAGGGACAACCGGGCGCCGCGCGCCGCGGCGAGGCGGGCGGTGTGCTCGCCGATGCCCCGGGCCGCGCCGGTCACCAGCACCACCTTGCCGGCCAACCGGCCGGAAAAACGACCATCGATGGACATGCCGGGAAGTTACCACCGGGTAGCCCCGGTGCGGAAGACCCCGTCGACCTGCCCGGATCGCCGCCGCGCGGCGCGCACAGCTGGTACACAGGATCGGGACAGCCCGCCGACAGCGGGTCCGCCCACGATGGGGGCATGGTCATGAACGCGCAGTCCGCGCAGGGTCGCATCGAGCTGCGCCGACCGGACGGCGAACCGGTGCGGGTGCTCGTCGTCGACGACGAGCCGACACTCACCGACCTGCTCTCGATGGCGCTGCGGTACGAGGGCTGGCAGGTCGCCACCGCCGGCAGCGGCATGGCGGCTGTCACCACCGCCCGCCAGTTCCGCCCGGACGCCGTGGTGCTCGACGTGATGCTGCCCGACCTGGACGGCTTCCAGGTGCTGCGCCGCCTGCGCGAGCAGTTCCCGAGCGTGCCGGTGCTGTTCCTGACCGCCCGCGACGCGGTGGAGGAACGCGTCGCCGGGCTCACGGTCGGCGGCGACGACTACGTCACCAAGCCGTTCAGCCTGGAGGAGGTGATCGCCCGGCTGCGCGCGCTGCTGCGCCGTTCCGGCTTCGCGGTCGCCGCCCGCCAGGAGGCGGTGCTCACCGTCGGCGACCTCACCCTCGACGAGGACAGCCACGAGGTACGCCGCGGCGACGACCTGATCACGCTCACCGCCACCGAGTTCGAGCTGCTGCGCTACCTCATGCGCAACCCGCGCCGGGTGCTCAGCAAGGCGCAGATCCTCGACCGGGTGTGGAACTACGACTTCGGCGGCCAGGCCAACGTGGTCGAGCTGTACATCTCGTACCTGCGCAAGAAGATCGACGCGGGCCGCGCGCCCATGATCCATACGCTGCGCGGGGCGGGCTATGTCCTCAAACCCGCCGAGTGACAGGGGCGGCCGGCTGCGCCGCCGCCTGGCCGGCTGGTCGCTGCGCCGCCGCCTGGTGCTCTCCGTGGTGGCGCTGCTCGCGCTGGTGAGCATCGGCATCGGCGGCCTGACCACAGTCGCGCTGCGACACTTCCTGATCGACCAGATCGACAACCAGCTCACCTTCGGCGACCGGCGGCCCGCCGACTTCGAACGCTGGGCCCGCCGCGGCGTCGACCCGCCGCGACCGGACCAGCGGCCCACCCCGCCGGACTCCGACGAGGTGGCGCCGGACCCCCCTGGCGGCTTCCCGCCGGGCTCGATCGCCGTCCGGGTGCCCGCCGCCGCCGAACCCGTCGGCCGGGTCCGGTCCGGAAACGGCGACAGCGAGGAGGTGCCCGCCGCCGACCTGACCGCGCTGGCCCGCGTACCCGTCGGCGACCGCCCGCACACAGTCGTCGTCGGCGACCGGGGCGACTACCGCGCGATCGCGCTCCCGTCGCCGCGCGGCGACGGCGACGTGCTGGTCCTCGCGATCCCGCTGGCCCAGGTCGACGACACCGTCATGTGGATGCTCGTCGCGCAGGCCGGGGTGATCGGCGCCGGCCTGGTCATCGCCGGCGCCCTCGGTCTGCTCATCGTCCGGGTGACGCTGCGGCCGCTCAACCGCGTCGCCGCCACCGCCGCCCGGGTCACCGAACTGCCGCTCGACCGCGGCGAGGTCGCCCTGTCCGTGCGGGTGCCGGCCGCCGACACCGACCCCCGCACCGAGGTCGGGCAGGTCGGCGGCGCGCTCAACCGGATGCTCGGCCACGTCGCCGCCGCGCTCGTCGCCCGGCAGGCCAGCGAGACCCGGGTACGCCAGTTCGTCGCCGACGCCAGCCACGAGCTGCGCACCCCCCTCGCTGCCATCCGCGGGTACGCCGAGGTGGCCCGCCGGGGCCGCCAGGAGGTGCCGCCCGACGTGGCGCACGCGCTGCGCCGCGTCGAGTCGGAGAGCACCCGGATGACGAGCCTCGTCGACGACCTGCTGCTGCTGGCCCGGCTGGACTCCGGCCGCCCGCTCGCCGCCGAGCCGGTCGACCTGACCGCCATGGCCGTGAACGCGGTCAGTGACGCGCACGTCGCCGGGCCCGACCACCGCTGGCAACTCGACCTGCCCGACGAGCCGCTCACCGTCACCGGCGACGCCCACCGGCTGCACCAGGTGCTGGCGAACCTGCTGGCGAACGCGCGGGTGCACACCCCGGCCGGCACCACAGTCACGGTCCGGCTCGCGCCCGCGCCCGGCGGCGTCGAACTACGCGTCACCGACGACGGGCCGGGCATCCCGGAGCAGTTGCAGCCGGAGGTCTTCGAGCGGTTCGCGCGCGGCGACACCTCCCGCTCCCGCGCGCAGGGCAGCACGGGCCTGGGCTTGGCCATCGTCGCCGCCGTGGTGGAGGCGCACCACGGGCGGGTCGACGTGGTCAGCCGGCCCGGCCACACCGCGTTCACGGTCTGGCTGCCGGGATCCACAGCCGACGCATAGGCCGCTCACGGGAGCGGGCCAGCGGGCCCGCCGAGTCTTGCCGGCATGAACCGAACCGACAGCCCGCCGACCGTGCCCACGGCCGGTCCACCCGGCACCGAGCCGGCCCCCGCGCCCGTACCTGAGGAGACCCGCACCGGCCGCGATCCGCGCTGGGCCCGGCCGGCCCTGGCCGGCCTGCTGGTCGCGACCGCGCTGCTCTACCTGTGGGGCCTGGGCGCCTCCGGCTGGGCCAACGCGTTCTACTCCGCCGCCGTGCAGGCCGGCTCGCAGAGCTGGACGGCGTTCTTCTACGGCTCCTCGGACGCGGCCAACTCGATCACAGTGGACAAGACCCCCGCCTCGCTGTGGCTGATGGCGCTCTCGGTGCGCATCTTCGGCCTGAGCGGCTGGTCGATCCTGGTGCCGCAGGCGCTGCTCGGCGTCGCCTCCGTCGGCGTGCTGTACGCGACCGTCCGCCGCTGGTACGGCCCGGCCGCCGGCCTGCTCGCCGGCGCGGTGCTCGCGCTCACCCCGGTGGCGACGCTGATGTTCCGGTTCAACAACCCGGACGCGCTGCTGGTGTTCCTGCTCGTCGCCGCCGCGTACGCCACGGTGCGCGCGGTCGAGACGGCGAGCACGCGGTGGATCGTGCTGACCGGCGTGCTCGTCGGCTTCGGCTTCCTCACCAAGATGCTCCAGGCGCTCCTGGTGATCCCGGTCTTCGCCGGGGTCTACCTGCTGGCCGCGCCGACCGGACTCGGACGGCGGATCCGGCAGCTCCTGCTGGCCGGGCTCGCGGTGGTCGTCTCCGCCGGCTGGTGGGTGGCGATCGTCGAGCTGGCGCCGGCGAGCGCCCGCCCGTACATCGGCGGCTCGCAGAACAACAGCATCCTGGAGCTGACGCTCGGCTACAACGGGCTGGGCCGCATCACCGGCGACGAGGTGGGCAGCGTGGGCGGCGGTGGCGGCCGGCCCGGTGGGGGAGGCGGCGGGCCGTTCTCCGGTCAGACCGGTCTCCTGCGGATGTTCGACACCGAGGTCGGCGGGCAGATCTCCTGGCTGCTGCCCGCCGCGCTGATCCTGCTGGTCGCGGGGCTGTGGCTGGCCGGGCGGGCACCGCGTACCGACCGCACGCGGGCCGGTCTGCTGCTCTGGGGCGGCTGGCTGCTGGTCACCGGACTGATCTTCAGCTTCATGTCCGGGATCTTCCACGCGTACTACACGGTCGCCCTGGCCCCGGCGGTCGGCGCGCTGGCCGGCATCGGCGTCACGCTGCTGTGGCGCGCCCGCTCAGCACCGGGCCGGTGGCGCCGGTTCGCCGCCGCGCTGGTCCTGGCCGGCACGCTGGCGGTCACCGCCTGGTGGTCCTGGCACCTGCTCGGCCGCACCCCCGACTGGCACCCCTGGCTGCGCTCCACAATCCTGGCCGTGGGCCTGACCACCGCAGCCCTCCTTGCCACCTCGGCGGTGATCAAGGAGTTCGCGTCCGGGAACGGCGTTCAAAGTGACGCGAACTCCTTGGTCAACTCGGAGACGGGGGTGGCGGCGGGGCCCGGGGCTGGGTTTGCCGGGCGGGTTGTGCGGTGGGTGGTGCCGGTGGTGTCTGTCGCCGGGATCGCGGTGGCGCTGGCCGGGCCGGCCGCGTACGCGATGCAGACCGCTGCCACCCCCCACAGCGGCTCGATCCCGAGTGCCGGGCCGGCCGGAGCGGGTGGCTTCGGCGGCCCCGGCGGACCGGGCGGCCGGATGCCGGGCGGCGGGAACGGGCAGTTCCCGGGCTTCCCGGGTGGCCCGAACGGCACCGGCTCGGACGGCACGGGTTCCGACGGCTCCGGCCCGGGCGGTACCGGCCAGGATGGCGGGGCGAACGCCGGTGGGTTCCCCGGATTCCCTGGTGGTGGTTCGACCCCGGGCGCGCCCGGCGGCACCGGTCAGGACGGCGGCACCGCGCCGGGCGGCACCCCGGGGCAGGGCGGCTTCCCCGGGCAGGACGGCGGGACCGGGCAGGAGGGGCGGGGGCAGCGCGGTGGCGGCATGGGCGGGCTGCTCGACGCCCGTGAGCCGAGCGCCGAGATGACCGCGCTGCTCACCGCCGACGCCGACGACTACACCTGGGTCGCCGCCACGATCGGCTCGAACAACGCCTCCGGCTACCAGCTGGCGACCGGCCGGCCGGTCATGCCGATCGGCGGCTTCAACGGCAGCGACCCGTCGCCGACGCTCGCCCAGTTCCAGCGGTACGTCGCCGACGGGCGGATCCACTACTTCCTCGGCGGCGGCGGGTTCCGGGCCGACGGCGGCAGCAACGCCTCGGCCGAGATCGCCGCGTGGGTCACCGAGACCTTCACCGCCACCACCGTCGACGGCGTGACCGTGTACGACCTGAGCAGCGGAAAGCAGGGCTGAGCGATGACTGGCACGTACGCGCCCCGGGCCGCCGTGCAGGCCCGGCCCGCGGCCGGCAGCGCGGTGCTCGACGTGGTGGTCCCGGTCTACAACGAGGAGACCGATCTGGGCCCCTGCGTCCGGCGGCTGCACGCGCACCTGACCGCGCACTTCCCGTACCCGTTCCGGATCACTGTGGCCGACAACGCCAGCGTGGACGGCACCCCGGCGGTGGCGCGGGCGCTCGCCGACGAGCTGCCCGGGGTGGGGGTGCTGCGCCTGGACGAGAAGGGCCGCGGGCGGGCACTGCGCGCCGCCTGGTCGGCCTCGCCGGCGCCGGTGCTCGCGTACATGGACGTGGACCTGTCCACCGACCTGGCCGCGCTGCTGCCGCTGGTCGCCCCGCTCATCTCCGGGCACTCGGACCTGGCCATCGGCACCCGGCTGGCGCGGGCCAGCCGGGTGGTCCGGGGTGCCAAGCGGGAGGTCATCTCGCGCGGCTACAACCTGCTGCTGCGTGGGGCGCTCGCGGCGCGTTTCTCCGACGCCCAGTGCGGGTTCAAGGCGATCCGCGCCGACGTGGCCGCCGAGCTGCTGCCGCTGGTGCGGGACACCGGCTGGTTCTTCGACACCGAGCTGCTGGTCCTGGCGCAGCGGGCCGGGCTGCGCATCCACGAGGTGCCGGTGGACTGGGTGGACGACCCGGACAGCCGGGTCGACATCGTCGCCACCGCGCTGGCCGACCTGCGCGGCATCGGGCGGCTGGGCCGGGCGCTGGTGACCGGGGCGCTGCCGCTGGCGCAGTTACGCGCCCAGCTCGGCCGGGGGCCGTTGCCGGCCCCGCCGGCGCAGGTGCCGATCGGGTTGCCCCGCCAGCTCGCCCGGTTCGCCGCTGTGGGCGTGGCGAGCACGCTCGCGTACCTGCTGTTGTTCCTGCTGGCCCGCGGCCCGCTCGGGGCGCAGCCGGCGAACCTGCTGGCGCTGCTGCTCACCGCGGTGGCCAACACGGCCGCCAACCGGCGGCTCACGTTCGGGGTCACCGGGCGCCGCCACGCCGGCCGGCACCACCTCCAGGGCCTGCTCGCGTTCGCCCTCGGCCTGGCCCTGACCAGCGGTTCCCTGGCCGCGCTGCACGCCACCACAACCCCGAACCGCGCGTTGGAGCTGACCGTCCTGGTAACGGCCAACCTGGCCGCGACGGCCCTGCGCTTCCTCCTGCTCCGCCTGGCCATGCACCACCGCCCCTGACCCCCACCGCCCCTGACCCCACCGCCCCTGACC